>NZ_JBHVWS010000023.1:99516-141330 GCF_042882185.1 Streptomyces sp. NPDC058239
ACCCGCCGGACCCGTCGGGCCCATGGGTCCCGTCGGGCCGGTGTCGCCCGAGCCCGGGAAGTCGTCACAGAACGGCACTGTGGTCTGCGTCGAGATGTAGCGGGCGCTCATCCAGCCGCTGCCATTGGACAGCAGGTACCAGAACGAGTTCCCGTCGACGTTCTGGCCGACCACCTTGCAGGCGATGGAAACCACGCCGCCGGACGGCACGCTGCCCACGATCTGCGACTGGGTGGTGGGACCGCTGCGGATGTTCTGAGAGATCTGGGAGGTGACCGTCCCGGACACGCTGGCCGCCACTCGGCTGGCCATCAATCGGTTGGCCGCCTGCGAACCCGTGGGGTTCGGCGCTGCGTGAGCGATGTCCATGGGGCACAGCGCCAGGGTCATACCCAGCGACATGGCACCCAGGGTTGAACGGGACAGAATGTCCCAGCTTCTCGATTTGTGCATCTTCGGATTCCTTACCGGGTCTGCGTGGATCGGAGCCGTGACTGTGACAGCCGCAACGGGGCAAGGGCATATGCGCCACGCCGATGATCTACCGTCCGAGTGCTGACAGCTCCCCTTGTGAGTGAGTAAAGCTTCGACCATCTGCCCCTATTCGCATATTAGTTAGGCACGTTGGTTATTTGGCCCGGCCACCTACGCACCCCCGAGAATTCCGTGTCGCGTCGCGACCACCGGATTCCGGCGCACTAGCGTCGCTTTTCTCGGTGACCGGATCGGCCGATCCCGTACACCGCACCAATTCGCCATGGAGTGTTACTCCACAGAAAGCCAGATTGGGAGATGTATATGACAAATCTGATCGACCGTCCTACCGAAGAACGGCCACCCGCCCTGCACCGCAAGCCGTCGATCTGCCTGTGCATGATCGTCAAGGACGAGGCGAAGGTCATCGAGCGATGCCTGAACTCCGTACGCGACCTGGTGGACACATGGGTGATCTCCGACACCGGCTCCCATGACGGAACACAGGAGCTGATCCGCGCCACGATGAAGGGGATTCCGGGAGAACTCCACGAGGACCTCTGGGCCAACTTCGGCCACAACCGCACCCTGAACATCCAACGCGCACGCGGCAAGGCCGACTATCTCCTGCTCATCGACGCCGACATGGCCGTCCGACGGGAGGGCCCACTGTCCGAACTGTCCGAACTGAGCGCCGACTCCTACATGTTGCGCCATCTCGGTGCCCTCGAATACCGCATCCCCCGGCTGGTCAAAGGGGACATCCCATGGCGCTACGAGGGCGCGACCCACGAATTCCTGACCACCGCGCAACAGCACACCGTTGCCGATCTCTCGGCCCTCAGCATCGAGCATTTCGCCGACGGCGGCTCGCGCGGGGACAAGTTCACCCGGGACGCCCGCCTGCTGCGCGAAGACCTCAAGCGCAACCCGGACAATCCCCGCACGGTCTTCTACCTCGCGCAGACTCTCCGCGACATGGGTGAGACCCGGGAAGCGATCGCGTCGTACGAACGTCGGGCCGGCATGGGCGGATGGGAGGAGGAGGTGTATTACGCCCTGCTGCAAGTGGGAGTGCTCAAGGCCGACTCCGGTGACTGGCCCGGCGGCATGGACGCTCTCACCCGCGCATGGGAGAGCCGACCGCAGCGATTGGAGGCCTGCTACGAACTGACCTGCCGGCTAAGGAAGATGGGGCGCTATCAAGCGGCCAACGCGGTCGCCGTCGCCGGTCTCAATCGCCCTGTCCCCGAGGACTGGCTGTTCATGGAGCCCTGGATCTACAGCTGGGGCCTGCTCTTCGAGCACTCCATCACCTCCTACTGGACCGGCGACGCGCGCGGATCACTGGCTTCCTGCGATCGCCTCCTCGCCCTGCCGGACCTTCCGGCCGAATACCGCGAACAGACCATCAACAACCGGAAGTTCGCGGCCGACCTGGTCGCCGCACGCTCCCGCCGGTCGGCACCCGCCACCTTTGCCCGCCCGAAGACCGCATGACAGGCGCGCGGGACGGCTGAGGGGAAACCGGGAGAGGCGCGGAACAGGTCCGGCCCCGGTGACCATGTGCCGCCGCTCGCGCGGTCACTTCCGGTACAACGCCTCGATCTCCTTCTCGAAGTCCCGTGCGATCACATCCCGTTTCAGCTTCAGCGACGGCGTCAGGTGCCCGCTGTCCTCCGTGAAGTCCCCCGGCAGCACAGCGAACTTGCGGATCGATTCGGCACGCGAGACCAGACGGTTGGCCTCGTCGACCGCGCGCTGGAGCGCGCTGTGCAGCTCCTCGTCCGCCACCAGTTCGCGGATCGGCACGTCCTGCTTCTTCTTCATCTGCCGCCAGTGGGCGAGCCCGTCCGGCTCCAGGGTGATCAGGGCGGTGATGAACGACCGGTTCTCACCGACCACCATGCACTGGCTGACCAGCGGGTGGGCGCGCAGCCAGTCCTCCAGCGGTGCCGGGGCGACGTTCTTGCCGCCGGAGGTGATGATGATGTCCTTCTTGCGGCCGGTGATCGTGAGGTAACCGTCCTCGTCCAGCGCACCGAGGTCGCCGGTGGCGAACCAGCCGCCCTCGTGTACGGGTACGGCCTCGCCGCGTTCGGTGTCCCAGTAGCCCTGGAACACCTGGCCGCCGCTGAGCAGCACCTCGCCGTCGTCCGCGATCCGTACGGCGGTGCCCGGCAGCGGCCAGCCGACGGTGCCGAGGCGCGGTTTGAGCGGTGGGGTGACGGTGGCGGCCGCGGTGGTCTCCGTCAGGCCGTAGCCCTCGAAGATCTCGATGCCGGCGCCCGCGTAGAACGAGGCGAGCCGGCGGCCCAGCGGGGAGCCGCCGCAGATCGCGTACCGGACGTGTCCGCCGAGTGCGGCCCGGATACGGCGGTAGACCAGAGGGTCGTACAGGGCGCGGGCCGCCCGGAGGACCGGGCCGGGGCCGGGGCCCGTGCCGTGTTCGGCGGCCTCGACGGCCTGTCCGTACCGCTGGGCGATTCTCGCGGCGCGGTCGAACGACGATGCGCGGCCCATCTTCTCGGCCGTGGCGCGGCCGGTGTTGTAGACCTTCTCCAGTACGTACGGGATGGCCAGCAGGAACGACGGCCTGAACCCGGCCAGGTCGGCCAGGAGGTCCTCGGTCTGGATGGACGGGGCGTGGCCGAGGCGGACCCGGGCGCGCAGACAGCCGATCGCGACCATGCGTCCGAAGACGTGGGAGAGGGGGAGGAAGAGAAGCGTGGACGCGGGGTATTTGCTGACCGACTTGAAGACCGGGTGGAGGAGTTCGATCGCGTTGTCGACCTCGGCGAAGAAGTTGCCGTGGGTGAGGACGCAGCCCTTGGGGCGGCCGGTGGTGCCCGAGGTGTAGATGAGGGTGGCGGGGGTTCCGGGTTCCAGCGTGGCGCGGCGGGCGGTGACGGCGTCGTCGGGGACGTTCCGGCCGAGGCTCTTCAGCCGGCCGAGCGCGCCCGTGTCGAACTGCCACAGGTGGGTGAGGTCGCCGAGCTGCTTGCGTTCCTGGCTTATCAGCCGGCCCTGGTCCGCGGTCTCGACGGCGCAGGCGACGGCGCCGGAGTCCTGGAGGATCCAGCGGGCCTGGAAGGCGGAGGAGGTCGGGTAGATGGGGACGGTGACGAGTCCGGCGGCCCAGGCGGCGAAGTCGAGCAGCGTCCATTCGTAGGTCGTACGCGCCATGATCGCGATCCGGTCGCCGGCGCCGAGACCCTCCGCGACAAGGCCCTTGGCGACTGCGAGCACCTCGTCGGCGAACTCCGCCGCCGTCACGTCCTGCCAGCTGCCGTCCGGCTGCTTGCGGCTGAGGACGGCGTCGGCGGGGGCCTCGCGCGCATTGTCGAACGGGATCTCGGCGAGGGAGCCGCGGCGGACGGGGGGTGCGGCGGGGGGAACGGAGACCTGTTGCACCGAGCCGTCGGCGGCTCTGACCTTGGTCGGCTCGACGAGGGTGGGGGCGGCGGCGGTGGGTGGCGTGGACATGTGCGGCTCCTCAACGTGGGTCGGGCGGGGCGCCGGGTCCGTCCGGCGGCCGGTTCGTCCTCAATCGCCGGACGGGCTCGAAAGATGTCCTCAATCGCCGGACGGGCCGGAGTTCGGCGCCTGTCCGGTTCGGTGCGTCACGGGCGTTCGAGAATGGCTGTGACGCCCTGGCCGCCGGCTGCGCAGATCGAGATCAGGCCCCGGGACGGGGCGTCGCGTTCAGCGAGGAGTTCGGCGAGGGTGGCGACGATTCTGGCGCCCGTTGCGGCGAACGGGTGGCCGGTGGCGAGTGATGAGCCGGTGATGTTGAGCTTGTCCCGGTCGACGGGGGCGAGGCCTTGTTTCTCCCAGGCCGCGAGGGTGGCCAGCACCTGGGAGGCGAAGGCCTCGTGGATCTCGAACAGGTCGAAGTCCTCGATGGTGAGCCCGGCGCGTTCCAGCATGCGCGGTACGGCGTACGCGGGTGCCATCAGGAGGCCGTCGTCGCCGTTCACGTAGTCGACGGCGGCCGTCTCGTGGAGCGAGAGGTAGGCGAGCGGTTCCAGGTCATGGGCCCGGGCCCAGTCCTCGCTCGCCAGCAGCACGGTCGCGGCGCCGTCCGTGAGCGGGGTGGAGTTGCCCGCGGTCATCGTCGCGTCGGGGTGGTCGGTGCCGAACACCGGCTTCAGCGTGGCGAGTTTCTCGACCGTGGAGCCCGGGCGCAGGTTCTGGTCGCGGGTCAGGCCCCGGAACGGGACGACCAGGTCGTCCAGGAAGCCGCGTTCGTACGCGGCCGCGAGGCGCTGGTGGCTGGTGGCCGCGAGGAGGTCCTGGTCCTCGCGGGTGATGCCCCAGCGGCGGGCGGTGACCGCCGCGTGGTCCCCCATCGAGAGGCCGGTGCGGGGTTCGGCGTTGCGCGGGATGTCCGGGACGAGGTGCCGGGGACGCACCCCCGCAAGTGCCTTGATCCTGGCTCCTGCTGATTTTGCCCGTCGGGCGGTGAGCAGCAGTTTGCGCAGCTCGTCGTTGACGCCGAGGGGAGCGTCGCTCGTGGTGTCCGTCCCGCCCGCGATTGCCGAGTCGATCGTACCGAGCATGATCTTGCCGGCGGCGGCGATGACGGCCTGGAGGCCCGTACCGCAGGCCTGCTGGATGTCGTACGCGGGGGTGCGCGGGTCGAGTGCCGAGCCGAGTACGGTCTCGCGGGCCAGATTGAAGTCGCGGCTGTGCTTGAGGACCGCGCCCGCGACGAACTCGCCGACCCGTTGCCCCTGGAGTCCGAACCGCTCGACCAGGCCGCCCAGCGCGGCGGTGAGCAGCTGCTGGTTGGAGACCTGTGCGTAAGGGCCGTCGGAGCGCGCGAACGGAATGCGGCTGCCGCCGATGACCGCGACCCTGCGGGGCTGCGGGAGTGCGAGGGGGATCATCTCGACCAGCTCCTGACTCTTGAGTAACCTTACTCTGGAGTAAATCTACGACCGAGCAGGGAGTCTGGACAATGGCCGACCGCTATCTGCACTTCACCGGCACAGCACCCGGCCGTTTTCTGACCCGGAGGCTCGGCCTGCCGCAGCCCGCTCCGTTGCGCCGCTGGTCGTTGGAGACCCGGTCGCTCGACGGCCCGCTGCTGCACCTCACCGCCGGGGACTCCGCTGTCACGGAGGAACTCGGCGCACTTCTCGCGGCGACCGGACTCGAAGTCACCGGGCGCGCCGAACGTCCTGCGGGGATTGTGCTGGATGCGACGGCCGTTGGCACCCCCGGCGGCCTCGGTGATGTCCATGCGGCCCTGCACCCGGTGGTCCGCTCACTGGCGCCGGGCGGGCGCATCGTGGTGGTGGGGGTGCGGCCGTCGGCCGGCGACCATCACCAGGCCGCCGCCCAGCAGGCCCTCGAAGGGTTCGTACGCTCACTGGGCAAGGAGATCGGCAGGGGCGCCACCGTGCAGCTGCTCCGTATCGCACCGGATGCCGTCGCCTCCGCCGGGTCCACCCTCCGCTTCCTGCTCTCGCCCCGGTCCGCGTACATCAGTGGTCAGGTGATCGAGCTGACCTCGGCCACGCCCGATCCCGTGGCCGACTGGGCGGCACCGCTCGCCGGGCGCACCGCGCTGGTCACCGGTGCGGCGCGCGGCATCGGTGCCTCGGTCGCCTCGGTGCTGGCCCGGGACGGCGCCCAGGTCATCTGCCTCGACATCCCGCAGGCAAAGGACGAGCTGACCCGTACCGCCGACCGGCTCGGCGCCACCGCGCTGCCGCTGGACATCACCGCGGCGGATGCCGCGGAACGGATCGCCGCCGCGGCCCCCGGCGGTCTCGACGCCCTCGTCCACAACGCGGGCATCACCCGCGACCGCCGGCTCGCCAACATGCCGTCCGACCGCTGGGACTCGGTCATCGACGTCAACCTCGACAGCGTGCTGCGCACCACGGACGCCCTGCTCGGGGCGGGCACCGTCAACCGCGGGGGCCGGATCGTCGCCACCGCGTCCATCGCCGGTATCGCGGGCAACAACGGCCAGACGAACTACGCGGCGAGCAAGGCGGGCATCATCGGCCTGGTCCGTTCGCTGGCTCCGCGCGCCGCCGCCGACCACGGTGTCACGGTCAACGCGGTGGCCCCCGGCTTCATCGAGACGAAGATGACCGCGGCCGTCCCCCTCTTCATCCGGGAGGCGGGCCGCCGGATGAACTCCCTCTCGCAGGGCGGCCTCCCGGTCGACGTCGCCGAGACGACCGCCTGGTTCGCCCAGCCGGCGTCGACGGCCGTCAACGGTCAGATCGTGCGGGTCTGCGGCCAGAGCCTGCTGGGTGCGTGACCCCATGCCGAATCTGAACGTGACACTCGTACGGGCAGCCGTCACGTCCCCGTTCAAGAGGGCCGGCCGGCCGGGCGCCACCGCGCCCGGCGACCGGGCGGTGCTCCCTGCCGCACCGATCGCCCCCGGCCCCCTCGCCTCGTACAGCCGGATCTGCGGCTTCTCCGAGTCGGGCACGCTGCCGCTCACCTATCCGCATGTACTGGGCTTCCCGCTCGCCATGCGGCTGATGACCGCCCGGAGGTTCCCGCTGCCGGTCGTCGGGCTCGTCCACACCTGGATCGAGATCACCCGCCACCGGGCCCTGCACTCGACCGATCCGCTCGAACTCACGGTGTACGCCGATGGGTTGGCCCCTCACCGGCGCGGCACCGAGGTCACGATGGTCACGGAGGCGCGGCTGGCGGGCGAGCTGGTCTGGGAGTCCCGCAGCGGCTATCTCTCCCGGCATGCGACAGGCGCAGCCCCCACCGCGGGGGACGCGGCCCCGGCCGTGGAGCTCCCCGCCGTTGCCGAGTGGCGGCTCCCCGGTGATCTGGGGCGTCGTTACGGCGCCGCGTCGGGCGACCGGAACCCCATCCATCTGTATCCGCTCACCGCCCGGCTCTTCGGCTTCCCCCGGGCCATCGCCCACGGCATGTGGACCGTCGCCCGCTGTCTGGCCGAGGCGCCGCAGCCCCATGAGATCCGTCGGGTACGGGCCGACTTCAGGGCCCCCGTCCTGCTGCCGGCCACCGTCACCTACGCGGCGGACTCCACCGGCTTCCAGCTGCGCGGCGCGGGCCGCATCCACCTCACCGGGACGACACTCAGCGCGCCCGGCCCGCAGACGGGGCCGGCGGCTGCCACGGACGGCCGTTCATAAGGTTCTCCAGGCCCGCCCAGGAGAAGTTCATCAGGGTGGCCGCGGCCTCCTTCGCCGAGACGCCCGGGGTCTCGTTCGCCCACCCGGCGAGCGACTCCGCGGCCCCCACGAGCGCCTGCGCCAGCCCTGACACATCGCGGTCGGGGAGCGCCGGATCGTGGTGCGCCTCGCGTGCCGCGGCCCCGATCAGACCCGTCACGAACGCAACGATCTCGTCCCGCATCACCGTGACCTCGGTGGCGAAGGGCTCCCCGTGCGTGCGCGCCTGGCGGTGCAGCACCGCCCAGCCGTCCGGATGCTCCGCCGTGTGCGTGAAGAACGCGCGCAGCCCGGCCCACAGCTGCCGATCGGCCGGAAGCCCCGGCTCCGCCCCCGCCCGCACCGCGTCGACCAGCGCTTTCGCCTCGCGCCGGATACAAGCGGTGAAAAGTTCCTCCTTGGAGTTGAGGTACAGGTAGACCAGTGGCTTGGAAACCCCGGCCAGCTCGGCGATCTCGTCCATCGAGGCGGCACGGTATCCGCGCTGACCGAAGGTCTGCACGGCGGCGTCCATCATCTGCTGCTCACGCACGGCACGCGGCATCCGTTTGCTCTTCACAGCACCCACGTCGGTTTCCTCCCACCCCCGCTGTCCTGCTCCTCGGCAAGAGTACGGCGCAGGCCCCTCGCGCGTCGTACGGAGAGGGCTTCCGCAACCGCCGAGTGGCCGGTTCGTACCCTCGACGAAAGTCATGTCTCTCAAGGCCCGGGATCACCCTGTGGTGGGACAGCGGTTCCCCCCTGCGCGCGATGCTCCCGCACGGCCGGATCCGTAGCGTCTTCACCATGATCAGTCTTCGCAGCCGGATCACGGCCACGGCGATCACCCTGGCCGTCCTGCTCGCCTCACCCACGACCGCCTTAGCCGCCCCAGGTCCCGGAACCCGTCCCGATACGACCCCTGCGGCGCACGCCGCCACCGGACCGTCACTCGAAGTCCCCCGGCCGACCGGACCTTACGCAACGGGCCGGGACACCTTGCATCTGACCGACCGGAGCCGCCCGGCCCCCTGGGTCCCGGCGGCGGGCGCCCGGCAGTTGATGGTGTCGGTCCACTACCCGGCCCGGCCCGGCAGCGGCACGACGACCGCGCCGTACATGACCACGGACGAAGCCCGGCTGATGCTGGCGGCCCGCGGTCTGGAGGACGTGGTCCCCGCGACCACGGTCAGCGCCACCCTCACCCACGCCCGCCTGGCCGCCCGCCCGGCACCCGGCCGGTTCCCGCTGGTGGTGCTCTCCCCCGGCTTCGGCACGCCGCGGACAACACTGACCGGCCTGGCCGAGGACCTGGCCAGCCGTGGATACGTCGTCGCGACGGTCGACCACGCGTACGAGTCCACCGGCACCACCTTCCCCGGCGGGCGCCTGCTCACCTGTGCCGCCTGCGAACAGACCGCGACGACGGGGATTGCAGCCGTGGCCACGGGGCGGGCCAAGGACCTTTCCTTCGTACTGGACCGGCTGACCGGCCGTCACCCGACCTGGCGTCACGCCCACATGATCGACCCGGGCCGGATCGGCATGGCCGGTCATTCCATCGGCGGCAACGCCACCGCCTCGACGATGGCCGTCGACCACCGGGTGCGCGCCGGGGTCGACATGGACGGCACGTTCTTCGACCCGGTCCCCGCCGGCGGACTCGGCGGCAGACCGTTCCTGATGCTCGGCACCGCCTCCGACCACCGTCCCGGCGGTGAGGACGAGAGCTGGGACGAGGGCTGGGCGCGGCTGGACGGCTGGAAGCGCTGGCTGACCGTCACCGACTCCGGCCACTTCACCTTCACCGATGTCCCCTCACTGGGAGGCCAGTTGGGCATTGTCGACCCCGAGGCACCGCTCTCCGGCGAACGCTCGATGCGGATCACCCGGGACTATGTCGCGGCCTTCTTCGATCTGCATCTGCGGGGCACGCCCCAGCCTCTCCTGGACGGCCCGACACCGGACAACCCCGAGGTCGGGTTCCAGCACTGATCCGGCCTGGACGGGACAAGGCACGTCGCGTCGCGTACGCACCTGGTGCTCGGAGCCCGAGTGCCACGTGCGTGCGGTAGTGCGGGCACCGGGTGGAGCCGCCGTGCTCACAGCCCAGCGCACTCGCCCAGGTCCAGCGAGGCCTGCACGGCAGCGGTACGGGTCCGCAGCCGCGCCGCCTCACCGCGGAGCACCGCCCGCCGCTGCCGCCCTCCGGCACCACGGCTGCGAACCGCTCCGGGCAGGAGCGGGCACCGCCGTCCCGGCCGGAGCCCGCGCAACGGCGAGCGCCCCCGGTCCGTCGACGGACCGGGGGCGCTCGCCGCAAGCCGAGTCGTTACGCGGCGACCGGCACGCGCTGCGGCTCGGCGTCACGTACCTCGGTGTCTTCCACCGGGGAGGACGAGGCCGAGTTGTACGCGTCGTGGTCGAGGATCTTCTCGCGGGCCGAGACGATCACCGGGACCAGCGCCTGACCCGCCACGTTGGTGGCCGTACGCATCATGTCCAGGATCGGGTCGATGGCCATGAGCAGACCGACGCCCTCCAGCGGGAGGCCCAGCGTCGACAGCGTGAGGGTCAGCATGACCGTCGCACCGGTGAGACCGGCGGTGGCCGCGGAGCCGATCACCGAGACGAACGCGATCAGGACGTAGTCACCGACACCCAGCTGGACGTCGAAGATCTGCGCGATGAAGATCGCCGCCAGCGCCGGGTAGATCGCGGCGCAGCCGTCCATCTTGGTGGTCGCGCCGAACGGGACCGAGAAGGAGGCGTACTCCTTCGGGACACCGAGGCGCTCGGTGACCTTCTGGGTGACCGGCATCGTGCCGACCGAGGATCGGGAGACGAAGGCCAGCTGGATCGCCGGCCAGGCGCCCTTGAAGAACTGCAGCGGGCTGAGCTTGGCGACCGTGACGAGCAGCAGCGGGTACACCCCGAACAGCACCAGGGCGCAGCCGATGTAGACGTCGGCGGTGAACGTCGCGTACTTGCCGATCAGGTCCCAGCCGTAGTCGGCGATCGCGTAGCCGATGAGGCCGATGGTGCCGATGGGGGCGAGGCGGATGACCCACCACAGGGCCTTCTGGAGCAGCTCCAGGACTGACTCGCTGAGGGTGAGGATCGGCTGGGCCTTCTCGCCGAGCTGGAGAGCTGCGATACCGGCGACGGCCGCCATGAAGACGATCTGGAGCACGTTCAGCTCGGTGAACGGCGTGATCACGTTGTCCGGGATGATGCCGGTCAGGAAGTCGAGCCAGGAGCCCGCGTGCTCCGGCAGCTTGCCGTCCTTCGGGGTCAGTCCCGTACCGGAACCCGGGTTGGTGATCAGGCCGATCGCGAGGCCGATGGCGACCGCGATCAACGAGGTGATCATGAACCAGAGCAGGGTACGGGTGGCCAGCCGGGCGGCGTTGTTGACCTTGCGCAGGTTGGTGATCGACACCAGGATCGCGAAGAAGACGAGCGGCGCGACGGCCAGCTTCAGCAGCTGGACGAAGATGTGACCGACCTTGTCGAGCGTGGTGTAGAGCCAGTTGATGTCGTATGTACGGGCAAGCCACCCGAGTACGACACCGAGTACGAGACCGGCGACTATCTGGGCCCAGAACGGGACCTTGGGTATACGGAAACCGGAGCCGGAGCCGGACGGACTGTCGGTCTCGGCGGCGGACGCGGGATTCGCGGACACGGACACACTCCTGACGTGACGCATCGGGGCGCACGGGGACGCCGTGCGGGGGGACGGGGGTGCGGCGCCCGCGTCAGGGGCGGCGCCGCTGCATGGTGCCGGTTCAGACGTTGCGGCAACAGACCGCGGACATACAGCGGCATAGATCGACGTGCAGGCGCTCCACGAGCGGGACGCTCGCGGCGAATCGATGGCGCACTGCTGTCTTCATGTCGAACACGTTAACACTTGAACTTTGAGAACCTCAAAGGTCTTCTTTGGGCGAGAACACAGGCCCGGCGCACCCGGCGCACCTGCGGGAACGACGAAACCCCAGTACAGGAGCGCTTGCTCCGGCACCGGGGTCTCATACGGAAACCGTGCGGGGTGTGAGGAACCTTACGTAGCCCTTACGTCACCCTCACCGGGTCGTCACTGGGTGACGTGGTCCTCGCGGGTCCGGTTCGCTTCGAGCCGCGCCTTCGTGCGGTCGACCGTGGACACGATCTGCGCGGACATCTCGTCACGCTGCTTGCGCAGCAGCACATAGCTGAGCGGCGCGGACAGGACCAGCGCGAGCAGGATCACCCAGACGAAATTGGAGCCACCCGCCCCCGAGGGAAGCAGACCGAAGTGGACGGCCACAGCTGCGAGGGCGAAGCAGCCGACGAAGATGCTGAGGCGCATCGCGGTGTACCGAATCGTCGCGCTCGGCTTGGCAGCGGACACAGTTGGCCCCTCTCTACGTACGACAGTCCTGCGATCCTGCCCGACCAGTGAAGCATGCCCCGGAATCGATCACTTCGGAGGGCTGCACCAAAAGGGGGTCCGACGGGGCCGCCCGCCTGTCCGGCGAATCGGGGCCGGGGCCTCAGCCGAGCGGCAGCAGCATGATGATGTCGTCGCGGTCGTCCCCGTCCGCCACCCGTATCGCGTCGGGCACCCGCCCGACCTCCTTGTACCCGCACGAGGCGTAGAACCGGTCGACACCGGTGCCGCCGCGGCAGGTGAGCCGGATCGCCTCCATCCCCTCCATCCCGCGCGCGGCCTGTGCCGCGGCGTCCATCAGGTCGCGCCCGTAGCCCTTGCCCTGATGGCGGGGGTGGACCATCACCGTGTAGAGCCAGAGCCAGTGGGTCATCAGCCGGTGTGTGTTGAAGGCCAGGAAGGCCGTGGCCGCGACGGCGCCCTCCTCGTCGTGACCGACCAGCAGCCGGGTCCGCCCCTCGGCCATGGCGACCAGGTGCTTGACCAGTTCGGGCCGGACGTCGTCGGCCGTGACGGGCGGTACGAAGCCGACCGCACCGCCCGCGTTGGAGACATCGGTCCACAGCTCGGCGATGCCGTCCCGCAGGGTGCGGTCGAACTTGGGGTCCAGCTCAAAAGTAAGCGCCATAGGCGCAGATTAACTATTACCGATCCATCGCCTCAAGCCTTGTCCAGTACGCGAGAAAGCCCCGGCCGGCGGCCGGGGCTCCCACACATCCGAACTACTGACGACGCGACAGGCCGGACAGGTCAGACGCGCATCGGCTGCGGCGACTCGCGCCGCTCCGCGTCCGGGCCCGGGTACTCGCGGATGATCTCGTACCGCGTGTTGCGCTCGACGGGCCGGAAGCCCGCGTCACGGATCAGGTCCAGCAGATCCTCACGGCCGAGCTTGTTCGGCGTGCCGTAGTTGTCCGCATCATGCGTGATCTTGTACTCGACGACCGAGCCGTCCATGTCGTCCGCGCCGTGCTGCAGCGCGAGCTGGGCGGTCTGCACACCGTGCATCACCCAGAAGACCTTGACGTGCGGGACGTTGTCGAAAAGGAGCCGCGAGACCGCGAAGGTCTTCAGCGCCTCGGCGCCGGTCGCCATCGTCGTCCGCGCCTGGAGCTTGTTGCGGACCTTGCCGTCCTTCATGTCCACGAAGTCGTGCTGGTAGCGCAGCGGGATGAAGACCTGGAAGCCGCCGGTCTCGTCCTGCAGCTCGCGCAGTCGCAACACGTGGTCGACGCGATGACGCGGCTCCTCAATGTGCCCGTACAGCATCGTCGCCGGGGTCTTCAGACCCTTCTCGTGGGCGAGGCGGTGGATGCGCGACCAGTCTTCCCAGTGGGTGTTGTGGTCCACGATGTGCCGGCGGACCTCCCAGTCGAAGATCTCCGCGCCGCCACCGGTCAGCGACTCCAGACCGGCCTCGATCAGCTCGTCGAGGATCTCGGAGGCGGAGAGCCCGGAGATGGTCTCGAAGTGGTGGATCTCGGTGGCGGTGAACGCCTTGAGGGAGACCTGCGGCAGGGCCTCCTTCAGCGCACTGAGGGAGCGCGGGTAGTAACGCCACGGCAGAGTGGGGTGCAGCCCGTTGACGATGTGCAGCTCGGTGAGGTTCTCGCCCTCCATCGCCTTCGCCAGCCGGACGGCCTCCTCGATGCGCATGGTGTACGCGTCCTTCTCGCCCGGCTTGCGCTGGAACGAGCAGTACGCGCACGACGCGGTGCACACATTGGTCATGTTGAGGTGCCGGTTGACGTTGAAGTGCACGACGTCGCCGTTCTTGCGCGTACGCACCTCGTGCGCGAGGCCGCCGAGCCAGGCCAGGTCGTCCGACTCGTAGAGGGCGATGCCGTCCTCACGGGTCAGCCGCTCCCCTGCGCGGACCTTCTCCTCCAGCTCGCGCTTGAGCCCAACGTCCATGCGGCTGCCTCCCAGTTGTCGACGCGCTGTACCTTTCCCGGTGCTACCGGGCGAAACCCCCGGCCACCCGGGGGCTCCACCACGTTACGCCTACGCCTCCTCGGGAAGTTCCCCGACCCGGTTCTCCCACTTGGTGGAGAGCACGATCGTGGTACGCGTGCGCGAGACGCCCTTCGTACCGCTGAGCCGGCGGATGGTCTTCTCCAGGCCGTCCACGTCACCGACCCGCACCTTGAGCATGTACGAGTCGTCGCCCGCGATGAACCAGGCGTCCTCGATCTCCGCGAGGTCCTTCAGCCGGCGCGCCACATCCTCGTGATCGGCGGCGTCGGAGAGCGAGATACCGATCAGAGCCGTGACCCCGAGCCCCAGGGACGCGGCGTTGACGGTGGCGCGGTAGCCGGTGATTACACCGGCGGTTTCCAGCCGGTTGATGCGGTCGGTGACGCTGGGCCCGGAGAGCCCGACGAGCCGCCCCAGCTCGGCGTACGAGGCCCTGCCGTTCTCCCTGAGGGCCTGGATGAGCTGCCTGTCCACCGCGTCCATGTGACTGAAACCTTCCATTGTTCAGCAGTACCGCGAGTTTACGTGTAGAATCTAAGGTATGCAGGCTTCAGCACCTGCAAATCTTTCCGAACATCCAAAAAATGCTTTCGAATCTTCAGGAGTGAGAACACCGTGTACACGATCGAGATGGCCTACGCCCGAATGCGCGAGCTGCAGGATCTGGCCAACCGCTCGCGTGCCCACCAGCCCGCCGCCGCGCACCGGGTCGACAAGACCCGCACCCCGCGCGCCAAGAAGAAGCGCTGACCACAGGCTCAGTCTCCGGAGCCGTGAGAGCCGCCACCGAGCTCTCCCTCCCATCGGCGGTACAGGTCGTGCGGCACCCCCGCCGCGTCCAGCACCCGCCCTGCGACGAAGTCCACCAGATCCTGGATGTGCGTCGCCCCCGCATAGAACGCCGGAGAGGCGGGCAGCACGACGGCGCCCGCCTCGTCCAGGCTCACCAGATGCTTCAGCGTCTGCCCGTTCAGCGGTGTCTCCCGCACCGCGACAACCAGCTTCCGCCGCTCCTTGAGCGTCACGCTCGCGGCCCGCTGGAGCAGGTCCTTCGAGAGTCCGAGCGCCACCCCGGCCACACATGCCGTCGAAGCCGGGACGATCAGCATCCCCTTCGCCGGGTACGACCCCGAGGACGGCCCGGCGGCAAGATCACCGGCCGCCCAGTGCTGTACCCCCTCGACGTCCACATCGAAGGTGTGCGGCTTGCCGTCCGCCCCTCGCGCCAGCCAGCTGCGCAGATCCTCCTGCCAGTGCGCGTCGCGGAACGCGATCCCGGTCTCGTCCAGCAGCGTCAGCCGCGACGCCCGGCTCACCACCAGATCGACGCTCTCCCCCGCGGCCAGCAGACCGCGCAGCACGGCGGCGGCGAATGGGGTGCCCGAAGCGCCTGAAACCCCGACAATCCAAGGCTGCCGCTGGTGCTGACTCACTGAAGTCCCGGAATCCACACAGCCGAGCCTATCCGGCTGCCCGAACCCGGAACCGAGTAAGGTGCCTCAGCCGTTCTGAGGGGTGGAAACAGGGGCGACACAGGAGACCGGCAGGGGGCCGCGATGGCCGCATCGTCAGATCGAATTGCACCGGCGTGGAGCACGGGCGACCGCGCGAAGGCTGCGGCCAAGCTGATGCTGGGCTGGGTGGCGTTCCTCTGGATACTCGAGGTCGTCGACGTGTCGAGTGGCCACTCACTGGACACGTACGGGATCGAGCCGCGCCGGCCCGGCGAACTGCTGGACGTCGTGCCCGCGTCCTTCATCCACTTCGGCTTCGGCCATGTCGCCTCCAACAGCGTGCCGCTGCTGGTCTTCGGCTTCCTGGCCGCGCTGGGCGGCATACGCCGGTTCGCGGCCGTGGCCGCGCTGATCATCGTGGTCGACGGTCTCGGGGTCTGGCTGGTCTCGCCGGCCGGCTCCAACACGGCGGGCGCGTCCGGACTGGTCTTCGGCCTCTTCGGCTATCTGCTGGTCCGCGGCTTCGTGGACCGCAGAGTGCTGGACATCGGCGCCGGGCTGGTGATCGGCGCGATATGGGGCTCGTCGATACTGCTGGGGATCTCCCCCGCCAACACCTCGGTCAGCTGGCAGGGCCACCTGTTCGGACTGGCGGCGGGCGTGGCGGCGGCGTTCGTCTTCCGCCGCCGCCGGAGCACGGCGACACCCGCCCAACCGCTCATGCCGTAGGGCCTGTCCGGCTCAGACCGTCAGACCCCGCACCAGCAGATCCAGCAGCGCGCACGCGAACAGCGCTATTCCGATGAACCCGTTGACCGAGAAGAACGCCCGGTTCAGCCGGGACAGATCGTGCGGCCGCACCACCCGGTGCTCGTACACGAAGGCGACGGCGACGATCACCATGCCGATCCAGTAGAACAGGCCGGCCTCCGTGGCCAGCCCGAACCAGACGAGCAGCCCGGTCGTCACCGCATGGCAGACCCGCGCACCCCACAGCGCGGCCGGAATCCCGAACCGGGCCGGCACCGACAGCACCCCGTGCGCCCGGTCCGCCTGGACGTCCTGGCAGCCGAAGATCAGGTCGAAGCCACCGATCCAGATCCCGACCGCGAGACCGAGGATCACCGCGTCCCACGACCAGCTGCCTGTCACGGCCAGCCAGGCGCCGATCGGCCCTATGGCCTGCGCGATCCCCAGGATGGCGTGCGGGTAGTGGGTGAACCGCTTCCCGTACGGATAGACCACCATCGGCACGACGGCGACCGGCGCGAGCGCCAGACAGAGCGGGTTCAGCAGAGCCGCCGCCCCGAGGAAGACGACAACGGCGACGAGCGCCCCCGTCCACGCCGACTTCACGGACACCGCCCCGGTGACCAGTTCCCGGCTCGCGGTGCGCGGGTTACGGGCGTCGATCTCCCGGTCGATGATCCGGTTGCAGGCCATCGCGAACGTCCGCAGCCCCACCATCGCGATGGTGACGAGCAGCAGCGTGACCCAGTGGATGGACTTGTCCGCCTGGAACATCGCGGTCAGGGCGGCGATGTACGCGAAGGGCAGCGCGAAGACCGAGTGCTCGATCATCACGAGCCGCAGAAACGCCTTGACCTTGCTGTTCGGTTGTACGGGCCCTGAGCCCAGTGCTGCTTCGGCGGCGCTCACAGTCCGTATTCCTTCCACCGGCGGTCGACCTTCGCCGCCGTCTGCGGGTCGGACTCGACCATGTCCGGCCAGCCCCCGTCCCGGGTGTAACCCTCCTCGGGCCACTTCTTCGTCGCGTCGACGCCCGCCTTGCCACCCCAGAACTGCTGGTAGGAAGCATGGTCGAGATGATCGACGGGCCCCTCGGTGACGGTGAGGTCGCGCGCGTAGTCCGTATTGCCGAGCGCCCGCCACGCCACCTCGTGCAGATCGTGGACGTCGCAGTCGGAGTCCACGACGACGATCAGTTTGGTCAGCGACATCATGTGCGCACCCCAGATGGCACTCATCACCTTCTGGGCGTGCTTCGGGTACTTCTTGTCGATCGAGACGATCGCACAGTTGTGGAAGCCGCCAGCCTCCGGCAGGTGGTAGTCCACGATGTCCGGCACGATGATCTTGAGCAGCGGCAGGAAGAACCGCTCCGTGGCCCGCCCCAGCGGCCCGTCCTCGGTCGGCGGCCGGCCCACCACGATCGACTGCAGCAGCGGACGCTTCCGCATGGTCACGCAGTCGATGGTCAGTGCGGGGAACGGTTCCTGCGGCGTGTAGAAGCCGGTGTGGTCGCCGAACGGCCCCTCGGGAAGCATCTTCCCGGGCTCCAGCCACCCCTCGATGACGACCTCCGCCTGCGCCGGGACCTGCAACGGCACGGTCTTGCAGTCGACCATCTCGATCCGCTTGCCCTGGATGAACCCGGCGAAGAGGTACTCGTCGATGTCCCCCGGCAGCGGCGCGGTGGAGGCGTACGTCACCGCGGGCGGTGCCCCGAACGCGATGGCGACCGGCAGCCGCTCCCCACGCTTGGCGGCGACCTGGTAGTGGTTGCGGCTGTCCTTGTGGATCTGCCAGTGCATCCCGATGGTGCGCCGGTCGTGACGCTGGAGGCGGTACAGACCCAGATTGCGCACGCCCGTCTCCGGGTGCTTGGTATGGGTGAGCCCCAGGTTGAAGAACGATCCGCCGTCCTCGGGCCAGGTGAAGAGCGCGGGCAGCTGATCCAGATCCACGTCGTCGCCGGTGAGCACGACCTCCTGCACGGGCGCGCTCTCGGACTTCACCTTCTTCGGCGGTACATGCACCATCGAGCCGAGCTTCCCGAACGCCTCCCGCACCCCGACGAAGCCGTGCGGCAGCTCCGGCTTGAGCAGCCCGCCGATCCTGTCGCTGATATCGGCGTACGACTTCAGCCCGAGCGCCTTGAGCAGCCGCTTGTCGGTCCCGAAGACGTTCATGGCCAGGGGCATCGAGGACCCCTTGACGTTCTCGAAGAGCAACGCGGGCCCGCCCGCCTTGTTCACCCGGTCGACGATCTCGCCGACCTCCAGATACGGGTCGACCTCGGCCTTGATGCGCTTGAGCTCGCCCTCGCGCTCCAGGGCCCGGAGGAGGGAACGAAGATCGTCGTAAGCCATGCCGTCCAGTTTGTCATCACCGTTGGCGATCACCCGGGGTGCCCCACCTCAGCACCCCTCACGGAACGCGGATGCGCCCGTGTCCGCCCGGGACGGTACGGCGGAAGGCGGCCTGCGCCGTGTCGAGGAGGTGGCGCAGGCGAAGGCCGTCCGGGGCGACGGCGGTGACCAGCGCGGCGGGACCGGCGAGCGGTGTCAGCACGGCCTGGCCCTCCTCCGGGGAGCCGCCGAGCAGTTGGACTTCGAGGGGCGACTCCTCGAAGTCCGGGTCGACGATCAGGAGCTGTCCGGCCGCGCGGTGGCCGGCGAGGACGGCGGGGCCGTCCCAGCCGGGTGCACCCGGTCCGTACTCGGCCTGTTGGTCCAGCAGAGTCCGCCCACCGCCTCGGACGGTGAGACGCGTCGCCACATGGCCGGGAGATTCGCCCGTGCGTCCCAGGATCTGTTCCTCGCGCAGTACGAGCCGCGCGGTGGGGGCGAGATCGACGGTCCAGGTCTGGCGCAGATCGCTGCCGCCCGCGCAGATCAACGGCTTGGGGAGCCAGTGGAGCTGTGCGTGCTCCCCTGCCGTCAGATGCACGTCGTACGTGGCGTGCTCGGAGGTCGGGCCCCGCAGGGCGAGGGTCGCGGCGGCGGAGGTGATGTGCAGCGCCGCGCCCTGCTGGGCGCTCGCTTCGATACGCAGCCGGTCACCGCCGAGAGGGGCACTCATCGCGCCGACGATGCACACCCGCGCCTCACTACCGTGCGAGCGCAGGCGGCGCAGTTCGAAGGGCCCGTCGCCGTCGAGGACGGGCAGCGTGGTGGTGGTGCCGCCGGCAGTTGCCGCGATGCGGGCGGTGGCACGTACGCCCACGGCAGTCCGCCCGGAAGCCGCCGCGGCCGGCGGGGGTGCGAGGGTCATGCGGGGCCTGCGGTCCAGTCGGTGAGGCGCTCGCGGACCCAGTCGGCAACCGGCTTCGCACCGCCCTCGGTCTTGAGGGAGGTGAAGGCGACGGGGAGGTGACCGCGCTGGACCTCGGCGTCGCGCGCCATGCTCTCCAGGTCGGAGCCGACGTAGGGGGCGAGGTCGGTCTTGTTGATGACGAGGAGGTCCGAATTGGTGACGCCGGGGCCGCCCTTGCGCGGGATGTCGTCGCCGCCCGCCACATCGATGACGAAGATCTGGGCGTCGACCAGACCCTTGGAGAAGGTGGCGGTGAGGTTGTCGCCGCCCGATTCCACCAGGACCAGGTCGAGGGGGCCGATGGCGTTCTCCAGGTCCTCGACGGCTTCGAGGTTGGCGGAGATGTCGTCCCGGATCGCGGTGTGCGGGCAGGCACCGGTCTCCACCGCGGTGATCCGCTCGGCGGGCAGTACCGCCTCGCGGAGCAGGAATTCGGCGTCTTCGCGCGTGTAGATGTCGTTGGTGACCACGGCGATGGAGAGCTCGTCGCGCAGCGCCCGGCACAGGGCTGCGACGGTGGCGGTCTTGCCCGAGCCGACCGGCCCGCCCAGGCCGATCCGCAGGGCACGCCGGGTGCCGTCGGGGCGCCGGGGTTCAGCGCTGTAGGTGTGGCGTTCGGGGAACGTCTCTGCGTGGTCGAGGTGCATACGGGCTCCAGTCGTGCGTGGTGTTCCGTGGTCATGGGTGTCAGGAGGCGAAGAGGCGTACCGGCCAGGCGGCGTGTTGCTGCGCGGTGATGTCCAGCAGCGGCGCGGAGGCGGCGGGCAGGGCGTCGAACCCCTCCTCGGGGATGCGCCCGGCGGCCGCGGCCGCCGCGGCGGCGGTCCGGTCGAGGTCGGGGGCGAGGCGGGCGAGGACGGCGGTGGCGTCGAACGGGTCCAGACTCAGCAGCCGGACCGCCGCCGTGGCCGGCCCGCTGACGGTTTCGTACGCCACCGCATACGCGGCATCCAGCGGTGCCAGCCCGGCCGACCGCGCGGCCAGACCCAGCACCACCGGCTGGTGCGCGCCGCGCGGCCGGGCCGCGGCCAGCGCATCCAGCTCGGCCGACGGCCAGGTCGCGCGGGCGGCCCGCATCATCTGCCGCCCCAGCTTGCGGGCAGTGGTCCGCAGCGCCTGCACCGGAGTACGGGCGTCGGCGGCCTCGTCCAGCGCCGACGGGTCGTGGCCCGCGGCGGCCGCGGCGGCCAGTGCCGCCGCGACCAGACCCGCGGTGTGCAACCGCCCCCGGCAGAATTCCTCCAGCGAGTCCGCATCCTTGATCCGGCCCGCGGCCACGGCCGGCTCGGCTCCGCCGGAGTGCGCGTGCCCTCCGGCGGGGAAGCGGCCGTCGGCCAGGACGAACAGCGCGGCGCGGCTCATATTTCGCAGGTCACCTTTCGTCACTCGTCTTCGAAGCTCACGCTTCACAGCTCGCGGCCCGATTCGTCCCGCGCGGTCCTCTTCCGGGATCTCAGAAGAGGAAGTACCGCTGTGCCATGGGGAGCTCACGGGGATAGTTCCGCTCGACGATCTGGCCATCGATGCAGGTCGTCACGTCCTCCACCTTTGCGCCCCCGACGATCACCTCGAAGGTGTCGGGGTCGATCCGGACATCGGGGGTGGCGCTGTTCTCCTTCATGTCCGCCTTGCCGATGTCACGTGTGCTGCTGATGGCCTTGAACTGCTTGCCCAGCGGGAGACGTTCGGGCAACCCGTTGTCGATGGCCCGTTGGGTGACGAAGTTGAACGAGGTGGAGCGGGGCGCCAGGCCCGTGGCACCCCACATGGCGCGGGGCAGGACCGGCTGCGGGGTCGGGATGGACGCGTTGGCGTCGCCCACCTGCGCGTACGCGATCTGCCCGCCCTTGATCACCTGGTGCGGCTTGACCCCGAAGAACTTCGGCTCCCACAGCACCAGGTCGGCCAGCTTGCCGGGCTCCACGGACCCGACCACTGCGTCGATTCCCTGGGCGATCGCCGGGTTGATGGTGTACTTCGCGACGTACCGCCGGGCTCGCCTGTTGTCGGCGCCCACCGGCCGCCCGCCCTCCGGCTCTTCACCCTCCGGCCGCTTATCACCCTCCAGGAGGCCCCGCCGCGTCTTCATGACGTGCGCGGTCTGCCAGGTACGCATGATCATCTCGCCGATGCGGCCCATGGCCTGGGCGTCGGACGACATGATCGAGATGGCACCGAGGTCGTGCAGGATGTCCTCGGCGGCCATCGTGGAGGGCCGGATCCGGGAGTCCGCGAACGCCAGGTCCTCCTTGATCTTCGGGTTGAGGTGATGGCAGACCATCACCATGTCGAAGTGCTCCTTGACCGTGTTGATGGTCAGTGGCCGAGTGGGGTTGGTGGAGGCGGGCAGCACATTGCCCTCATGCACCATCTTGATCATGTCGGGGGCATGGCCGCCGCCCGCGCCCTCGACGTGGAAGACGTGGATGGAGTGGCCGTCGATGGCCCGAATGGTGTCGTCGACGAAACCCGCCTCGTTCAACGAGTCGGCGTGGAGTGCGAGTTGGACTCCTGTCTGCCGGCAGACCTCCAGACACTTCTTGATGACCGCCGGCGTTGCGCCCCAGTCCTCGTGGATCTTGAAGCCGATGACACCCGCGTCCACCTGGTCGTACATGGACTCCTCCGACATCGTGGCGCCCTTGCCGAGCAGTCCGACGTTGACGGGGAAGGAGTCCAGCGCCTCGAATGTCCGGGCGAGGTGCCAGGACCCGGGTGTGACGGTGGTGGCCGTGCTGCCCTCCGCAGGTCCCGTACCGCCGCCGATGAGCGTGGTCACGCCTGCGGACAGCGCCTCACCGACCTGCTCGGGGCAGATGAAGTGGACGTGCGTGTCGACCCCGCCCGCGGTGAGGATCTTCCCGTTGCCCGCGATGACCTCGGTGTCGGGGCCGATGACGAAGTCCGTGGGGATCGGGCCGACGTCGTTGTGGTTGCCGGCCCCCTCGTGGAGGGGGTCCATGGTCTCGTCGTTGTACGCCTTGCCGAGCGCGGTGATGCGGCCGTCGCGGATGGCGACATCGGCCTTGACGATGCCCCAGTGGTCCAGGACGACGGCACCGGTGATCACCGTGTCCGGGGGCCTGACGACCTCGCCGCCATCGGACCCGCCAGGGCCTCCCGGCTCGTCGGCACCGGCCGGGTCGCGCGGCGCGATGGACTGCCCCATCGACTCACGAATCACCTTGCCGCCGCCGAAGACCATCTCGTTCCCACTGCGCCCGGGGCCGCCCGCCCAGTCGTCCTCGATCTCGATCCGCAGCTCCGTGTCGGCGAGCCGGATGCGGTCGCGGACCGTCGGGCCGAACCGGTCCGCGTACGCGGACCGGGTCAGGGGATCGGAGCGCTCGGGGGGCTCCGGGCAGCAAGGACACTCGGCGAAGTCAGTCATTGGACTCTCCTGCGACCTCACCGAACGGGCCCTCGGTGTTGTCGAGTGAACCGTCGATCTTGCCGGGCAGACCGTCGATCCTTTCGCGCAGGCCATGGACCAGTCGCTTGCCCTCGATGGGTACGAGTTCGACCTCTTCGGTGATGCCGGGTTCGAAGCGTACGGAGCTGCCGGCCGGGACGTGCAGGCGCTTGCCCCAAGCGGCCTCGCGGTCGAACTCCAGCCCGGAGTTGGCCTCGGCGAAGTGGTAGTGGGAACCGACCTGGACGGGACGGTCACACGGGTTCTCGACGGTCAGGGAAGTGATCTCACGGCCCTCATTGAAGGGCACGAGCCTGTCTTCCGGCTTCGTGGAGTAATCGACCTGCCCCGGGGAGACGAGCCCCTCTTCCTCCTCGCCCGCCTCCGGCAAGGGGTCGTGGATGGTGACCAGCTTCGTACCGTCGGGGAACGTGGCCTCCACCTGAACGTTCTTGATCATCTCGGGGATGCCCTCCATGACCTCCTTCCGGGACAATAACTTCCGTCCGGATGACATGAGTTCGGCGACGGTTCTGCCGTCCCGGGCCCCCTCGAGGACATGCACGGTCAACAGCGCAACCGTCTCGGGGTAGTTGAGCCGCACCCCCCGGGCCCGGCGCTTCTCGGCGACGTCCGCCGCCAGATGAATCATCAGGCGCTCTTGTTCATGTGGAGTCAGGTGCACAGCCATTCCCCTGCGTTCGCCCTGCCCAGGGCTTCTGCCGTGGGCGCTTGCGTTGGGACCCGGCCACGCACCATCGGCAGTGCGGACGGAGTCTCCACGACTTCACGCCCGCACCGTCGGCGCGGCACTGCTTCCTCGGCCGTCCCGGCCCCAACCCCTCGTGGAACCATCATGATCACGTCGGTGGAACCGGAAACGAGCACAGCCCGACCGCCGCCGATATGAGTGACAGTCGGGCCGATACGCCCGAACCCGAGACTCCCCTGTGGTTCAATCACGGCCGCCTGGTCACCCAGTGGCCATCAACGCCGGAAGGCTCCGCGCGGTATTCAAGGCACTTACGGCCTGTGAACATCTTCGGGCTCCGTTCCCCGCCCCGCCGACCTGCCCTGCTGGAGCCGTCCACTCCGGCTCTCGGCGATCCGCAGCGCATCGGTCAGGCACTCGGCCAACCGGGCGGCAGCGAAGCGGAGTTCCGTCACCGTCGCGCCTGCGGCGGCAATGATCGGCCTGGCGCAGTCGAGGACCTCGGCCCCCATGCCAAGTTGCACGACCTCCATCTGATCCGCGACGCGCGAAACATATCCATGACCGTCCGTACGCAGATAGCACGGCCCGCCATCCGGCCTGGCCCATGGAAGTAACCGGGCGCTGGTGGAATCGAGTTGCTCTGGGGAGCTCATGAATCGGAGGCTGGACCGGTTGACCGGTCCAGTCAGGTCGGCGGCGTCGACGAGGTGGTACGGCGGTCCGGGAGTCGTCCCGGGCGCTCAGGGACCGGTGGCCTCGTCGCCGCGGCGGGCATCAACCGTTATGCCTCGCTGTTCGAGCACACCGCCTTTGCCCACCTCGACCGCCCGGCCCTCCAGGACGGCATCGGCCGCATCCTGGCCACCGGTTCGCACGACGGGAAGAAGGGATTCACCGAAGCGCACTTCCACACCGGTCCCGAGCTGGAGGCGGAAATGCGCGAGGCCGGCTTCACCGACATCCGGGTATACGGCGTCGAGGGCCCCGCCTGGGCGCTGCTGAAAGCGACCGAGCAGCATACCGGTGAGTCACTCACCGGATCACGGATGTTCACCTCCGCGCTGGCCGCGGCCCGCATGGCGGAGCCGTACCCCGACCTGCTCGCCGCCGGTTCCCACCTGCTCGCCGTGGGCCGTAATTGACACCGGCTACTCTGGGCCCGTCACCGGGGCGGGACAAGCCCCGCCATCTCTCCGCAGGGGGACCTTTCCACCATGTTCCGGGCCCTGATCTATCTCCTGCCTCTGGCGCTGACGATCTACGCGTTCATCGACTGCCTGAACACCCCCGAGGACGAGGCCAAGCACCTGCCGAAGATCGCCTGGGTCTTCATCATCCTGCTGTTCTGGATCGTCGGCCCGATCGTCTGGCTGGCCGCGGGCAAGATGCGCCAGGTGCCCGCCGGGGGACGTACGCCGTCGGAGTGGCACCGCAATCACCGCTCGCAGTGGGTGGCGCCGGACGACAATCCGGAGTTCCTGAAGGCGCTGAAGGAAGAGAACAAGAAGGACGAGTCGCTCCTCAAGGACTGGGAGGCGGATCTGCGCCGCCGTGAGGAGGAGCTCAAGCGTCGCGAGAGCGGGGCGGGGCCGGAGGAGTCGGCGCCACCCGCTTCGTAATCGCGAAGGGCCGGCCGGCCCTTGTCGGCGGCCCGTGCATGTCGTTGGACACGCTGCGGCCGTCGTGGGTGCCGGGAATCGGCTGTCCGCACGGTGCAGAGTGGGCGCGTGAACGACTACCGCGCCATGCTCGCCACCGCCCTGGCCGAGGCCCGTGCCGGGCTCGCCGAGGGCGGCATCCCCATCGGTGCCTCGCTCTACGGGCCGGACGGCAGCCTCCTCGGCCGCGGCCACAACCGTCGCGTCCAGGACGGCGATCCGTCCATGCACGCGGAGACGGCGGCGTTCCGGGCGGCCGGGCGGCAGCGCTCGTACCGGGGCACGACGATGGTGACGACGCTCTCCCCGTGCTGGTACTGCTCCGGCCTCGTGCGGCAGTTCGGGATCTCGCGGGTGGTGATCGGCGAGGCACGGACCTACCCCGGCGGGCGCGACTGGCTGGCTCGGCACGGGGTGGAGATCGTGCTGCTCGACGATGCCGAATGCGTCGCACTCATGCGGGACTTCGTTCGGGACCATCCCGACGTGTGGAACGAGGACATCGGCGTCGGCTGATTTACCGCCCCGCGTCCCCGATCGTTCGAAAATCTTCACCTTGCCCCAACACCCTGCCGATATCCTTCTGTTGACGGCGTGACAGATCGGGTGGGACATCGGCGCTGGGGGTGCTGTGGAGAGAGAGCTGTACGGGCGCGAGGCGATCTTCGGCAACGACGGACTTGCGGCGCGTCTGACAGGTCTCACTCCGTACGGCTCCGCCCGGGTCGCCTACGAGCACCGTGACGATCCGCCGGTCGCCGTGCTGACCGGCGGCCGCGGCATGGGAAAGACGGCCGCGCTCAAGCAACTGCGCCATCTGTACCGGGAGATCACCCCGGTGGCGCTGGTCGACTGCGAGGCCGTCGTGCCGCCCGCGGACCCGGGCCCCGGCTGGACTCCGGTCACCGGGGCGCTGCCGGAGCTCGCCACCCAGCTGACGGCGAAGGTGCGTGCCGCGCGGCCGGTGCAGTTTCCCCGGCTGAGCCTCGGGCTCGTGGCGGTCGCCTCGATCTCCTGGACGCGGGAGGACGAGACGCGGGCACAGCGGGATCTGCAGTCGCTCGGCCCGGTGCTGGCGACCGTCGACACCCGTGGGGACGCGGCGACGGGCTGGGTCACCAAGGTACTGACGAAGCTGGCCGCGAGTGCCTTCGACTCGGTGGTCCCGCTGGCCGGGATGGTCGCCGAGGCGACGATCGAGACGGTGCTGGAGGAGACGTTCAGCCGGTTCCAGCGGCGTTCGGTGGACTGGTACGGGAGTTATCCGCACGCGGGCGGCAGCGGCAGGATCGGGCTGAGGCAGCTGGCGGTCGATTTCGAGCGCGGCGGCGATCTGCGCCGTCGGGCCGAGGATCATCTGGTTCTCGCACTGGTCGCGGATCTGGTGCGGGCGTACGGGGGTCTGGCGCGGGGTGCGCGCCGGGGCCGTCCTGTGCTGCTGCTGGACAACGCGCACACGTTGCTGGGCCGGCAGCTGGTCGAGCCGGTGCTGCGGCAGCGGGCCTCCGGGGTGCGCGATCAGATCGCCCTGTTCGCCTCCTCGCGCGCCCGTGACCACGAGGGGCTGAGCCATGCGGTGCGCCGGCGGCTGCCCGAGGTGGCGCACGGCTCGCACTGGGTCCGCGGTTCGGAGGTGACGTCCGGGATTCTGGCCGTGGAGCTCACCGCGCTGGGCCCGGCACACGTACAGGCGGCGTTCGACCGGCACGATCCGGTGGGCCGTACCCCTGCCGGGCTGGCACGTGGGGTGCACCGGCTGACGGGTGGGCGCCCGCTGGGTGCGGCGCTGTTGGCGCAGGCGGCGGGCGAGGCGCTGGTGCCGGGGACGCCGCGGCCGGGTGCGTCGCAGCCGGGTGCGTCGCAGCCGGGTTCACTGGTGCCGGGGGCGCTGCTGGACCGCACGGTGGAGCTGCGTGAGGACCGGGCGCCGGTGCGGGTCGCGGACGAACTGCTGGCGCGGCTGCTGCCTGGGCAGCAGCTCGACGTACTGAGTGTGCTGGCCGCCGCGCACGGTGAGGAATCGGCGCGGCTGCTGGCCACGGCCCGGCTGCGCGGCCGGTCGCTGGACGGCGATGTGGCACTGCAGGTGCGGGACGTGCTGCGGGCGCAGGACTGGCCGGTCGGTCCCGAGTACTTCGTCGCCGATCCGCTGCTGCGTGCGCTGCTGCTGCACCGGCTGCGGTTCCAGGACGACGACCATCCGTACTACGCGGTGTGGCGTGCGGTGCACGAGACGCTGCGCACCGCGTACGCGCCCGGGGGCCGCTGCCCGAGCGTCCCGCACCGGCTGCACCAGGAGCTGGTGCTGGGCAGGACGAGGGAGTGTGTGACGCATCTGCGGGAGCGGTTCACCGACGGGGATGTCACCGCCTGGCTCGGCTCGTTGCGGTTCATCGCCTCGGCCCCGTATCCACGTCCGCCCGGTTATGCCGGCCCCGATCCACGGCGGGCGGTCGCGCTCGGCCGTGAGGCGGCCGGTTCGCTGCCGGACGGGGAGACGGGGCTCGCGGGGCTCGGCGAGCGCGCCGTGGAGCTCCAGTTGCAGCTGCGCCGGCTGCTGCACGCCGTATGGCTGTTGTCCGATCCACTGGCTCTGCCGGACGAAGAGGTGATCGACAAGATGGCGCACGAACTGCGACAACTGTCCGGCAGGCATCCGACGGGCAACAGCGTGCTGTGGGACGCGGCGACGCACTGGCCGCAGGACATCAGGGCCTGGCGGCCCCTGTCCATGCCGCCGGGCACGGGCGGAAGCGGGCAGAGGCGGGGGAACGGTGGCTCGGATGCTTAATCCACTGCGTTATCGCGTCTGGTACACGGCGAGGCAGAAGGTGGTCACCACTGTGGTGGCCGGCGCCCTGGTCGTCACGTCCGGCTGGTACGGCATCGGCCGGCTCACCGCCCCCGAGGACCGCTCGTGCGCGAAGGGTGTCGAGCGGCCGCAGGGCAGCGACGAGTGCATAGGTGTCTCCGGCGACGGCTACGACTTCGGGCGGCCGAAGCTGACCGAGGTCGCCGCGGCCATCGCCCGGGAGAACGACACCCTGAAGCCCGGCCGGTACGCGACGGTCGCTCTGCTGCTGCCGCTGACGTCGACGGACGAAGCCATGCAGACGAAGATGCAGCGCGAGCTGCAGGGCGCGTTCGCCGAGCAGTACCGGGCCAACCATCTGTCGAACGAGCAGGTGCCGAAGATCCGGCTGGTTCTCGCCAACACGGGGAAGAACAACCTGCTGTGGCAGCCGACGGTGGACCGGCTGAAGAAGATGACCGGGGCCCCGGACCATCTGCGGGCCGTGTCGGGGGTCGCCACCAGCAGTACGCAGGTCAGGTCGGCGGTCAAGGAGCTGACCGCTGCGCACATCGCGGTCGTCGGTACCACGATCACCGCCGACGACATCGCCAACGGCCCGGGCGGCGACCCGTTCCCCGGCCTGGCGCGGGTGTCGCCGACGAACCGGGACGAGGCGCGGGCGCTGGCGCACTTCGGGAAGGTGAAGGCGGACAAGGCGCTGCTGGTGCAGGACACCCGTACCGGGGACCACTACACGGACACACTGCGGGCGGCGTTCACCTCGCTGGTGAAGGGCACGCAGTACGAGCCGCAGCTGTTCACCTCGCGCAAGGACCCCAACGACGAGGGCACCACGGCCAACACGTTCCAGCAGATCACACACCTCATCTGCGACACGGATGCGGAGACGGTGTTCTTCGCCGGACGCCACACCCAGCTGCGGCAGTTCATCAACGCGCTCGGGGCCCGCGGCTGCCAGAGCCGCCCGTTCACGATCCTGACCGGCGACGAGGGCTCGTACCTCGGCAGCGACAAGAAGCTCGACCGGGGCGCGCTGCGCCGCAAGGTGACGGTCCGCTACGCCTCACTGGCACACCCGGACGCCTGGGCGGCGGCGAAGGGGAAGGGCGCAGCGGCGACGGGCGGTTCCCCGGCGGACTACCGGAGCTTCCTGGACCTGCTGGCCACGGTGGCGAAGAAGCCCGTGGGCCCGATCGGTCCGACCGGTCACCAGAATCTGACCGACGGCCAGGTCATCATCGCGCACGACGCGATGTCGCTGGCGGTGCACGGCATCCGGCAGGCGACCCCGGACGGCAAGCGGCTTCCGCAGCTCTCGGATGTGGGTGAGCAGTGGCCGCGGGTGAAGGGTTCGCTGCGGGTGCCGGGGGCCAGTGGCTGGATCTGCCTGGACAACCACGGGAATCCGTACAACAAGGCGGTGCCGGTGGTGGAGCTGGCGCCCGAGGACGCCCGTCAGCGGTTCGTGGCGATCGCCTGGCCCGAGCGCACGCCGCCGGACCCGAAGTGCCTGCCGCCGTCCTCGGCACCGTGACGCCGTGTCACCGCTCGGCCGCCGCGTACTCCTCGCGCAGCCCCGCCCACCGGACCGGGGTCCACTTCGACCAGTCGGCGGGGTATCCGTCGAGCGCGTCGACGAGGTAGCCGAAGTGGTCGTGCCAGCCGGCGAGGCAGTCCATGCGCAGCTCGTCGTCGCCCCGGAACTCATTGGTGAAGCGCAGCAGCACATGGTCGCCGCGCGGTGGCTCCAGATGGAAGCGGATGCGGCCGTGGAGTCCTTCGAGGGTGTATTCGGCGACCCGTTCGATGTCCCAGGCGGTGACGGTGCCGGAGGCGACCGTGGCTTGCCCGTCCCGGTCGGTGTTCAGCCAGCGCAGCGTGACGGCCCCGCCGATGCGCGGTTCGAACGGGTCGGCGGAGGCGAGCCAGCCGGGCAGCCCCTCGGAACTGGCAACGGCTGCCCACACCCGCGGGACGGGGTGGGGCAGCCGTAGCGTGAACCGCAGAGTGTGCCGGTCACCCTGGGTTTCGCTGGTGCCACGCTCGATGACGGGGGTCGCATCGGTCATGGTTCCAGCGTGGCCCGGTGGCGCGGGATCCGCACCCGTACGGGATGGGGGCCGGTCAGACGCCTGCGTAGGAGTGCTTGCCGGTGACGAAGATGTTCACGCCGTAGTAGTTGAAGAGCCAGCAGCCGAAGGCGATCAGTGCCAGGTAGGCGGCCTTGCGGCCCTTCCAGCCTGCGGTGGCGCGGGCGTGCAGGTAGCAGGCGTACGCGACCCAGGTGATGAAGGACCAGACCTCCTTGGGGTCCCAGCCCCAGTAGCGGCCCCATGCGTCGCCCGCCCAGATGGCGCCCGCGATGATCGTGAACGTCCACAGCGGGAAGACCGCGGCGTTGATGCGGTACGAGAACTTGTCGAGCGTCGAGGCGGCGGGCAGCCGGGAGAGCACGGACTGGGCGAACGAACCGGGCTGCACACCGCTCGCCAGCTTGCTCTCGTAGCTGTCGCGGAAGAGGTAGAGCAGGGTGGCGACCGCACCGATGTAGAAGACGGCGCCGCAGATGATGGCGGTGGAGACGTGGATCCACAGCCAGTACGAGTGCAGTGCGGGCACCAGCTGGTCACTGGAGGTGTAGAGCACCGTGGTCGCGATGCCGAGGTCCAGCAGGACGGTGGTGACCAGGAGCAGCCCCATCCAGCGGACGTTCTTCTTCAGCGCGAGGAGGATCAGGTACGCGGCGACCGCCACCGTGGAGAAGGTGATGGAGAACTCGTACATGTTGCCCCAGGGGGCACGCTGCACGGACAGCGCGCGGGCGAGGACACCGCCGGCCTGGACGAGGAAGGCGAGCACGGTCATGGAGACCGCCATGCGTCCGTACAGGTCGCCCTTGAAGGTCCCGCCGGCCGCGCCGGGCCCGTCCGGGACGTCGCGGGTACCGGCCGCGGAGCGCGTGATGATCTTCGGGCGGTCGAGCACGGCGGTGCCGCCGCCCTTCTCCGCGACCTGCACCTTCACCGTGGCGGCGGCCGCGCCCTCGGCACCGGTCAGCGCGGCGGCGGTGCGGCCGACCTTGCTGCGGCTGCCGAACACCCATTCCGCGATGTGCGCGAAGAAGGCCAGGGTGTAGACGGCCATCGACGAATAGATCAGCACATTGCTGGTGTGCGCCAGGTTCTCGTTGGTTGCGGCGGCGAGATTCACTTCTCAGCCCCTTCGGCAGGTTCTTCGGAGGATTCTTCGACGGAGTCGGAATCGGAGTCGGAGCGGGGTTCGGATCCGGGGTCGGTGTCAGGGCCGGGCGCGGTGGGCGCCACGGCGTTGAGCGTGACCGCGAGATCGGCCAGCTCCTCGGGAAGCTTCGCGGACTCGCTGCGACCGAGACCCGCCATTTCGACGACGGTGACGCCGTCCGCACCGCGCACGGCCCGCACCCAGATGCGGCGCCGCTGGATGAACAGCGAGCCCGCGAGTCCGGCGATCGCGGCGATGGCACCGGTGAGCGCCCAGCCGCTGGCGGGCTGCTCGGAGATCTGGAAGCTGGCCCACTCCTCGACGCCCTCGAAGGTGACCGAGCCGGCGCCGTCGGGCAGCTTCATCGTGTCGCCGACCGCCAGGCGCTGCTTGAGCTGGTTGTTCTTGCTGTCCTTGAACTCCTTCATCTGGGACTTGTCCAGCTGGTACACGTTCTGCGGCAGTCCGGAGTCGACGCCGAGGCTGCCGTAGTAGCCGTTGAGGGCGAGCACGGGCATGTCGGCGGCCGGGAACTGCGAGAACATCGTGCCCTTGCCGTCGCCCGCGAAGGTCGGCACGAAGAAGGCCTGGAAGCCCAGCTGGGTCTTCTTGCCGTTCTTGTCGCGGTAGCCGTCCATCACCTTGATCGCACCGGTCGAGGTGACGTTGTTGTCGATGGGCAGCAGCGGCACGGCGTTCCGGTAGACCTCCTTGCCGCTGCCGTCCTTGACGGAGACGACGGGCGCGTAGCCGTGCGCGTTCAGATAGACCTTGGTGCCGTCGACGACCAGCGGCTCGTTGACCTTGATCACGGTCTTCTGCGGCTTGCCGTAGGCGCCCTTCGTATACGTCACATGGGCCTCGTAGGTCCGGGGCGTACCGATCTGGGGGCCGCTGCGCTCGTACGTACCGATGAACTCGTCGAGCTTGAAGCTGAACGGGGCGAGCGAGTCGCTGTCGAACAGCGAACCCGACTTGAAGTCGTCGTACTGCGTCAGCGTGTTGGAGAAGCCGTCGCCCTCGACGATCAGCTTGCCGCCCTCGGACTTGAAGAGCTGCCCGAAGGCGAACGCCACCAGCATCACGATCAGAGCGATGTGGAAGATCAGGTTCCCGGCCTCGCGCAGATAGCCCTTCTCCGCGGCGACCGCGTCCCCCGCGGTGTGCGCGCGGTAGCGGCGCTTGCGCATCATCGCGAGCGCGGCCTCTCGGACCTGCTCGGGCTCGGCCTCGGTGCGCCAGGTGGTGTAAGCGGGCAGCCGGGTCAGCCGCTTGGGAGCGCCCGGCGGGCGGCTGCGCAGCTGGCCCACGAACTGGCCGGTGCGCGGCACGATGCAGCCGATGAGCGAGACGAACAGCAGGATGTAGATCGCGGAGAACCACACCGAGCTGTAGACGTCGAAGAACTGAAGCTTCTCGTAGATCGGCGTGACGGTGGTGTGGGCGTCCTTGAAGGTCTGCACCTTCAGTTCGTCGACGCTGTTCTGCGGGATCAGCGAGCCGGGGATGGCGCCGAGCGACAGCAGGAAGAGCAGGATCAGCGCGACCCGCATCGAGGTGAGCTGCCGCCAGAACCAGCGGACCCAGCCGATGATGCCCATGGCCGGCAGACTGGCCGCGCTCTCCTCGCGCGGGGCGGTGGAGAGCTGGGAGCCGGCCGCACCGAGTTCGCGGGCGTTCTCCCGGTCCTGCTCGTCCCGGATCTCCCGCTCGTCCCGGCGCTCGCGCTCCGGGGCCGGGTTGGACTTGGTGTTGCTCATGGAACTCAGATCCCCACCGTGAAGCCGTCGGACCAGCCCTGCAATTCCTGCATCATGCTGTCCCACACACCGGTCAGCAGGAGCAGCCCGGTCGCGATCATCATGACGCCGCCGATCCGCATGACCCATGCGTAGTGGCGCTTGACCCAGCCGAAGGCGCCGAGCGCCTTGCGGAAGGCGACCGCCGCGAGCACGAAGGGCAGGCCGAGCCCGAGACAGTACGCGACGGTCAGTATCGCCCCGCGTCCGGCAGTGCCCTGTTCCATCGCGAGGATGCTCACCGAGCTCAGCGTCGGGCCGAGGCACGGGGTCCAGCCGATCCCGAAGAGGGCGCCCAGCAGCGGTGCGCCCGCCAGCCCGGTCACCGGCCTCTTGTGGATGCGGAATTCGCGCTGCGTCATCCACGGCATCAGGCCCATGAAGAAGATCCCCATCAGGATCATCAGCACGCCGAGGATCTTGGAGAGCGTCCCGCTGTGCTCCTGGAGGGTCTGGCCGAAGAAGCCGAAGAGCGCGCCGCCGGAGACGAACACGGCGGTGAAGCCGAGCACGAAGAGCGAGGCACCCGCGACCATGCGCCCCCGCTTGGCCTGCGCCAGGTCGGTGCCACTGACGCCGGTGACGTAACTGAGGTAGCCGGGCACGAGCGGCAGGACGCACGGCGAGAAGAACGAGACGATCCCACCGAGTACGGCGATGGGCAGGGCGACGACCAGCGCCCCGTTCAGGACGGTCAGGTTCTCGCCCTGGACCGCGGCAAGGGTGAGCACGGAATCACTTCTCCGCGATCAGCGGGTCGATCATCTTGTGCAGCTTGGTGGCGTCGAGCGCGGTCAGGGAACGGGCGGCGATCTTCCCGTCCCGGTCCAGGACCACGGTCGACGGAATGGACTGCGGACGCAGCGTGCCCTTGGGGAAGCGGAGCATGAGCTTGCCGGTCGGGTCGAAGAAGCTCGGGTAGGTGACCCCGTAGTCCTTCTCGAAGCTGATCGCGGGGTCCTTCCGCGCGTCACGCGTATTGATCCCGACGAACTGGACACCCTTGCTCTGCGTCTCCTTCGCCACCCTCGCGAAGTACTGGGCCTCCAGACGGCAGGGGCCGCACCACGAACCCCACACGTTCAGCACGACGACCTTGCCCTTGTAGTCGGCGACGTCGAGCTGCTTGCCGTCGAGGGTCTCACCGTCGAGCTTCGGGGCGGCCTGGCGGTCGCCCTTGGCCACGGTGGAGATTCCGCCACTGCCCGTGACGAAGTGGGTATTGCCACCACCGCCGGCCTTGTTGCCGTCCCCACCGCACGCGGTCAGCGTGAGTGCGAGTGCGACGGCCGCTGCGGGGGCGGCGAGCAGGGTGAAGCGGCGTCGGGATGCGCGGCCATAGCTCATGTGAAAAGTTTCGCATGGCGGTTCCGGCGATCTCGGGCACCCCCCTCGGTGCCCGTAAAGCCCGTTGTCAGGCCTGTTTAAAGAAGGCGTTCCAGCCACCTTCGGGCGACTGCCCGACTCCCAGCGTACGGAGCTTGTCGAGCACGGCCGGAGTCTGGACGTCGAGCCAGTCGACGAACTGCTTGAAGGAGACGAGCCGCACATCCGGCTTCCCCGCTATTTTCTTGAGCGCTTCCTCGACCGCGTCCATATATATGCCGCCGTTCCACTCCTCGAAGTGGTTTCCGATGTAGAAGGGCGCGCGATTCGTCGTGTACGCACGGTTGAAACCGGCGAGATACGACTGGGTGGCCTGCTTGCGCCAGCCCGGATAGCGCGAAGGCATGCCCTTGGTCGAATTCACCGACTGGTTGGCGAGGATGTTGTAGTCCATCGAAAGGACTTCGAAGGAGTGCCCCGGGAACGGCATGCCCTGCAGCGGCAGATCCCAGACGCCCTGACGCTTCTGGGGCCACACCTGGGTACCACCGGGCGAGCTGGCGTCGTAGCGCCAGCCGAGCTTGCGCGCCGTGGGCAGCAGATTGTCCTGGCCGAGCAGACAGGGAGTGCGTCCGCCGACCAGTTCCTTGCGGTAGTCGAAAGGCAGCGGATCGAGGTCGCTCCAGCCGGTGTTGGTGCGCCATTCGGTGACGAAGGAGACCGCCTGATCGATTTCGCTCTGCCACTGGGAGGCCGACCAGTTCGCGACCGATCCGGAGCCGCCGCAGAAATGCCCGTTGAAGTGGGTGCCTATCTCATGCCCGTCGAACCAGGCCTGCCGGACGCACTTCAGCGTCTCCTTGATGTGGTCATCGGTGAGATAACCGATGTCGGAAGCACCGATCGGGTTGTTGGGCGGCCGGTACTTGGACTTCTTCGACTCGGGCAGCAGATAGAGGCCGGAGAGGAAGAAGGTCATGGACGCATCATGATCCTTGGCGAGTTCCAGAAAGCGCGGGAAGAGCCCGTTGCCGACCTCACCCGCCCCGTCCCAGGAAAAGATCACGAACTGCGGTGGCGTCTGCCCGGGTTCGAGCGGAACCGGCGCGGAAGGCTGGTGCGGCTGCTTCCCGGTGTCCGCGGTGGAACCGTCCCCTATCTCGCGAACGTCCTTCTTCGCAGGCCCGGTTCCCCGAGTGTGCCCGTCGGCACCCTTCTCCCCCGCGGCCCCCGTGTCAGCACCCGGCCGGACCGTATCGGAGGAACCGCACCCCGCCAGGCCGATGGCGGCCGCGGTCCCGAGCCCGGCTCCGAGCAGACCCCTTCGGCTGATGTCGCGCATGAGTTCCCCATCTGCGGTCGTTTTGCCTCAAGTCCATACAAACTGGCAGTGGCTTAGATGAGGGAAGCAGCACAGAGGTTCCGCTGATTAACATATTTTTCTTTGCGCGACCAGACCTCGGCCTTGACCGAATGCATGGCTGAGCAGGCTGGACGCGGCGGGAGCAGGGCTCAACCGCCGACGGAGTGATCAATCACTGAAGGGGACTCAGTCCCCGGCCTCGGGTCGCCGGTCCCGAGGCGGCGGCAGGATCGCCGGCCTTGGGACGGCAGCAAATCGCCGGACGGGCGGAAAATCAAGCCCGTCCGGCGATCGAGGACAGAACGGCAACCGGACGGCCGGGGCCCGGCGCACCCCCACCGGCCCCGGGCCGGCTACGCGCCGAACGCCTTCGACTTCCCCTTCACCGGCTTCGCGCCGGCCCGCAGATGCGCCGGCACCAGATCCCGCGCCGGCTCCGTGTACCCGACCGACACGATCTTGTCGCCCTGGTACGTGAAGCTGGTCAGCGACGCGAGCGTGCACTGCCGCTTGCGCGGGTCGTGCCACAGCCGCCGCCGCTCCACGAAGCTGCGCACGATCCAGATCGGCAACTGATGGCTGACGCACACCGCCTCGTGCCCGCGTGCCGCGTCACGCGCGGCGTCCAGGGCGCCCATCATCCGTACGACCTGCTCGATGTACGGCTCGCCCCACGACGGCCGGAACGGATTCGTCAGGTGCTTCCAGTTGTCCGGCTTGCGCAGCGCCCCGTCGCCGACCCCGAAGGTCTTGCCCTCGAAGACGTTGGCGGCCTCGATGAGCCGCTCGTCGGTGGCCAGGTCGAGGCCGTGCGTCTTGGCGATCGGTGTGGCCGTCTCCTGGGCGCGCTCCAGCGGGGAGGCGACGACATGGGTGATGTCGCGGCCTTCCAGGTGCTCGGCGACCCGGTCGGCCATCTGCCGGCCGAGCTCGGAGAGGTGGTAGCCCGGGCGGCGCCCGTAGAGCACGCCCTCCGGGTTGTGCACCTCGCCGTGCCGCATCAGATGGACGACGGTGATGTCCTTGCGGCTTCCGTTCTCGCTCATGCGGTGGCCTCCGATGCGGCGCGGGCAGCGGCGGGCAGGGCGGCGGCGATGCGCTCGACGGCCTGCGTGTCGTGGGCGGTGGAGACGAACCAGGACTCGAAGGCGGACGGCGGCAGGTAGACGCCCTGGGACAGCAGCGAGTGGAAGAAGGCGGTGAAGCGGAAAGCTTCCTGCTGCTTCGCGTCCTCGTAGTTCCGCACCGGCCGGTCGGTGAAGAAGACGGAGAACATGTTGCTCGCCGCCTGCACGGTGTGCGCCACGCCTTCCTTGGAGAGCGCCTCGCCGACCAGGCCGCGGATCTCCGCGGAGACCGCGTCCACCTTCGTGTAAGCGGCGTCGTCGAGCAGCCGCAGCTGGGCGAGACCGGCGGCGGTGGCGACCGGGTTACCGGAGAGGGTGCCCGCCTGGTAGACGGGACCGACCGGGGCGAGATGCGCCATCACGTCCGCACGCCCGCCGAAGGCCGCGGCCGGGAAGCCGCCGCCCATGACCTTGCCGAAGGTCATCAGGTCGGGCCGCACCCCGTCGATGCCGAACCAGCCGGCCTTCGAAGTACGGAAACCGGTCATGACCTCGTCGGAGATGTAGAGCGCACCGTTGGTGGCGCAGATCTCCTTGAGTCCGGCGTTGAAACCGTCCAGCGGCGGTACGACGCCCATGTTGCCCGGCGACGCCTCGGTGATCACACAGGCGATCTCGCCGGGCTGCGCGGCGAACGCCTCCCGCACGGCGTCCAGGTCGTTGTACGGCAGCACGATCGTGTCGCCGGCCTGCGCACCGGTGACCCCCGGGGTGTCCGGAAGGCCGAAGGTCGCGACTCCGGACCCGGCGGCGGCGAGCAGTGCGTCGACGTGGCCGTGGTAGCAGCCGGCGAACTTCACCACCTTGGCCCGGCCGGTGAACCCGCGGGCGAGACGGATCGCGGACATGGTCGCCTCGGTGCCGGACGACACCAGCCGCACCTGCTCCACGGGCTCGACCCGGGCCACGATCTCCTCGGCGAGCGCGACCTCGCCCTCACCGGGCGTACCGAACGAGGTGCCGCGGGCGACAGCCTCCTGGACTGCGGCGATGACCTCGGGGTGGGAATGGCCGAGGATCATCGGCCCCCACGAGCACACGAGGTCGACATACTCACGGCCATCGGCGTCGGTGAGGTACGGACCGGCACCGGACACCATGAAGCGGGGCGTACCGCCCACGGCCCGGAAGGCACGGACGGGAGAGTTCACGCCGCCGGGCGTCACGAGGGACGCGCGGTCGAAAAGCGTCTGCGAAACTGGGGCGTCATAGGGAAAGCTCACACAAGCCATGGTGTCAGAGCCACGGACGGTCTTGCGGACAGGTGTTTCACCGCACGCCCGTGGGGGAGGTCACTGACACGATGATCGGGTTGCGCGGCGGGGGCTGTGTCTCCTAAGTAGTAGTCGGGTGGATGAGATATGCATCGCGGTGGCGGAGTGGGCGAAGGGACCGACGACCTGGGGCCCGAGCCTGCCCGGCGGGGTCGGCACCGGCGTGAGGCGGAACGCAAGCAGGGCATACAGGCCGGTGGTGCGCAGGGTGTCGGAGCCGGAAGCAGGAGTGGTGGCCGGGTGGGGGTGACCTACAAGTATTTCGGTGCCCCCGACGGGGCGACCGCGGCACGCGTGCCCATTTCGATGCGCCCCGAGGAGCTCGGCGGCGACGAACTGGGCATGGGCGGCATGTTCACCAAGATCAAGCCGGAGACGGTGGCGGCGATGGTCCTCACCGGCATCCAGGGCATACCCCTGCACAAGGTCCCACCGCTGGAATTGGTCGTACTGCACCCCGACTACGCGGTGGTCAAGCTCCCGATGACGGTCGTCGACCCGCTGCGCGGCGTCGGCGAGGAGACGGTGGGTGCCGCAGCCTTCATCTGGTCCACGGTCCCGGACCGCGGCGGCCCGCGCGACGCGTTCAACGTCTACCAACTGCTGCACGAGTGGCAGGATTTCAGCCATCGCCTGCATGACGCGGGACATCAGGCGTACTGCCTGGTCTGGCCCTGAACCGGATTTCCATTCAGTACGGACGGCCCTCCGGAGAGGTTGCCCGGGGGCTGTCCGGGAACGCCCGTCGGGCCGCGTCGCCGACGAACACTTCGAGACGGTGCGGAAGCGACTCGCTGCCGCACCCGCAGCCCACGATCGGACCACCCACACCGCAGGCCGGGCCCAGGGACCGGTCCGGCGTCACTTCCGCGGTGCCGGCCGGGGTGCTGAACACCCGGGCCCGGCCGACGGATTCGGCGTCACCGCCGCTTTTGCGGGTTGGGTCAGCCGGCCCATCGTCCGGAGAGGAAGGTGACGGCGAAGACGGTCATCAGGGGTGCTGCGATGACGAGGTAGGCGGTCTTGATGCGGGCGTTTCGCAGGCTCCAGGCAGCGAGGCCGGTCCACAGGGGCCACCACAGGAGGGTCGCGCGGGGGATGGATGTGTACCAGTAGGAAGTACCCAGGGCCCACAGGCTGAGGCCGATGTACACGGCTTCCGGCCAGCGTCGCTGTCGGATCAGCAGGCCGCACAGGCCGATGCCGACCAGCATGGTGAGGAGTTCGGCCTGGCTCATCAGGGCGTACCCGGTGCTCTGGGAGTGTCCGAAGGCGGCGTGCCAGGTGTTCTGCCAGGCTTCCCAGGGGGCGTGGAAGTCGCGGTACCAGCCGCGTTCCTCGGCGTGTTTCCAGGCCATCCAGTCGCCGGTGTGCGTGTGCAGGTACCAGCTGTAGAGAAACGGCGGGAGCGCGGGCAGGGCCAGCCAGGGAAGACGTCGCCAGTGGGCCGGGGTGCGGGCGGTGACCAGGAAGTGGACCGCGAGGGCCGCGGCGAGGAAGAGGCCGCTGACACGGACGGTGGTGGCCAGGCACGTCAGGGCGGCTGCGAGCGGCCAGTTGAGGCGCTGGGCGGCCAGCCAGGCCGGCAGGGCCAGGGCGAGGAAGAGCGCTTCGGTGTAGCCGGCGGCCAGGAAGACCGCGCACGGGGAGAGCAGGAAGAACAGGGCCGCGCGCCGGCCCGCGTCGTCCTGTGGCAGGTGCAGCCGGGCGATCCGGGCCAGGGCCAGCACGGCGACGCCTCCGGCGACGAGAGAGATCAGCGCACCGGCCGCGGGCCAGCTCGGAATGATGGTGTGGACGGCCCGCAGTACGAAGGGGAAGCCGGGGAAGAAGGCCTCCCTGTTGTCCCAGCCGGATATCCAGGGGCCGGACTGGCCCGGGAAATAACCGTCCTGGGCTATGTGCAGGTAGTGCCACCAGTCCCACCGCTGCCACGGTGAGAAGAACGAGGCGGCGTGGCGGGTCTGACGGTCGTCGGCGAACAGCCAGCGGGTGCAGTAGGCAATGATCCAGATGCCCACGCGGGTCAGCAGGTACAGCCACAGCACCTCGCGGTCGGCGGGCTTGAGCCGGAGGAACAGCCGCCGGAGGAACAGCCGGTCGAAGGATGTCGTGCTCGGTGACGGGGTGTCGCGGGGCGATCCGGGAGCGGTCCCGGTCCGGGCGGGCGGACGCTCACGCTGCCGGTGGGGGGATGAAAGGCTCACAACAGAATCTCCTGGGTCGAATGTGCGCGTACCGAACGGCCCCGGGCAGGCGTCACCCGGGGCACGGAAAGCGGGAGGTCAGCGGGGCGGGTTGCTCTGGCTCCGGGTGGGGGTGGCCGATGCGCTCCGGTCGGGGGACGCGCTGCTCGCCGGCGGCGGGCTGGTGCGGGGCGCGGAGGGCAGGGAGGACACAGGAGAGGGCCGGGGGGTGGAAGGAGTGGTGGCCGGGACGGTGGTTCCGGTGCTGTCGGGCAGGAGTGCGGCCACGGCCGCACCCGTGCCGGAAAAGACCAGACAGACTCCGACAGCCAGCGCAACGATCCGGCGCCTGCGCACCTGCTCCGCGCGCTCGGTGATGAATGAGAGCGGAGCGGAACGGGCGCGGGACTGGCCGGTGGCGGCAGCCTCCTTGAACAGGGACCGCAGCGGGTCTTGGGGTTCAGACACAGGGCCCCTCCTCGGTACGCGGATCCTGCAGACGATGCGAGAGCGTGACCCGGCCCCGGGCCAGATGCGTCTTGACGGTGCTGGCCGCCAGACCGGTCTCCGCGGCGATCTGCTCGACGGTCAGATCGCATACGTAGTACAGGGCCAGCGTGCGGCGCTGTTTGGGTGGCAGATCCCGCAGCACTTCCACCAAGGCCACCGACTCCGGGCCAGGAGCCTCCATATGGGGCGGGGCGCCACTGCGCCGCCAGGCATCCGCCATACGGCGCCGCCCGCGCCACCGGCTCACCGCCAGTCGCCAGGCGACCGTACGGATCCACGCCTCGGGCTGCCCGTCACGGTCGAGCTGACGCCGTCGGCTCCAGCCCTTGACGAAAGCTTCCTGCACCACGTCCTGCGCCTCGTGCTGGTCGCCGAGAATCACAAACAACTGCCCCGTCAGCCGGGCGGCCGTCTGCGCATAGAACTCTTCGAACTCCTCGACGGTCAACAATCAGCTCCTGGATCTCCTCGGTCTCACCGGGCATACGCCCGGCACCCCGCATCCGGACGACACCGAAACCGAAATGATCGGCGTGATGGTCATCACACAGACCCGACGGTCCGGGGTGTCGGATTTCGGTCTACTCGGCCCGCTCCCACAAATGATCGCCTGTGCGCGTTCCGCGAAGACCCGGAGCCCACCCCGTTTCCGCAGGTGCGCGCAGGTCGAAGCCCTCGGAGCCCGCGCGTTGCGCGACGGGGTTCCGAGGGACTGCCGCCATGGATTCGAGGCTCCGGAAGCCCCCTCCGCACCAGGCGGACACCGAAGGGGCGGGCCCCCACCCCAGAGGTGTGTGCGGCCCGCGGGGGGGCGGGGGAGGGCG
>NZ_JBHVWS010000024.1:0-137338 GCF_042882185.1 Streptomyces sp. NPDC058239
GGGTTGGAGTCCAGGTCCACCATGTTCCCGGCCTCCTTGGCGGCCGAGGTACCGGTGTTCATGGCCACGCCGACGTCCGCCTGGGCGAGCGCGGGCGCGTCGTTGGTGCCGTCGCCGGTCATCGCGACCAGTTTGCCGCCCTGTTGTTCGCGGCGGATCAGGGCCATCTTGTCCTCGGGCGTGGCCTCGGCGAGGAAGTCGTCGACGCCTGCCTCCTGCGCGATGGCGCGCGCGGTGAGCGGGTTGTCACCCGTGATCATGACGGTTTTGATGCCCATGCGGCGCAGCTCGTCGAACCGCTCCCGCATGCCCTCCTTGACGACGTCCTTGAGGTGGATGACGCCCAGGACGCGGGCGATCGGCGTACCGCCGCGCCGGGACACCTCGCCCACGACCAGCGGGGTGCCGCCGCTCGCAGAGATTCCGTCGACGATGCCGCCGACCTCTGCCGTGGGGTGGCCGCCGTTGTCACGGACCCAGCGCATCACCGCCGTCGCCGCTCCCTTGCGCAAAGACAGGGTTTCCTGAGGATCGTTGAGGTCGACACCGCTCATCCGGCTCTGAGCGGTGAAAGGTACGAACTGTGCCTGGGCCAGCTCTCCTTCACTGCGTCCGCGCAGCGCGTACTGCTGCTTGGCGAGGACGACGATCGAACGGCCCTCGGGCGTCTCGTCGGCGATCGACGACAGCTGGGAGGCGTCCGCGAGCTCCTCGACACTCACCCCGTCCACCGGCAGGAACTCGGCGGCCTGGCGGTTGCCGAGGGTGATGGTGCCGGTCTTGTCGAGCAGGAGTGTGTTGACGTCACCCGCGGCCTCCACCGCACGTCCGGACATCGCCAGCACGTTGCGTTGCACGAGCCGGTCCATGCCCGCGATGCCGATCGCCGACAGCAGCGCGCCGATCGTCGTAGGGATCAGGGCCACGACGAGGGCGACAAGGATGACGATGGTCTGCTCGGCCCCCGCGAAGATGGCGAAGGGCTGCAGGGTCGCCACCGCGATCAGAAAGACGATCGTGAGGGATGCCAGCAGGATGTTGAGCGCGATCTCGTTCGGCGTCTTCTGCCGAGCGGCCCCCTCCACGAGTGCGATCATCCGGTCGATAAAGGTCTCCCCCGGCTTCGAGGTGATCTTCACGACGATCCGGTCCGAGAGCACCTTGGTGCCACCCGTGACCGCCGACCGGTCGCCGCCCGACTCGCGGATCACCGGCGCCGACTCGCCCGTGATGGCCGATTCGTCGACGCTCGCGATGCCCTCGACCACATCGCCGTCGCCGGGAATGGTCTGCCCGGCCTCGACGACGACGTGATCGCCCAGACGGAGGTCGACGCCCGGAACTTCCTCCTCTGCGGCGTCGGTCGCGCCCGGCCGCCAGCCGGTGAGACGGCGGGCCTTCGTCGTCGTCTTGGTGCGGCGCAGGGTCTCCGCCTGGGCCTTGCCGCGTCCCTCGGCCACGGCTTCGGCAAGATTGGCGAAGACCGACGTCAGCCAGAGCCACGCCGTGATCACCCAGGCGAAGACACTGGGCGCGCTGATGGCCGACAGCGTGGTCAGCACCGCCCCGACCTCCACCACGAACATGACGGGGTTGTGGACCATCAAGCGCGGATTCAGCTTGCGCAGGGCGTCGGGGAAGGACGTCAGAAGTTGCTTGGGATCGAGCAGTCCGCCCGAGACCCGGTGCTGCTGTCGCCCGGCGCCCGGCGGCGTGGGAGCGGGAGTAGTGGTCGTGGACATCAGTGCAGACCCTCCGCAAGAGGGCCGAGTGCGAGCGCGGGGAAGTACGTCAGACCGACGACGATGAGGATCACTCCGATCAACAGCCCGACGAACTGCGGCCGGTGAGTGGGCAGGGTGCCCGCAGTGACCGGAACGGGCTGCTGCCCGGCGAGCGAGCCGGCGAGCGCGAGGACGAACACCATGGGCAGGAACCGGCCGATGAGCATGACCACGCCGAGTGTGGTGTTGTACCAGACGGTGTTCACGCTGAGTCCTGCGAATGCCGAGCCATTGTTGTTCGCAGCCGACGCGAAGGCGTACAGGACCTCGGAGAAGCCGTGCGGTCCGGAATTGAGCATGGCGGCCCTTTCACCCGGGAATGCCATCGCCAGCCCCGCACCGACCAGCACGAGTGCGGGCGTGGTCAGGATGTAGAGCGAGGCGAACTTCATCTCCCGGCCCCGGAGCTTCTTGCCCAGGTACTCGGGCGTACGGCCGACCATCAGACCGGCGACGAAGACCGCGACGATCGCCAGGATCAGGATCCCGTAGAGCCCGGAGCCGGCGCCGCCGGGCGCGATCTCCCCCAGCATCATGTTGAAGATCGTCATTCCGCCGCCGCCCGGCGTGTACGAGTCGTGGGAGGAGTTGGCGGCTCCGCACGACGTGAGGGTGGTGGACACGGCGAACAGGGCCGAGGCCCAGATCCCGAACCGTGTCTCCTTGCCCTCCATCATTCCGCCGGCCGCGTGACCGGCGGTGCTGCTGACGCTGTGCAGTTCGTTGGCGGTCACGATGGCGACCGATGCGGCCCAGATCAATGCCATCACGGCAACAATCGCGTAGCCCTGTCGGTTGTCGCCAACCATCGTCCCGAAAGTCCGGGGCAGCGAGAACGCGATGACCAGCATGAGGTAGATCTCGATCAGGTTGGTGAAGGCGTTGGGGTTCTCGAAGGGGTGCGCGGAATTCGCGTTGTAGAAACCACCGCCGTTGGTGCCCAGTTCCTTGATGGACTCCTGGGAGGCGACGGGGCCTCCGGTCACGCCCTGGTGCCCGCCCGCGATGGTGGTGATGTCGTGGATTCCATGGAAATTCTGAACGGTACCGGCGGCCACCAGAACGATCGCGAAGACGAACGCAAGGGGCAGCAGAACGCGAAGCGCGATCCGTGTCAGGTCCACCCAGAAATTCCCGACGCGATCGGTCTTCTTCCTGCTGAAGCCCCGGATCAGCGCGGCGACGACGGCGATACCCACGGCCGCGGAGACGAAGTTCTGCACCGCGAGGCCCGCCATCTGGACCAGGTGCCCCATCGTCGACTCGCCGGAATACGACTGCCAGTTGGTATTGGTGACGAAGGATGCCGCGGTGTTGAACGACTGGTCCGTGGTGACCGGCTTCATTCCCAGGGACAGCAGAAGGTGATTCTGCAGGCGCAGGAATGCGTACAGGAACAGTACCGACACTGCTGAGAAGGCCAGGATGCTGCGCAGGTAGACCGACCACTTCTGGTCGGCGTCGCCGTTCACTCCGCCCACCCGGTAGATCAGGCGTTCGATCCGCCAATGGTGATCGGTGGTCAGGACGCGGGCCATGTAGCCACCCAGCGGGCGGAACGAGAGACCTAGCGCGACCACCAGGGCGAGTACCTGGAGCCATCCCGCGAGGGTGCCGTTCATCCGGGCTCCCCCTAGAACTTCTCGGGGAAGATCAGGCAGATGACCAGGTAGATCACAAGGCACACGGCAACGATCAAGCCGACGATGTTTTCCACGCTCACAGGCGCCCGACCCCCTTGGCGGCCAGGCCGATGAGGGCGAACACCAATACCGTGAGGCCGATGTACGCGACGTCCGACATGCGCGAGGCACCCCGCAGAGTCATGAGGGGACGGGACTTTTCGGCCCTCCCTGCTGGAATATGGAGTTGATCCGGAATACGAGGTTGATGTATTTCTGACGCTATATCAGTTGATATCGAGATTGTCCTGTCGCCCTGTGGGCCGATGGGATGACGGTGAAGTGCGTGGATTCACTCGGTGCGGCCGGATGTCTCGCTGCCGCCGGGCGCGGAACCCGGAAGAGTGAGCATCACCGAGAAGGCTCGACCCTCAGTGGTCGTCTCCAGGGTTCCGTCCATGGCCTCGGCCAAGTCGCGCGACAGCCGCAGAGCCAGGCTGTCGGCCCTGGTACCCGGAGCCCGCAATGCGGCGGCGCTCAGTTCCGGACCCCGGTCGGGCACGCCGTCCTCCACCCGAATCTTCACGTGGTCGGTCTGGACCTCGGCAGTGAAGACAGGGGGCCTGTCCGGTGGACTGTGACGCAATGCGTCGGCCCCCAGGGCTGTCAGGGCGCGGGTGAGGAGAGCAGCGTCCGCGATCACGTCGGGCAGCTCTTCCGGCAGATGCAGAACGATCGAATGGCCGCCGGGCCCGAGGTCGTCCAAAGCAGCGCCCAGCACCTCGTTGAGGTCGACCGGGCGGAGGTAGAGTTCGAGCGCCCCGGCGTGCAGACGACTGACATCGTCGAGATCGGTGACCAACTGCGCCGCACGGTGCACCGCCGCGCGGGCGGCGTCCAACAACTGCGTCTCCTCCGGGGCAGGCGCGTCGTCGCGTCGACGCCGCAAGCGCACGAGCGCGGCTTCAGCGGTGTGCAGCGGAGCACGCAGATCGCGGCCTGCCGCGAGAAGCAGGGATGCCCGGGTGCGTTCGGCGTCGGCGAAGGTGTCCGTGCCGCAGGAACGCCCGGCGATCCGCTCTCGGGCATGGGCCAGCCCCAGTTCGGCGGCGCATGCGGCGAGGATGCGCCGGTCCTCCGTACTCAGTCCTGAACCACGAGCGGCCAGCGTGAGATTGTCGTCGACGGGGCTCTCCACATCAGCCTCGTAGGGCTTTTCCGGCGGCCGCTCCCCGGCGCTGGCGACCACGTACCAGCGGGGCACCGGAGATACTTCCGGATCCCTTTCGAGCAGGCTGATCGCACTCAGTCCGAAGTTCTCCCGGATCTGCTCCAGCAGTGCCGTCAGATCCTGGCCGCGCATCACGGCGGCGGCCAGGCGGCTCAACGCCCTCGCCTCCGATGTCGCGCGTACTGCCTGGCGCGTACGCTGCGCAGCAACTCCCGCTGCCCTGCCGACGAGAGCGGCCGCGGCGAGAAAGACCACGAGCGCGGTGATCTCGTCGGGGCGCTCCATGACCAGCGAGTGCACCGGTGCGGCGAAGTAGTAGTCGGCGAGCAGTGCCGCAGCAACAGCGGCGAACAACGCGGGGTAGAGCCCGCCGACCAGGGCGACCACGACAACGGCGAGCAGATAGATCACCAGGTCGCTGGAGAAGCCGAGGTTGCCACGCAGCGCGGTCAGCAGGACCGTCAGTACGGGCAGCAGCACCACGGCGCCGACCAGGGCAGCCCAGTACCGTCTTGGGCCCGTGCCACGGCTCGGATGCGGAAGCCTCAGCGCAGCAGACCCCGCTGCCTCCTCGTGGGTGACGATGTGCACATCAATGGGGCCGGCCCCCTTGATCGTCCGTTTTCCCACCCCTGCCGTCAGAAGGGAGGCGAGACGGCCGCGACGGCTCGCGCCCAGCACGATCTGGGTGACGTTCTCCGTCTCGGCGAACTGGAGCAAGGCATCGACAATGTCCTCGCCAGGGGTCTGGTGGTAGCTGCCGCCGAGCGACTCCAGAAGGGTGCGCTGGACATCCAGTACCGCAGGGCCGCCGGCGGTGTGCCCGTCCTCCGACACCACGTGGAGGGCCAGCAACTCGGTGCCGGGTGTACGAGCGCTGATCCGCGCGGCACGGCGGATGAGGGTCTCGCCCTCCGGCCCGCCGCTCAGGGAGACCAGGATGCGCTCCCGGGTTTCCCAGGGAGCGACGATGCCGTGTTCCGCGCGGTAGCGCTGCAGCCCCTCCTCCACCCGGTCTGCGAGCCACAGCAGGGCGATCTCGCGCAGGGCGGTGAGGTTGCCGACCCGGAAGTAGTGGGTGAGGGCGGACTCGATGCGGTCCGGCGGATAGATGTCGCCATGGACCATGCGGCGGCGGAGCACCTCCGGTGGCAGGTCGACCAGTTCGATCTGGTCGGCCCGGCGGGCCACCTCGTCGGGCAGGGTCTCCTGCTGCGTGACCCCCGTGATCTGCCGTACCACGTCGTTGAGGGATTCCAGGTGCTGGACGTTGAGCGTGGTGACGACATCGATGCCGGCGGCCAGGAGCTCCTCCACGTCCTGCCATCGCTTGGCGTTGCGAGCCCCCGGAACGTTGGAGTGGGCCAGCTCGTCGACAAGCGCGACGTGGGGACTGCGGGCCAGCACCGCGTCGAGATCCATCTCGGTGAAGAGCGCACCGCGGTGGCTCAGCGTACGGCGGGCGATCGTCTCCAGCCCCTCGGCCATGACCGCGGTCGGCCGGCGCCCGTGCGGCTCGACGAAGCCGACGACCACATCCGCGCCCCGTGAACGCAGCCGCTGCCCCTCGGCGAGCATGGCGTACGTCTTCCCGACCCCGGGGGCGGCCCCGAGGTAGATCCGCAACCGTCCACGTGCCACCGGCGGACTCCTGCCCAGGTCACCCCCATGTCGCGCTCGCGCCCTTCCATGGTGCGCCCCTCAAAGCCGTTCCACTCGACGACACCGGCCCGGAGCCCTCAAGGGCACTCTCGGGGCGTATCGCGTCCTCGGCGCACTGCGGTGACTCGCGCAGGCCGCACGGGCGAGAGCCGGTCGGATCTCGGATCCTGCCGTCAGGATGCTTGCCGCCGGTGCTGGCTGAAAGGCGCCACCGCGTCCACACCCTTCGAGTCCAGCACGACCTCGCACGAGGGGAACGTCCCGGCCAGACCCTCAGCAGCGGCGTTCCTGGACACCTGGGCGCGCCCCTGAGCGCTGCAGGGCGTTGAAGGTTGTGATTCCCGCGCGCATCAACGGCGCCCGGTGAGCGACCCGTTGCTCAGCTGCTGGAGCCGCCATTCCTCGGAAGCAGCGAGCCGGCCCAGCGGGGCCCTGTCGTTGAGGACCTTCTTCTACGGGTCGTCGTCAGCCACTCCGGTGAAGATGCCCGCGCCGCCGGTGGGCCCTGGGTCCAGCGAATTCACGGTGACCTCGGTGCAGCGTTCTCACGGTCCGGAGGACAGTCGTGGCGGGAGAGCACAGACACGTTTCTCCTCGGTGCGGGTGAAGCCCTCGGCTGTGGATCACTCCCTGCGTACCCTGATGCGGCCGTCTCCTTGATGGCCGGAACCTTTCGCTTCGCCATACGCCAGGAGCTCACCGATGGCCACCCCCGCCCACGTCCCTACGAGTCGCCTGCGCGCGTGGATGCTGGAAGGCCTGTCCGACATGGCCGGGCACCAGCAGGGGCCGCACGCCAAGCCTGAGCCCGCACACAAGGGGCAGCGGTGGTGGCGGGTGATGTGCCTGACCGGCGTCGACTACTTCTCCACGCTGGGCTATCAGCCGGGCATCGCCGCCCTTGCGGCCGGGCTCCTGTCCCCCGTGGCCACCATCGTGCTCGTGATCGTCACTCTGGCGGGCGCGCTGCCGGTCTACCGGCGGGTGGCCGAGGAGAGCCCGCGGGGCGAGGGATCGATCGCGATGCTGGAGCGGCTGCTGTCGTTCTGGAAGGGCAAGCTGTTCGTCCTGACGCTGCTCGGTTTCGCTGCCACGGACTTCCTGATCACCATCACGCTGTCGGCGGCGGACGCCTCCACCCACCTGGTGGAGAACCCGCACCTGACCGATGTGCTGCACGACAAGCAGATGCTGATCACGTTGCTGCTCGTCGCGCTGCTCGGGGCGGTGTTCCTCAAAGGCTTCCTGGAGGCCATCGGCGTCGCCGTCGTCCTGGTCGGGATCTACCTGAGCCTGAACGTCGTCGTCGTGGTGGTGGGCCTGTGGCACGTCGCCACCGCCGCGCACGTGGTCACCGACTGGACCGACGCCCTGACCACCGAGCACGGCAACGTCATCGCCATGGTCGGCGTCGCGCTGCTGGTCTTCCCGAAGCTGGCCCTCGGCCTGTCCGGCTTCGAGACCGGTGTGGCGGTCATGCCGCACGTCGCGGGCGACCCCGACGACACCGAGGAGAAGCCCACCGGCCGTATCCGGGGCACGAAGAAACTGCTGACCACCGCCGCGGTGATCATGAGCGTGTTCCTGATCGCCACCAGCTTCATCACCACCGTGCTCATCCCGGAGAAGGAGTTCGAGTCGGGCGGCCGGGCCAACGGCCGCGCACTCGCGTATCTGGCGCACGAGTACCTCGGAAACACCTTCGGCACGGTCTATGACGTCTCCACCATCGCCATCCTGTGGTTCGCCGGCGCCTCCGCCATGGCCGGCCTGCTCAACCTGATGCCCCGCTACCTGCCCCGGTACGGCATGGCCCCGCACTGGGCGCGCGCCGTGCGCCCGATGGTGATCGTGTTCACCCTGGTGGCATTCCTGGTCACATGGATCTTCGACGCCGACGTCGACGCCCAGGGCGGCGCCTACGCCACCGGCGTCCTCGTCCTGATCAGCTCCGCCGCCATCGCCGTCACCATCGCCGCGCGCAAGGCCGGCCAGCGCAACTGGACCATCGCCTTCGCCGTCATCTCGGCGATCTTCCTCTACACCACCGTGGTGAACGTCATCGAGCGCCCCGACGGCGTGAAGATCGGTGCCTGCTTCATCGCCGGGATCATCCTCGTCTCACTGCTTTCACGGCTCGCCCGCGCCTTCGAGCTTCGGGTCACCAGCGTGACCATGGACGACATGGCGGAGCGTTTCGTGCGGGACGTCGCCAGCCGCAGGATCCGGTTCATCGCCAATGAGCCCGACAACCGCGACATCGCCGAGTACCGCGAAAAGATCGAGCAGATCCGTCACGACAACGACGTCCCGGCCCAGGAGGACTTCGTCTTCGTCGAGGTCACGGTGCTCGACCCCTCGGAGTTCGAATCGGGCCTGAACGTACGCGGCGAAGTCCTGCACGGCCGCTACCGCGTCCTGACCCTGGAGAGTTCCTCCGTTCCCAATGCCCTGGCCGCCCTGCTCCTGCATGTCCGCCACACCACCGGCTGCACCCCGCACATCTACTTCGAATGGACCGAGGGCAACCCCTTCGCCAACTTCCTGCGCTTCTTCCTCTTCGGCCAGGGCGAGGTCGCCCCCGTCACCCGTGAGGTCCTCCGCGAGGCCGAACCCGACCGGGCCCGCCGCCCCCGTGTCCACGTCGGATGAGCCGGGCGAGCGCTGCGCGGCAAGGCCGACCCGCCTTCGACCGCACCGGAGCCACCACCCGGAGCGCGCTCACCCGCTCAGTGTCCAGCACCTGTCGCACCCACGATGTCCCGAAGGAATCCAGCTGCACCGATGCATCGGCTTTCTGCGTGCCGTCAGGCGACGCGGAGGATGCTCTTGCCGTGGGTGGCACCCGCGGCGAGCCGCTGTACGGCAGTGGCCAGGTCTGCCATGTCGTATTCGACGGTGATGTCCACGTGTACCCGGCCGTCGGCGACGAGGCGGAGTGCACGGTATGCGCTGTCGGCGAGTCGTTCAGGGTGGGTCCGGTGGAGCAGGTTGCTGTTGTACGTCACGAGTGATGTGCCGTGCATGAGGAGGTCGTTGGCGCTCGCCAGAACGGGTTCGTAGGTGCTGAGGTTGCCGTATGCCGCCAGTCGGCCGTGCGGGGCGAGTTGTTCCAGGCCGGCCTGCCGGGTCTGTCCGCCGACCGGGTCGAGGATCGCGTCGAACTTCTCGTCGCCGAGTGCGGCCGGGAATTCTTCGCGCAGCAGGATCTGGTCGTAGCCGAACCGGGCGGCGTAGGCGGCTCTGTCGGCACTGCCGACCACGCCCACAATCCGGCCGGCCCCGGCCAGTCGGGCGAACTGGGCGGCCAACGTGCCGACCCCTCCGGCGGCGGCGTGGATGAGCACGCTCTCGCCGGGGCGAACATGTGCGGCGCTGTTGATCAGATCGTAGGCGGTCGGTCCGCCCCACCCGAGACCTGCGGCCGTCCGTAGCGGGACGTTGCCGACGTTCAACGTGAGTGCGGCGGGGGCTACGACCACCTGGGCGTAGGCGCCTGCCGTGGTCAGTGCGGCAACCGGCTCCCCGACACGGCTTGCAGCGACGTCCCGGCCGACCGCGACAATATGCCCGGACGCCTCGAAGCCGGGCACAAAAGGACGCGGCACGGGGAAATGGCCGTCCCGGACCATGGTGTCGCCCCATTGGATCCCGGCATAGGCGACGCGAATCGCCACCTCGCCGGGGCCGGGGGTGGGCTCGTCCATGTCGGCGACCTGGTAGCGGTCTGCGGCATCGAGAAGAACAGCCTTCACGGTTACAGCCCCTTGTGTTGACTCAGTATCCTTACAGTCGAGGACTGTAGGTATATAAGGTCCCTGAGTCAACACATGAATCTGTTAGCGAAGTGGGAGTGCATCGTGGAAGCACCGGTCGGGGATGACCTCTGTACCCGGATCAGGCGGTCGGATCAGGCGCTGATGGCGCATCACGAGGCGGTGCTGCGCGCCTACGGACTGACCATGACGCAGTACACCGTGCTGCTGCTCCTCTCGCGCGAAGGCGGCATGTCCGGCGCCCAACTGGCCCGCCGCTGCGGGGTGACGCAGCAGAGCATGAGCAGTGTGCTGACCAACATGGAGAGCAAGGAACTCATCCGCCGCGAGGCATCCCCCGTACACGCCAAGGTGCAGATCGCCGGCCTGACCGATGAAGGCCAGGTAGTGCTGGACCGCGCCTACCAAGAGGTGATCGTTCTTGAGCGCGCGCTCGCCGACGCGTTCACGCCCTCCGAACACACCGCACTGTGCGAGCTCTTGGAACGCGCCACTGCTGTACTGATCCGGCAGACCCGCCACGCGACAGTCCCGCCCATCGCCTGACCACCCGGCCGCCGCACGTGCAAAAGCCCCGGCGCATCCGCGCGCTCACTGCCGCCATCCGGCACAACGGTCAGCTTCCGCAGCTGTGCCGCGATCAGGGGAGGCAGGGCGCTGTTTCAGCACGGTGCCCCCTGTGCGCGGGTCAGGAATTCGTCTCGTGGCTGAGCTGGCGCTCAAGACTGTGTGTCAGGTGCTCCGCCATGGCTTCCGCGGCGCGATCGGCCTTTCTGCGCAGTATGGCGCGTACGACCCGTTCGTGTTCCGCCAGCGTCGGGTCCTCGGTCACCTCGACATTGGTGAGCCGGAAGACGTGCAGATGCGAGTGGAGACGCTCCACCGCGTCCGCGAGCAGCGGCCGATGCGATGCCTGGGCGATTGCGTCGTGGAACCGCTGGTCCAGAGCGGCGAAGTCACGGTAGTCCGCGTACCGACCGGTCGGCCCCGGATGCGCCCGCATTTCCTCCACGATCCGCTCGATGGCGTCGAGCTGTTCCTCGGTCGCGTTGGTCGCGGCCAGCGCTGTGGCCCTCGGTTCCAGCAGCAGACGCATCTCGAAGAGTTCCTCGAGCCCCTGACGGGTCAGCAACTCGGTCGCGCGGTATCCCGAAAGAGATCGCTTCACCACCAGACCGTCGGCCTCGAGCCGGGCCAGGGCTTCGCGCACCGGGGTCGGCGACACGCCGAGGGTGCGCGAGAGGGCTTCGATGCCGACCCGGGCACCTGGTGCGATCTCGTGGTCCATGACCCTGGCCTTGATGTCCTCGTAGACGCTGTCCGAGAGCACCTGCCGGGCAGGAGGCGAGCCCTGTGGCTTCCCGTTCGGCTCCCCTGCGCTGCCTGCGGAACGGTCGTGCGGCGGCATCCGTTCTCCTGCTGCTCGGGGCTTGTCGGAACACTCGCAGTTTAGCGAGGTGACGACGGGGCCCAGGACGCTCTCGGACGTGAGACGGCCCCGAGTGCCGTCGGGCCGGAGCCGGCCCCGTCGAACGCTCGACATCGGTGATCAACCCTGGCTGGACATCTGCCGCTGCGACCCGGGGCCGTCGAGCCCGAGTTCCACCGTGTCCCCGGCCTGGAGGTGAGGCGTGCCGGGGAGTCCCGTGGCCACCTTGGCCGGAGTACCCGTGATCACCGTGTCACCGGGCTCGATGACCATGTACTGGCTGAGGCACCGGACGATGGGCTCACGCTGAAGGTCATGTCCTTGGTGGTGCAGTTCTGTCGATCCCGGCCGTTGACGCTCGGTCCCGGAGAGGCCGGACAGCCGGCTGTCGTCCGAAAGGACCGTTGGGCGTTCACTGCCGACGGGACCGAGGCGCATGAACTTCATGAACACTCCCTTCTGGAGGGGTCTCCTGGTGGATGGGCCCGGAAGCCGAGCGCCGATGGGGCGGCGACTGCGGGAGGTGCAGCCGATAGGCACTGAGGGCCGTGCCGCCGAGGACGTCGGCCTGTTCGTGAGCGGCGAGTTCGTGGATCAGGGCGTGTGTTGTGTCGAATACCGTGGCGTAGTCGGCGGCCAGGGTGCACACGGGCCAGTCGGAGCCGAACATCACGCGATCCGGCCCGAAGGCGTCGAGGACCCTGGCGGCGAAGGGGCGAAGGTCCTCGACGCTCCAGCGCATCCAGTCGGCCTCCGTGACGAAGCCCGACAGCTTGCAGAACGTGTTGGGTTCCGCCGCGAGGTCACGCAGGTGCGACGCCCACGGTTCAAGCGTCCCAGCAGCGATGCCGGGCTTGCCGGCGTGGTCCAGTACGAACCTGAGACCGGGCAGACGGCGAGCCGCAGCAGTGGCCGCCGGCAGCTGGTGCGGCAGGATGACAAGGTCGTACGCGAGGCCCGTGTCGGCGACCGCGGCCAGCCCCCGCAGCACATCCTCGCGCACCAGCCACTGCGGGTCGGCTTCGGCCTGGACCTGGTGACGCACGCCCACCAGATGTTCGCCCCCGGACATCCCACGCAGCTCGACGAGCCTGTCCGCCACCCCCGGAGCGGTGAGGTCGGTCCATCCGACGACCCCGGCGACCAGCGGCTCCGACGCCGCCTGGGCCAGCATCTCCGGTGTCTCCTCAGCGACCGTCGCCGTCTGCACGAGGACGCTCGCGACAACTCCGGCCTGTTCTGCCACCGGGCGCAGGTCCGACAGCGAGAAACTGCGGCGAAGCGGCGCCAGGGCCGGGCCGGTGATCCAGCCCTGGTCGCGTACGGCCAGGTCCCACACATGGTGGTGTGCGTCAACGACGATCGGTGCGGTCATATGGCACTCCCTGTACGCGGCTCGCCGCCGCTCCGGTCGGGCGACTGGCTCAGTGGGAGCGGTACGTTCGCGGGGAGCAGCCCATCGGCGCGAAGGTCCTCCCACAGAGGGGCCGGCAAGGGGCGCTGGAACTGCCCCACCGCATCCTCCACCTCCTGTGCGCTGCGCAGGCCGAGCAGCACGGACGCGACGGCGCGGTGGCCCAGGGGAAAGCGTGCCGCGACGGCCCGAAGGGGTACTCCGTGCTTCTCGCAGACCCGCTGCAGGGACAGCGCACGCTCCAGCATGTCCGGCGCGGCCGTCCGGTAGCCGTAGGTCGCTCCCCGTCCGGGCGCTGCGAGCAGTCCTGAATTGAAGACGCCTCCTGCCACCACCGAGACACCCCGCTCTGCGGCGAGCGGCAGCAATTCGTGGAGACCGCTCTGCTCCAGGAGGGTGTAGCAACCGGCGAGCAGCACGACGTCGACGTCGGTCTCCCGTACGAAGCGGGCCGGCATGGAGGGTTGGTTCATCCCCAGCCCGATGGCCTTCACCATGCCCTCCGCGCGCAGCCGTTCCAGGGCGGGATATGCCTCGTCGAGAGCTTGCTTCCCGTGGTCGTCCGGATCGTGCAGATACACGATGTCCACGTGGTCCAGGCCGAGTCGAGTCAGACTGTCGTCAAGGCTGCGGCGCACCCCGTCGGCGCTGAAATCCCACACTCGCCGGTGGGTTGCCGGCACTGCGAAGCCATTGGCAAGGTCGTCTCCCACTACGCCGGAGGCAGGTTCGAGCAGGCGGCCGACCTTGGTGGAGACGGTGTACTCGTTTCGTGGCCGGATGCCCAGCGCGGTTCCGAGGCGGCGTTCGGACAGTCCCAGACCGTAGTGCGGTGCCGTGTCGAACGACCGGATGCCGTGGTTCCAGGCCGCGTCGAGGGCGGCGGCCGCCTGCTCATCGGTCATCTCGGTGAAGAGGTTGCCGAGGGCCGCCGCGCCGAAGGCAAGGGGCGATGTCCACGCGGTGCTGCTGCCGAGTGGTTCCCTTCCGAGAAGCTTGTTCATATGCCGACCGGCCTCGGGCGCAGACCGGCCACTCCCCCGTCGACGGCCGGCGCCGCACCTGTGACGGAGCCCGCCACCGGGCCGGCCGGGCAGACGATGGCCGCGGCCACCTCGCCGGCGGTGACAAGACGCCTGTGCGGCTGGCGGGCGTTGAGCGCTGCCCGTTCCGCGGCCGGGTCGTCCGAGGCGTCCAGCAGTCTGCCGGTCCAGCCGGACGGATCGAGATCGAGGACAGCCACGCGGGCACCCCGTTCCACGAGAAGCCGGGAGGTGGCCAACCCGATTCCTGAGGCGCCGCCGGTGACGACAGCGTGCAGTCCGGCGAGTTCGGCGGTCATACGGACACCTCCGTGGTGGTGGCGGCGAGGCCACCGTGCCGCGCCGCGCCGATGGCGGGCCGGATCGCCGCATGGGGGTATGCGTATGTCGGGAAGGAGTCGGCGAGTCCCGTCGCCGAGAGGCTCGGCGCGCCGGCCTTGAGGGAGTGACCGTCCCGGATCACCGCGGGGTCGCCGAAGCACTCATGAAGGTGGAGGCATGCAGCGGAGAAGTCGGGATCGGGGTTCACCGCGTCCGAGCAGTCCAGCCTCCGGGAGGCTGGGAAGCGGATGCCGCAGGTGTCCGGAGCGACGACCCGCACGGTGGTGTCTGAAGGCAAGGAGATTCCTGTTCGGTAGGGCGTACCTGAGGAGATGCAGAGGCCGGTCGATCACTCCATGAAGAACACCTGCTCCATCGATGCCCACCGCTCTCCGGGCGCCGCCTCCTCGACGGGCTCCTGGCACGGGTCGGTGAGCCGCCACCAGGCTTGCGTCGCCCTGTCCGCGGCCATGAGGGCGAGGTCGGCGGCCAGATCGTTGCCGTGGTACTCGAAGTAGCTGAACAGCCGGTCGCCGAGAAAGTGGATCGAGTAGTTCGCGATGTGACAGGCCCGCAGCCGGTCCAGTACCGGCTGCGGAACATCGCGGTGCAGCTCGCGGTACTCGTCGAGCTTCTCCGGGCGGACCCGGATCACCTGTGCCACACGCTTCATCCGGCATCCGCCGTCGCGGTCACGGCGGAGATCGCGCGGTCGTGGATGATGCGGATGATCCTGCCGCTCATCCCTTCGTAGTCGCGGTCGTTGGCGACCTCCCCGCGGATGCGGTGATCGGCCATCACGATGACACGGTCCGCCAGTGTGATCATCTCCGCCAGGTCGCTGCTGATCAGCAGGATGGGCAGGCCGTCGCGAGCCAGCTCCCACAAGAGCTCGTGAAAGGAGTGCTTGGTACGGACGTCGACGCCCACAGTCGGCTCGTCGACAATGAGCAGGCGGGTGTCGGCCGCGAGCCACTTCGCCAGACTCACCTTCTGCTGGTTGCCTCCGGACAGTTCGCCGGCGTTCTGCCCGAGCCCGGAAATGCGGATGCCCAGGCGCTCGACCAGAGCCTGCGCCACGTCCCGCTCCTCGCGGGCGGAGACGAATCCGAGGGCCTTGGCAAGTCTCGTCCACACCGTCACAGTGATGTTCCGCCGGATGGGCTGCTCCAGGAAGACGCCCTCCTCCTTGCGGTTCTCGGTCAGGTAGCCGATGCCGAACCGGTGGAGCGCCTGGCGCGGCGACCTGATCCGGGCCGGCTTGCCGTGCACCCGGATCTCACCGCCGGTGCACCTGTCCAGGCCCAGCACGGCCTTCACGAGTTCGCTGCGTCCGGCGCCGACCAGACCGTACAGCCCGACGATCTCACCGGGACGCACGTCCAACGAGATGTCCTCGTGTCCGTCGGCGGTGGAGAGCCGGTCGAGCGAGAGCACCGGGGCGGCGGCGGTGTCCACGGCACGGGGCTCCATGTCCCTCGCGGCGTGGGCCCGGCCCACCATCAGGCCGACCACGTCGTCGTGCGTGTGATCCGGGAGCGGCGAGGACTCGAGCACGGACCTGCCGTCGCGAAGCACGGTGACGGTGTCGCAGACGGCGAAGACCTCTTCGAGTTTGTGGCTCACGAAGACGACGCAGGTGCCCCTGGCCGTCAGCCGCCGAATCACGTCGAACAGCCGCTCCGCCTCCTGCGGCGAGAGTGAAGCGGTCGGCTCGTCGAGGAGCAGCACCTTGCTCTCGGTGTAGAGCGCCTTCGCGATCTCCACCAGCTGCTGTTGTGCCACGGACAGTTCGCGGACAGGCCGGTGCGGATCGATGTCCAGGCCCAGTTCCGCCAGGCAGCCCAGTGCGGGGGCCGTCATCGCGTCACGGTCGACGAGCCCGCGGCGTGAGGGAGGGCTCTGCAGCGTGATGTTCTCCGCGACCGAGAAGCCGGGGATGAGGTTGCGTTCCTGGTGGACGACACCGATGCCGGTACGGGTTGCCTCCAGCGGAGAGCGCAGGTGGACCTCCTTGCCGAGCCAGGTCAGACGGCCGCCGTCGGGGGTGTGCACTCCGGTCAGCACCTTGATCAGGGTGGACTTGCCTGCGCCGTTCTCACCCAGCAGGGCGTGTACCGAGCCCGCCGTCAGGCGCAGCCCGACGCCGTCCAGAGCCCGTACTCCGGGGAAGACCTTGACGATGTCCAGGCATTCGAGAAGGACGTTGCTCATCGCGCACCTCCCGTGGTCGGCAGGGCGCTGTCCGTCTCGCGGCCGGTATCCACGGGAGACGGTGGGATGCCGACGGGCGCTGGTGGGATACGTCCTTGCGCCTTGCCCTTCTTCTCAAGATGCGTCTGGTGCATTCGCCCACCGACCACGGTGCCCAGCACGACCAGGCCGATGAGGAAGTTCACCCAGCTCGGGTCGAGCGAGAACTGGGCCCGCGCGGCGTCGATCAGCCGCATCACAAAGGCCGCCAGCACCGTGCCGAACACCGCGACGGAGCCGCCGGTGAGAGCAACACCGCCGATGATGGGCGCGGCGAAACTCGGCAGCAGCCAGTCGCCGCCGACGCTGCGGTTGACACCCGGCAGTGAGGCTGTCGCAGTCAGCGCGGCCACGCCGACCAGCAGGCCCGACACGGTGTGGGCAAGCACGATCTGCCGGTCGGTGGAGATGCCGGACAGTCTGGCCGCCAGCGGGTTGCCGCCGGCGGCGAGCAGGCGACGTCCCGCAGTGGTGCGATACATGAACGCTGCGAGCAGGGCAGCCGAGGCCAGCGCGACAAGAAACACCAGCGGAGTGTTCAACGGAGCTGCTCTGCCGAGGTCCTTGAGAGTCTCGGAATAGCCGTCGACCGTACGGGTGCCGGCCAGTCGGTACTGGGCCCCCAGCAGGATCGTCATCGTGCCGAGCGTGACGATGAAGCCGTTGATCCGTGTCGCCACGATGAACAGGCCGGTCACCAGGCCGATGACCGTCGCCGTCAGCACGCCCACCGTCGCGGCGATGGGCGCCGGCACACCGCTGTCGGCCATCAGCACGCCCATCAGGCAGGCGCTGAAGCCGCCCAGGGCACCGATCGCGAGATTGAGCTGTCCCACACACAACGCGACCATCTGGGCGAGGCCGATCAGGATCGGCGTGGCCAGGTACTGCAGGAAGGTACGCACGGAAGGGCCGTCGAAGAAGGAACCCGACGAAGCCACGCCCAGGGCGATGTATCCGGCCAGCACTACGCAGAGCAGAGTCATCGTCGTCGAACGGGAGAACTGACGCAGGGCCGCGCCGGTCCGGGCTCCCCCATCGTTGATCGTGATCATGTGGAGCGCACCACCTTGCGATAGGACACGACAGTGCGCACTCGGTCGGCCGACAGGGCCAGCAGCAGAACGCAGCCGAGGTAGATGTTCAGGCTCTCGAGGCCGACACCGAGCAGGTCGAGGCCCTTGCGGATCACGCCGACCAGGGAGGTTCCCAGCAGAGCGCCGATCACCGAGACGACGCCGCCGGTGAGCAGGGTCCCGCCGAGCACCGCGCCGAGGAACGACGGCAGCATGAAGTCGTCACCGATGGACGCGCGGAACGTTCCGGTGCCGACGGCGGCCATGAAGCCGGCGAGTGCGGCGAGCAGTCCCGACATCGCATGCGCGAGGATGACGCGGCGGCCCGTTGGAATGCCGGACAGTTCGGCCGCCGCCGGGTTGGCACCGGTGAGCAGCAATTCCCGGCCGAGACGGGTACAGCCGTACAGGAAGCCGAGGCCGGCCAGCGCCAGCACGGTGAACTGAATCATCTGCGGCACGGCGGGGGAGCCGCACACCGGGCCGACGCAGATGTCGGCCAGTGAGTAGGAGCGCAGTTCGGCCAGCCCCGACGGCCTGGTGGTGAACGCCGCGTTCTCCGTGAGAGCCGAGTACAGCAGCGAGACCAGACCCAGCAACGCGAAGTCCATGGCCAGGGTCACCACGAAAGAGCTCACCCCGGTGCGGGCGATGATCCAGCCGGTCACGGCGCCGATGGCAGCTCCGGCGAAGAGGCACAGCAGCAGGCCGAGCGGCAGCGGGAGGCCCAGCCGGTCGTAACCGAACCCCGCGAAGAGGGCTCCGAAAGCGGCCATGCGGCCGACAGCGAGGTTCATGTGCCCGACGGACAGGACCACCATTTGGGCCAGGGCGACCACGGTCAGGGTCGCGATGTCCCTCAGCAGTGGGAAGAGGACGAGCCGCTCGTCCAGGAAGGCGGGGCGCAGCACGCCGAACAGAGCGCACAGGGCGACGATGAGCACGAGCAGACCAAGCCGTTGGTTCACCCAGAACGGCGGCTTGTGCGCCGAGCGCGGCGCGGTGGTGTCCACGTCGTCGTCGGGCGGAGCCATGGGTGTCTTCACGACACCCTCCGGTTGTCGATGGAGTCCATGTCCCAGTCGATGCCGATGCCCGGCTCGTCGGGTGCGACGGCCATGCCGTCGCGGACCGTCAGTTCGGTCCGCGTCACGGCGCGCAGCTGCGGGATGTACTCGACGAACTTCCCGTTGGGCACCGCGGCAACGAGACTCACGTGCAGTTCCATCAGGAAGTGCGGGCATACCATGACGTTGTGGCTTTCCGACATGTGAGCGACCTTCAGCCACGGCGTGATCCCGCCGATTCGAGCGGCGTCCACCTGCACGACGGACGCGGCCCCGGTCTCGAGGTAGTTGCGGAACTGCGTGATCGAGTACATGGATTCACCGACGGCTATCGGAATGCTCGTTGCGCGCGCCAGGCGGGCGTGACCGCTGATGTCGTCGGCCGGCATGGGCTCCTCGAGCCAGTACGGGTCATAGGGCTCCAGAGCGGCTGCCAGTTGGCGGGCCGAGGAGATGGTCTGTGACTGGTTGGCATCGGTCATGATGTGCAACGACGGGCCCACGGCCTCGCGTACGGCGCGCAGTCGCTCGGCGTCCTCGGAGACGTGCGGCTTGCCCACCTTGATCTTGACGCCCGCCCATCCGGCCTGCTGTGCCTGAAGCGCCGACTTGACCAGGTCGTCGGTGCTCAGGTGGAGCCAGCCGCCCTCGGTGTCGTACACCGGCACTTCGCGGCGATGGCCGCCCGCCAGCCGCCACAGCGGTTCGCCCGCGCGCTTGCAGCGCAGGTCCCACAGAGCCGTGTCCACGGCGGCGAGCGCCAGGGAGGTGATGGCTCCGGTGGTGGTCGCCCTGGTCGAGGCGAACAGCCGTTGCCACAGCGCCTCGACGTTGCGGGCGTCCTCGCCGGCGAGGAGGGGCAGCAGATGCTCCCGGAGCAGGCTCAGGACGGACGTTCCCCCGGTGCCGATCGTGTAGGCGTAGCCGGTTCCCTGGAGACCGTCCGCCGTTGTGATCTCTACCAGGATCGTCTCCTGCTTGACGAAGGCCTGCACAGCGTCGGTGCGGTCCTTCTCCACTGCGATATCGGCCAGCAGGGCCGTGGCGGTCGTGATGATGCTCATCGTGCGAGGTCCGATTTCTGTAGTGCGCGCGGCAGCTGTCAGTTGCAGTCGAGGAGTTCTTCGGCGAACTGCTTCTTGAGCTGCTCGGTCTTCGCCTTGCGGTCCTTGTCGTAGTCGCCGGCATTGGCCTTGGTGACGACGAAGGAGCCGGAGTCCACGATCTGCCCGGGGTTGCGCATGGTGCACTGTTTGGTCTGCAGCAGTGCCAGCGCCCACGCTCCGACGTCGGCCTGCCCCACCGGGTTCTGCACCACGGTCGCGGCGACCGAGCCCTGTCCGATCGAGTCGAGGATCTTGGCATCGTCGTCTATGGCGACGACCTTCGCCGCCGAACCCGTGCTCTTGACCGCGTCGGCGGCGGCCACCGCCGGGTTGTAGGCCGTGGAGACGATGCCCTGGATCTGGTTGCCCTTGGCCGCGAGCAGGTCCGAGACCGCCTTCTGCGCGGTCTGGAGGTCCTTGTCGATGTCGGTGATGGTCTGGAGCAGTTTGATCTCGCCGCCCGACTCGGCCACCGCCTTGGCGACGCCCTTGATCCGCAACTGTGTGTTCGCGTCGACGTTGTTGCCGGTGAGGTGCACCAGCGTTCCCTTGCCGCCCATGGCGTCGATGGCAGCGCGGGCCGCCTTGTACGCGGCGAGCTCGACGTCCGTCGACAGGCAGAAGTCGGCCTCGTTCTTGCCACCTGCCGGACACGAGCCCAGCGAGGCCACCGTCAGACCCTGCGACTTGAGGTCCGCGAAGGTGGTGTTGATGTCGGTCGGCGAGACCCCGAACACGCCGAAAGCGTTGTAACCGCGCGCGGCGAGCGTGGACAGCAGGTTGTTCTGCTTCTGTTGGTCCCACTCGGCGGTCTCGTCGAAGGTCACGCCCCCGAGGCCGTACGTCTTCCGAGCGGTGGCCCCTGCTGTCTTCCATGGCTGGAAGTACGGGTGGGCGCCGCCGGGCACGAGTGCCACCTCGGTGCCGGATCCGTCGACGAGCTCGGCTGTACCGGCGCCGGCCCTCGCGGAGGCCCGGGGCCTTTCGCCAGTGGGCTCGTCCGAGGTCTTCACAGTGCACGCAGCGGAGCCCGCCGTCAGAACAACAACGGCGAGAACGCCCGGCAGAACAGCTCTGGTCCGGAGAAGCATCTCCACCACCTCCCTGAGAATCAAATAGGAAATTGATGAGAGTGATGGTTGACCAGGGATGGCCCTCCGTCAAGACCCGTGGCGCGATCCATCTCCCGGATGAGCGTTGGCGTCGACGAACGGAAGGCGAGGCCAGGAACCTTCAATCGGAAAATCCCCGGGCTGAAGGCTGATTCTCCGGCGTGGCCGCGACACGCGGGCACGGCTCGGTGCTGCCCGTAGGGGGCTTACAGGTCAGGCACATCGCTTGACTGAGCAGACGGCAGATCATATAGGAAAGTCTGTCGAAATCATTGACAGGACGTGCCCGTGCCACTGCACTTCTACTCAGACGCTGTCGCTCGGCCGTCGGACGCCTCCGTACCCGGTACCGCCTGCCCAGAAGGAGCCCCACGCCCATGTCCCGTCGTACACCTTCCCGGCCCCCCGCCGAAAACGAGGGCGGTCTGTCACGTCGCGGCGTACTGCGCACGGCGGCATCGCTGGGTGCGCTTTTCGCGCTGTCCTCGGCGCCGGAGTTCACCACCAACGCTGCCGCGGTGACGCGGCCGGCAACACTGTCGCTGGTGCCGAAGCGCGACGCGCTGATGCTCTGGTACACCGAGCCGGGCACGGAGAACCGGATCATCGAGGAGGGGCTGCCGATCGGGAACGGGCGGCTGGGTGCTCTCGTCACCGGCGACCCGTCCCGTGATGTGACGGTCCTGGCGGACGCGACGCTGTGGACCGGTCATGCCAACGCCGCGCTCCAGTCGGACGGGCAGTTCCCTTACGACACGGGGGACTTCGGTACGTTCGGGATGCTGGCCAAGGCCTTTCTACAGATTCCGGCACACACGGCCGGCGCCGTCAGCGGCTACCGCCGCACGCTGGACATGAGCAACGGCCTGGTGACCGCTTCCTACCGGCTCGGCGGTGTGACGTACCGGCGTGAGGTGTTCTCCAGCCATCCGGACGACGTGATCGTTGTGCGGCTTTCGCAGAGCGGCGGCGGCTCCTACACCGGGTCCATGACACTGTCGGGGACCCGCGGCGAGACCGTGACGGTGGATGCTGGTGCCGCGGAGGCGTCGTTCTCGGCGGCGCTGCCGAACGACCTGAGGTACGCCGCGGTCGTGAAGGCTGTCGGCAAGGACGGCACCGTGTCGGCGGCCAGTACGGAGGTGACGTTCAGCAACTGCACCGAGGTGCTGGTGATCATCTCGGGTGGCACCAACTACAAGGCCGACGCGTCCCAGTCGTACAAGGACGCCTCGCTCGTGCCCCTGGACACGGCACGGGCCAAGGCGTCGTCAGCGGCGGCAGTCGCCGGTACGGCGTTGCTGGCCACGCATGTATCCGATTTTCGGCGCCTCCAACAGCACATGACGGTGAACCTGGGCGCGTCGTCCGCCGCGCAGCGAGCGATGGACACGCCCGCTCGGCTTGCTGCCCGTGCGGCGGCCGGTTCCGCACCGGACCCGGAGCTGGAGGCGGCCTACCTGCAGTTCGGCCGCTATCTGACGATCTGCGGCTCCCGAAGCAGTCTCCCCACCAACCTTCAGGGCTTGTGGATCGACACCAACACTCCGTCCTGGATGGGCGACTACCACAGCGACATCAACATCCAGATGAACTACTGGCTGCCGGACCTGGCGGGCCTGCCCGAGTGCTTCGAGGCGCTCACCGACTACTGCGTCGCTCAACTGCCTGGCTGGCAGGCCACTACCGAAGACCTCTTCCAGGACTCCCGCAACCGGTTCCGCAACACCTCGGGCAAGGTGGCCGGCTGGACCCTCGCGATTTCCACGAACATCTGGGGCGGAAACGGCTGGTGGTGGCACCCGGCCGGCAACGCATGGATATGCAACTCCCTCTACGAACACTACGAGTACACCCAGGACACAGCCCACCTGGCCAGGATCTACCCCCTGCTCAAGGGCGCCTGTGAGTTCTGGGAGTCGCGGTTGATCACCATGACCGTGCCCGACCCCGCGACCGGCGGCACGCGACAGGTCCTCGTCGACGACCACGACTGGTCTCCCGAGCACGGACCCCAGAACGCCCGTGGCATCAGCTACGCCCAGGAGCTGGTCCGGCAGCTGTTCCAGAACTACCGGTCCACCGCGGCTGCGCTGGGCAAGGACTCCGCCTATGCCTCCACCGTCTCCGCGCTTCAGGACCGGCTGTACATGCCCGAGGTCAGCGCCACCAGCGGCCGGCTCGAGGAGTGGATGAGCGACGACAACCTCGGCGAGACCACCCATCGCCACCTGTCACCGCTCATCGGTCTCTTCCCCGGTGACCGCATCGCCGTCGAGCACTCGCCGACGGCCCTCGTCTCGGGCGCCACCAAGCTGCTCGAGTCACGCGGCATGGCCAGCTTCGGCTGGGGCAGTGCCTGGCGGGCCATGTGCTGGGCGAAGCTGAAGAATCCGGACAAGGCATACCAGCTCGTCCTCGACGTACTGAAGCCGTCGGTGAACTTCAGCCACGGCAGCGCGATCAACATGTTCAACATGTACAGCTTCGGCAGCAGTTCGGTATTCCAGATCGATGGCAACTACGGCACACCAGTGGCGATGATCCAGATGCTGGTGCAGTCCCGTCCCGGACGGGTAGAGCTGCTACCGGCCCTGCCGCGGGCCTGGGCCGCCGCCGGGTCCGTCACGGGAATCGGGGTGCGCGGCGGCCTCACGCTCGACATGAAGTGGAAGAACGGCCAGGTCACCCACGCGACGCTGCGAGGAGCCGCGGGCAGGTCCACCGTGGTCGTCTTCGGCGACTGGAGCAGCCGGATCACGATCCCCTCCGCCGGATCCGTGGCAGTCGCGCCGCCTGCCCAGCACGCCGTCTTCCAACTGGTCAACAGCCGGAAGTAGTGGTCTGCGCCGCCCGGCACAAGGGCGGCCTCGGTGCCCTTGTCATCACCGGACTCGGCCGCCCCACCGCCGGTTTCTCTCCTGGAGGCGACGGCTGGGGCGTCGGACCGTTCGCCAGAGTTCTTCAGGGTGCAGGCCGACGAAGCCGCGGCGAGGACCGAAACGGCGAGGACACAGCGAAGCAGGCGTCTGGAAAAAGCTCTTTCATCGCTGGGCCTCGCCGAAAATTCGATAGGATGTATCACGCGGATGCTGCGCTGGCGCGATCCCTGCATCAAGGGTCTGAACGGCACCGATAGTGAATGAAGCGGCTCCAGCAGCTCCAGATTGCGCACGCAAGAAGCGATCCAAGCCTCCAACCCACCGTCAACAGATGCACAATAGTGCATAGTTGTCTAGTTTTGATGAAGTTCGGGCGCATGGGGTCAGAGCTGCCCCGCCCGCCTCGCGGCGAGCTCGGACCACGTCGGAGCGAGGGCTGTCACGCCCATTGACTTCCCTGCGGCGACCTCAGAATCATATAGGTATTCCTATCAGGAGGTAGGCGTGACGCGTTCCTTCAAGACGTTTCTGGTCAGCGTTCTGACTGCGGTGAGTTTATTGACCGCAGGGGTCTTCAGTGCTGCTGCCACAACAGCGCAGGACGATCCCTCGCCGGCCGGCAGTGAGCCGCGGAACCTCGCCTTCGGGGCCGCCGCGACACAGAGCAGCACCGCGTACGGCGGGGCGGCCGAGCGGGCCACGGACGGCAACCACAACGGTGACTACGGAGGGAATTCGACTTCGCACACGGCGCTGGAGACACAGCCCTGGTGGGAGACCGATCTCGGTGCGATGCGGAAGCTCAACAAGGTGGTCGTATGGAATCGCTCCGACTGCTGCACCGACCGGTTGTCGAACTTCTGGGTGTTGGTGTCCGACAAGCCCATCAAGGCCGGAGGGCTCGACGAGGCTCGCGCACAGGAGGGCGTGAGCTCCTGGAAAGTGGGCACGCTGAACGGCCCGTCGGCCGACGTCACACTCAACCGTCCGGCCCGCTACATACGCGTACAGCTCGAGGGCACCAACTACCTTGCGCTTGCCGAGGTCCAGGCGTTCGGCAACCAGGTGATCAGGCCGTCCAAGCGGGCACAGGAGTGGGTGCAGCGCGATAACTTCGGCATGTTCATGCACTTCAACATGTCGACGTATGACAACACACAGTGGGCTGACCCCAACGCCTCGCCGGCCAAGTTCAACCCCACCGACCTCGACCCCGATCAGTGGGCGAAGTCCATGAAGTCGGCCGGCATGAAGTTCGGTGTGCTCACTGCCAAGCATCACGACGGATTCAGCCTGTGGGACACGGCCTACTCCGATCACGACATCGCGGGCAGCCCGTACCGCGGCGGCAAGGGTGACATCGTCCGCGAGTACGTCGACGCCATGCACGCCAACGGTCTGAAGGTGGGCCTGTACTTCTCCATCTGGGACCGGCACAACGGCAACAGCCGAGAACTGATCGAAAACCAGTTGCGTGAGCTGCTCACCAAGTACGGCCAGATCGACTATCTGTGGTTCGACGGCTGGGGCTGGCAGGTTCCGTACTCGGAGATTCCCTACCAGCCTGTACGCAACATGATCCATGAGGTCTCGCCGCACACCGTCGTGGCCAACAACGACCACCTGGGCACGCTGCAGACGACGGACGTCATCGTCTACGAGGTCCCCGTCCAAGGCATGCCTCCGGCCACCAATGCGCGTCCCACCGACAGCAGCGACACTCTGGACACGAACCGCACCTGGTTCCACACCACATCCACAGGGCAACCGCGTCCGGCCCAGGAGATCGTCGACAACCTCCACAAGGCCAATGCCGGCAACTCCCTCTTCCTGCTGAACGTCGGTCCGGACGTCAGCGGTCGGATACCCCAGAACTACGTCGACCGGCTGAAGGAGATCGGCAGTCTGCAGTAGCCGATGCCGCCGGGGGCTCACTCCGTGGTCAATGCCCGGGAGAGTATCCGCGGCCGTCCTGGTTACCGGTCTCGCGCTGTCCGGCCTGCCGGAGCAGGTCGCCCCCGCCCGGTTTCATGCCGGACGGGGGCGCCTTTGTCGTACGGGGACGTCACGGAACTCACGGAGCTACGGAGATCACGGAGCAAGGAGGTGGCCTGCGGCAACCGCCGAGGCCACCGTCCCTCCGGCCACCACCGCCGAGGCCGCGAGCAGTGGAACCCTCGGTGTCCACGTCCGCAGCGTCCGGGAGCGGGAGACACGGTCCAGCAGCGCGTCCCGGCCGTGCAGCACGATCAGGCCGACGCCGGTGAGCGTCAGCGCCATGCCGAGGCCGAAGGCGACGACCATCGCGAGGGCGATGCCGACCTTGCCGGTCAGCAGGCCGGTGAGCAGGACGAGGAAGGCGGACGGCGAGGGCAGCAGGCCGCCCGACACGCCGAGAAGCACGAGGCCTCGCCAGGTGAGGAGGGACGGGGCATCCGGGATGTGATGGCTGTGCCCGTGGTCATGCCCGTGGTCATGCCCGTGGTCATGCCCGTGGTCATGCCCGTGCTCGTGATCAGGCCCGTGATGGGGTTGGTGGTGCCTTCGGTGGCGCAGATGCCGCCGCAGCAGGCCCACGCCCACCCCGGCCACCACCAGCGCCGCGATCAGCTGGAGCCACCCCGTCAGCGCCGCGATGTCCGGCGTGCTGTTCGCCGCCAGCCACCAGCCGACCGCCAGGGCGGCGACCGAGAACGTGTGCATCACGGCCACGATCCCGCCCAGCCACACCGCGTCGCGCGGCCTGCCCCTGCCGCCCACCAGGTACCCGGCGGCCAGCGACTTCCCGTGCCCCGGCGCGCAGGCGTGCAGCGCACCCACGGCCGCGGCCACGAGAAGAGCCAGTGGGAGGGCCGCGCCGTGGTCCAGCAGCGAGGTCAGGCCGGTTGTCCAGGCCCCCGGGCCCGAAGCGGCCGGTGAGACCGCGGCGGTACCAGCGGCCGCCGGTTTCAGGGTCAGCGTCCGCGTCGGCTCCTGTGCCGTGTGCAGCCCGCCGGAGCCCGTGCCCGTCACCGACAGTGTCCGGTACGCCGGATCGACGTCCGTCAGCGCCGTGACGGTCAGTTCGATGCGGTCCACCGGCCGCGGGCAGACGAAGTGGAGCTTCACGCCTTGCGCCCGGTCCACACGGCAGGGGAGGCCGTCCTGGCGTACGACGATGTGCGAGCGCAGATAGCCCGCCTCGTCATCCCCGGACTCGTTCTTCAGGACGGCGATGTCGTCCCGCTGCGCGGACCAGGTGGCGTCGACGGCGGTGCCCGCCGCCTCGATCTTCACGACGGGAGGGGTTCCGAAGGGGTGCGCCTTCGCCGTCCCCGCGCTGCCCAGGAGCAGCGCGAGGACGGCGGCCAGCAGGAGCAGCACCCCGCTGCGAGGTGATCGCACGGTGGTGCTTCCCCTCTACTTCCGGCGCGCGGCGAGCGCGTGGACTGTGCCGTCGTCCGTGAGGGCGAAGACCCAGTCACCGCTCACGGAGAGGGCCGAGGCCACTCCCGCGCCGAGGTTGTACGAGGCGACCTGCGTCCCGCTTGCCCGGTCCAGGACGAGCAGGCGACCGTCCCACGTCCCGACGTACACATGGGACTTCGTCACCAGCGGGTGCATCGTCGGCGAACCGGCGCCGGCCGAACAGCCCATGGCGACCCGCCACTTGTCGTCCAGCGGGCTCTCCCCCGCCAGATAGCCGGACTTGGCCTCCCACACCGGCTTCGACGGATCGGTCGCGCTCGTGTCGTAGGCGCGTACGACACCGTCCCGGCCCGCGACATAGGCGATGTCGCCCCACACGGCCGGGCTGGTGAGCGGGGCGCGCCCCGGCTCGCAGGTGCTGCCGCCGCCCAGCTTGGACTCCCAGGTCACCGTGCCCGTCTTCGGGTCGTGCCCGCGGACGCCGTACGCCGTGAACGTCACCAGCTTCGCCTCGCCCGTGGCCGGGTCGGTCAGGACGGGCGAGGAGTGGCTGTCGATGTCGCCCGCGGGGTCCTTCACCCACAGCTGGGTGCAGGTCGCGAGGTCCATGGCGATGACGGTGTTGCTCGACATGGATTGCAGGTAGGCGGTGTTGGAGCCGGGCTCGCGGATCACCGTGCTGTGGGCCTGTCCCCAGGAGAACGCGGCGCCGAAGCCGCCGGGCAGCATCCCGCCGGTCTCGGCGTCCCGGCAGCGGACCGTGTAGGCGTCCTGGTAGACGGCGACCGAGCGGCGCTCCGCGCCCGCCAGCGCGAAGACGCTGACAGGTCCGCCCGCGCGGCCGTAGCGGCGCACGGTGTCCCCGTGGGTCTCCTCTCGGTCGATCGACTGCCAGACGATGCGGCCGCTCGCCGCGTCGAGCGCGTAGATCCGGCCGACGCCGGTGGTCAGATAGACCACGCCGCCGTGGAGCGTCGGCGCCGACTCGGCATCGCCGTCCAGGTACGTACGCCACAGTTCATGCCCGGAGGCGATGTCGTACGCGAGCATCATGCTGTACGGCGAGTCGAAAGCGCGGGACGAGACGATGAGCTTGCCGTCCGTGACCACCGAGCCGTTGAGGTTGAACTGCTCGCCCGTGTGGCGGGTCCACTTGAGGTCGAACTTCGCGCCGGGCTCGTCGACGCTCGCGGACCGACCGGCCTCGTCGCCACCCTGTCGCAGCCAGTCCTGCCCGGTCCTGGGCTTCGCGAGCTCGGAGTCGCGCACGATCTCGAAGGTGTTCTTCACGGCGGGGAACTGCTTACCCCGGGTGTCGTACGCGACCGATTCGGCGGTGTACGTGCCGGGCCGCAGCCCGTGCAGTGTGCCGCTCGCCCGCGTCCAGGCGCCGCGTGCGTCGGGGCAGGGCTCCGGCGTGCCGCCGGGCGGGGTGTAGCAGTTCTCGATCCCGGGGCGGGACGCCCCCTTGCCGAAGCGCACGTCCTGACGCTTCACCAGGTGCCCTCGGCTGTTGCGGACGGTCAGCACCGCCTTGGCGGGCGTGCGGCCGTCGTCCTCCGCGTACACCTCGACGGGCACTGCGGCCTTGGCGCCGTGCACGCTTCCCTGCGCGGGGCTGACCAGCGCGGCGTCGTCGTCGATCTCGAACTGCCGGTGGATTCCGGTCACATGGCCGGTGTCCTCGTTGCGGGGCGTGCGCGGATCATCCGTGATCGCACTGAAGTCGAGCACCTTGTAGTCGGGGTGGGCGCCGTCGATGCCGTACGTGCCCTGGTTGTTGATCTCGACGGACCGCTTGAAGGCGCCGCGCCGGAACTCGGCCTGCTGGTTGTGACCGGCGGCGACCATCCGTACGTCGTACTTGGCGAGCTCGTCGATCGTCGGCTGCATGCCGGCACCCGGACCCCACTGGGTGAACAGAGAGCGGTGGGCGAAGACGAACACCTGCTTGCCGACCGCGTGCCGGGCGAGGTCCCGGCGCAGCCACTCCAGCTGCGGCTTCAGCCCGCTCGCGTCGTAGTTGTCCTCGAGGACGACGATGTGGCGGCCGTTGCGGTCGAAGCTGTACCACTCGGGGGCGAGGTTGCGGCGGTAGTACTCCATGCTGCCGGCGTATCCCTGGGAGGTCGCCGTGCCGCCGAAGTCGTGGTTGCCCATCACCGGATAGAAGGGGTGACCGAGCCGCCCCTCCTCGAGGCCCTTGCTGAACAGGTCGTACCCGCCCTGGCGGCGCGGCTCCTCGGCGTAGTCCGTCACGGTGAGGTCACCGGTCGCGATCTGCATCGTCGCGCCGTCGACCTCGGACATCGCCTGAACCTGGCCGGTCCACTGGGGCAGCGCGCGGAGGGCCTCGTCGTCGGTGCGGTTGCCGACTTCGGGGTCGGAGTTCATGACCCACTTCTCGGTGGGGTTCGAGGCGTTGCGGTCGGGTACGAGCGCGAAGTCGACGCCTCTGCCGCCGGTCTCGGGGACCTTGTGGAAGAACTGCGGGATGTAGTCCTTGCGCAGCGCCGGCGTATATCCGTCGGGCGAGACGATGCTGACGAGGTCGGTCTCGCGCCGCTTCGGGTCGAAGTGCAGGCTGTACGAGCCGTCCGCGCCGGTCGTGGTCCACACGGCGCCGTCGGTGACGTCGATGCCGGGCATGGGCTGCTCGCCCTTGTCCCGCTCGCCGTTGCCGTTGCGGTCCTTGAAGACGGTGCCCTCGACGGTGACGGTGTCGACCGGATCCGCGCTGTCGTCGGCGAAGGCCGCCTGGGGTGCGAGGAAGGACAGCGCGACGGCTCCGGCGGTCGCCAGCTGCCAGCGCCGCCGGGTACCGCGCAGTCCGCGGACGAGGAACGGCGGTCGGCAGACCGCGAGCAGCAGTACGACACCGGCGGCCGTGACAAGCGCGACCGTGAGCCAGGGGAACGACGGCAGGGCGTGCGCGCCGCGGACGTCGACGACCGGGGTGGCTGCAGAGGCGTCCACCGCCGTGCCGTCGAACTCGACGACGACCTGGGTCAGTCCGCCCTTGTCGATGAGAGGGCTCAGGTCGAGCGCATCGACGTGGCAGCTCCACGCCAGCTCGATGACGACGCCGCCGGGCACGCCGCCGTTGTCACCGGGCACGCCCGAGCCGGTGGCCGGGCAGGGGGCCGAGAGCAGCCCGGCCGCCCACGCACCGGCCTGCTCGGGAGCCACGACGGCGTTGTGCACGATCAGGCGACCGCTGGTGACGTTGTCACCGGGCGCGACTACGAGTTCCGCATGCTCGCGCGTGACATGCGCGGACGCGACCTGGGCGCCTGTGCCCAGCACGAGAAGCAGCAGCGCGAGGGCGAGCCCGGCTGTTCTGCATATGTGTTTCATAAAGCGGACGTTAATGATCCGCTGTTCGGTTACCGGTCGGTCCTGAGCGACTTCACGGAGCCGCCCGGAAATGTTCAGCATCCCGTTCATGGATGTTGGGTCACGCGGGGCGCTTGAGACGTGCCATCAGCGCTTTCATGTCCTCGATGACGGGAGGCCTTGAGAGTGGAGAGGTCGACGGGATCCTGCGCCTGCTGCGCGACTTCCCGCAGCCTCGGACTCAAAGACCCGACCGCATGCGAGCAGACGTGGGTTCGACCACGAAGAGTCGGGTGGGGCCGACCGGATTCGAACCGGCGTCTTCCTACATGCCGTGAAGGCGCGACGACCACTGCGCTACAGCCCCACCCTGCTCGTGATCCTAGAAGCCGTCTGCGCTCCGTGCTTCCGGATTATCCGAGGGGTGTTCACTGACCAGCTGCCTGGCTCGTCGAGCGCGGACCGGCATGGCGCTGCGGATCGGCGGCCGGCGCCTGTGCGCTCGGAGTGCGAGTGAGCAGAGCAGCATGCGGCGGCTCCGGGTCCCAGGTCTTCTGTGCCCGGAGTCCCGCGGGCGGTCTGCACGCCGAGGCCCGGGGCGCGTCCCAATGGGCCGAGCGGAATGTGCTGGGCCCCGGAGTGGATCCTCCGGGGCCCAGCGGTGCCTGTCGCCGGATCAGGCGGCGGTGATGTTCTCCGCCTGCGGCCCCTTCTGGCCCTGGGTGATGTCGAAGGTGACGGCCTGGCCTTCCTGGAGCTCACGGAAGCCGGTGGAGTTGATGTTGGAGTAGTGCGCGAAGACGTCGGGGCCACCGCCGTCCTGAGCGATGAAGCCGAAGCCCTTTTCCGAGTTGAACCACTTGACGGTTCCGCTGGCCATGCCGGTGCCTCTCAGTCGATAGTCGGATCCGCACCGCGCGGACCCGGAGGTGATCGCCCTGGTTCTCAGGCACTGCACAGCAAAGTGCCCGCGCCGGAGCGCGGGCAGGTACTGCGAACCACGACATCTGCCGGTGACACTACATGGCGAGACCGCCCATCACCAGAGAGCAATGAGTCATCATCGATCCTGAGTTGAGAATGTCGCCCGACAGCCACGAAACAATCCGGGCCCTGCCCGCGCGCACATGAAAGGCGCGCGGCAGGAGCGGGCTTGCTCCGAACCGGAGGCCCTTCCGGCTCCAGGGGCGTGTTGCCCCCCTGATCTACGACGGGGTCGGGTCGTGGAGTGATGCGTCGGCCGGCCCCTGACAGAAGCCGGTGAACCGCACTTTCAGGCCCTCTCGCTGTGGGGAGCAGCAGAAGGGGCCGGCTGATGCTGCTGCCTCGATCGAGAGTGGGGCGAGCCGGACCATGCGCCATGGGTCGCTGTCGCGGCGGGCCCGGATCGTCACGGCGTCGCCGTCGCGGCTGGCCCGGACGGTGATGTGACGTCCGTTCCAGTCGGGCACGGGGGCCAAGGACCAGTCGGAGTGGCCGCGGGTGACGACGGCGCCGAGGTGTGGGACGCCGTCCGTCATTTCCACGCCGGCCTTGATCCACGTCTGCTCGTCCACGCGGACCATGAGTCCGGCCTGGTCGTAGAGGGTGTCGAAGTCGGCGACGAAGGTCACTTCGATGGCGCCGGCGTCCGGCAGGGCGGTCAGCAGCGCGTGCCCGTTGTCCCGAACGAAGCCGTAGCTGGTGGTGCGCCAGAAGTCACTGTGGTTCCGGGTGGTGACCAGCAGTCCGGCGCTGTCGCTGACAGCGTCGAGAGGAGGGTTGAGCCAGGTCGCGTCGTCCCAGTCAATGGCGTGCTGGTTGCTCATGTGTCTGCTCCGTTGTGCGGGCGAGGCGGTCAGTCGGTGCTTTGGGGCGGCGAGGAGCGCCGGCGCCTCTCCCAGCCTGCTGTGCACGGTGATCAGCCGCGGGTGCCGCCTTCGCCGTTGAGGATCTGGGCGGAATCGGTGGGGCCGGCCGGGAGAGCTGCCGACGAGATGCCCGGTCGGTCGTCTGGCCTCGCGGCCGACTGCGCGCCGGGGCCGCTGCCTCTGCTGGTGATACGGATGATGGCTTCGAGGGTGAGGGCACGTTCGTGGGGTTCGGTGCTCAGGCGTGCATCCGCGCGCCCTTGAGGACTTTGTCCACCGCATTGCGCGGTCCGTATATGGCCATCCCTACCAGATCGAGCTGGTCCTTTCCCACGGCCCGTACAGCTGCCCGGTTGTCCCGGTCGTTGCCCGTGCTGAACAGATCCGAGGTGAACACGGCTCTCGGTAGCGAGCGGGACAGTGCACGACCGTGCGCAGTGGTCAGCGTCTCCTTCGTGCCCTGGAAGACCAGTACAGGCTGGCGGAACATCGGCAGATACGTGGTGTCGTCGGCGTCCGCGTACGGCTCGCCGATCACCTCCGGTGATGCCGTGCCGAGCCCGCTGACCACGAAGGCGGTCACATTCAGCCGCTGCCAGGGCTCCAGGTCGTCGCGCAGCAGTACGGCGATCTTCGTGTCGAAGCGGACAGGCACGTTCTCGTCGCCCGCACCGGTCTCGACCCGGACCCCGGTCTCGGTCTCGGTCTCGGTCTCGGTCTCGGTCTCGGTCTCGGTCTCGGTCTCGGTCTCGGTCTCGGTCTCGGTCTCATCATTGGTTCTCATGCTTCGAGACTCCCGGGTTCCGCCTTCTCCGTCTTGTACGTTCTTTGCATGATGCCCCGGCAGAAAATCTCCGCTTGGCGCCCGCCGGTCGCGGGGGTCGTGGAGGTCTTCCACGCCCACTTCACCGAGCACGCGTACCCCATGCACGTCCACGATGCCTGGACCCTGCTGATTGTCGACGACGGCGCGGTCCGCTACGACCTGGACCGCCACGAGCGCGCCACCCCGGACGACACCGTGAGCCTGCTCCCGCCGCAGGTCCCGCACAACGGCTCACCTGCCACCCCTCACGGCTTCCGCAAGCGCGTTCTCTATCTCGACATGTCGCAGCTGGACGAGCGCTTCATCGGTCCGGCGGTGGACGGCCCGGACCTCACCGATTGCGTCCTGCGCAGACGCGTCGGGCAGCTGCACACAGCCCTGGCCGACCGGGGCGACGAGTTCGAGGCGGAGAGCCGTCTGGCCTTCATCAGCGAGCGCCTGCGCGGGCACCTGCGCCCCAGGCTGGTCGTCGGCGGAGCGGGGCCCGACCGCGGTGTCGCCCAGGACCTGCGTGACCTCCTCGACGAGCGATTGCTCGAAACCATCACCCTGGCCGAAGCCTCACGTCTGGTCCACGCCCACCCCACGCATCTCGTTCGTGCCTTCAGCGCCGCCTTCGGCATCGCACCCCACCAGTACATGACGTCCCGCCGCGTCGACCTGGCCCGCCGTCTGCTACTCGACGGACAGCCGCCGGGCAAGGTCGCGGCCGCCACCGGCTTCTACGACCAGTCCCACCTCACCCGGCACTTCAAGCGGGTCATGGGCATCACCCCAGGCCAGTACGCCCATACCGGGGCAGCCAGTTGAGCACGGGCCGTCCTCAGGCCTTCAGCTGGGTGAAGCGGATGCTGTTGCCGAAGGGGTCGCGAAGGCCACAGTCGGTTCCGTACGGACGATCGGTGGGCTCCTCGGTGAACTCGACGCCCCGGCCCAGCAGCGTCTCGTACGTCTTGCGGCAGTCGTCCGTGCTGAAGATGAGCGAGCCACCCATCACGCCCTTGGTCACCAGCTCGCGGACCTGCTGCGCCGTCTCCTCGGACATCGCCGGAGCGCCCGGCCTCTCCAGCAGGATCTGGCGCTCCGGGTGACCCGGGACGCTGACGGTCAGCCAGCGCATGAAGCCCAGGTCGATGTCGGCGTTGGTCTCCAGACCAAGCTTTCCGACGTAGAAGTCAAGGGCCTCGTCCTGGTCGAGGACGTAGATCTGTGAGTGTGTGATGGCGTTGAACATGTGCATCACGCTACTGGGCAAGCCGGACGAAAACTTATCCAGAACTGCTCAATCGACGGACGGTACGGGCAGTGCGGACGCTCAGTCGCTCGGCCGCATCCACGCCATCGTGAAGCACGTGGGTACGCCCGTGGCCACCGCTTCCTTGCGGTACGTCCTCGGTGACCGGCCGACGATGTCGCGGAATGTGCGGCTGAAGGTTCCCGGGCTGCCGAAGCCGACTTGGAAGCAGATGTCCGTCACACTCCGCTCGGTCTCCCGCAACAGGAACATCGCACGCTCGACACGGCGGCGCTGCAGGTAGCGGTGCGGCGTCTCGCCGAACGTGGCCCGGAAGGTGCGCGTGAAGTGCGCCTGGGACACATGGGCGATCCGGGCCAGGGCAGAGACGTCCAGCTGCTGCGCGTAGGCGCGGTCCATCGCATCCCGTGCCCGAAGCATGCGGCGGTTGGTCTCTTCTGCAGCGCGGCTCACGGCGCCATCACACCACGGTTCACCGCCGTCCGTGGCAGATCCAGACCTGTCCGCTCCCTCCCTCACCGCACAAGATGGCGCACCACGACGGCCCGCGCCCGGCAGTACTGCTGGCCAGTACTGCAACATTCTTTGTGGTGACGGTTCGTCGGGCTTGTCATGGGGTGGGATGCGAGGCCGGAGAGTGCCCGGCGTCGGTCGGCGGGTCCGACCGAGGTGCCCGGCCGGTTCGTTCTCCCGGGCAGAGCCGCGGGAGTCGGCATTGGCGTGGACGCGGGGCGCGGTTGCGCCGCTGGAGCGCAAGAACGGCTGGACCCCGACTGTGGAAGCCGGTCAGGTGCGCAGCATGTACAGGATCCCGCACAGCACCTCCCGGTCCGGCAACGGTTTACGGCCCGGACACCAAAGGCGCCGGTCGCGCTGCGGCAGCAGCGGCTCAAGGCGGTCCCCCGGCTCATCCGACACGATCCACGGCGACGTCCCCACACCGGACCGAACGCTCAACTCCCCTGCCAGACATGGCCATCGAGGCCGGTCCACCTCATGGTGTCAGCCGTTGCAATCCTCAGCGCACGAGCTCGGGATCTTCTTCCTCGGGCAATTCGCGCATGCTTCGAAGCGGTGACAGGAAGTACGGGAGGGTACTCAACGTCATGCCGGCGGCACCGATCCACAATGTAGTCTTTGCTCCGAACACAGAGCCCGAGGCTCCCCCCAACAGCCCGCCGAGCGGGATGCCGCCCCAGGAGACGAACCGGGCTGTCGCGCTCATTCGGCCCAGGAGCCGATCTGGTGTGAGGGTCTGTTGGATGCTTGATTGAGCCACAAAGCGGATGACTCCGCCCAGGGAAAGGGACGCGAGTCCGAGCGCAGCCACATACACGCTCCAACCCGGATGCGCCAACGGCATCAGGACTGTCAGCGGACAGGTGACAAGTGGTGCGAGCCAGATGACCGGACCTTGCCCGATCCGCTTCGAGACCCTGGTTGCCGACAGTGCGCCCAGCAGGGCACCACAGCCCATTCCTGACAGAACGAGGCCGATACCGAAGGACTCGAGGTTTATCTCCCTCTCCAAGAAGACCAGCAACATGGTTTGATACATGACCAGGAAGAGGTTGAATATCGCGTCTCCCAGGATGATTGCGCGCAGGGTGGGACGCTTGAGAACAAACTTCAATCCCTCTTTGATGTCTCGAATCATTTGAGGATGCTCACTCGGCTCCGGCTTCTTTTCGCGTTTGCGGATACTGGTCGCGAGCAGACCCGACATCGCCATCCCGACCGAACTCACCAAAAGCGTTGCAGGGGCTCCGAGCCAGCCGACCAGTGGTCCCGCCATCCCTGGTCCACTGATACTGGTTACCGAGCGTATTGCCGAGAGTTTCGAGTTTCCTTCAACGAGATTGCCGCGTCCCACCAGGTGCGGCAGATAGCTGACGTACGCGACATCGAAGAAGACTGTCAGCACTCCATGAACCAACGCGACTGCGTAGAGCCACCAGATCGTCAGAAGGTCCGACCACCACGCCACCGGTATCGTCGAGAGGGCCACCGCCCTCGCGAGATCAGTGCTGATCATCACTGATCGCTTCCGCATGCGGTCCACCCACGCACCTGCCGGTAGCCCGACCAGGAGTGAGCCTGCCGCGGTCATCGCCGTCAGGAGTCCAACCTGGAACTCGTCAGCATTCAATGCCACGATTGCAACCAGAGGCAACGCCAGAAAAATGATGCGATCGCCCAGTTGGCCGAGCGCGGTGGCGGCAAATAAACGCCCGAAGTCCGGATCGCGCAGGAGTCCGAACCGGGAGGGCATTGACATTCGAATCATCTGCTTTCGGCTCTTAAATCTCGCTCCACTGAATTCAACGGGCTACGGCTGGTCGACTCCGAATTCGTAGGCCACTTCCCGGCGCACGTCCGGAATGACGATGTCGGCGGATTCCACCGGACGTCCGTCGGTGTCGTAGATGGTCCGCTCGATCTGGAGCACCAGGTCCCCGACGCTGATCCCCAGTAGGTTCGCCTGTGCCTGGGTGGCACGAGCCGGGCGCGGCAGCTCGACCACGGTCTCGATTTCCACGCCGATGGAGCGCATGCGCTCGACCACCCCCTTTCCCGCGAGAGGGCCCGTCTCGGGAAGTACGATCGGCGTTCCGTCCGTGATGGCCATCGGCTCCCAGGATTCGGAGAGCTGGACGGGTTGCCCGTCGGCGAGGAATTCGTAGTGCGTGTTGACGCAGAGGTCTCCGGGGCTGATGGCGAGCCTCTCGGCGATTGCCTCAGGGGCGGGGACGCGCGCGTTGCTGTGCGAATCCCAGGCGCCGGCCTTGCCCCGCTCCTCCAGGCCGGCGCGGGTGGGGGAGCCGCCCCGGCGTTCGCGGTGCCGCGAGCGGACGATCTGCAGGCGCTCGCGCGGCATACGGACGTAGGTACCCGAGCCCGCGCGTCCTTCGAGGAGGCCCTTGATGATCAAACCGTCCATGGCCCTCTGCATGACGTTGCGCCCGACCTCGTACTCCTCGGCGAGCTGCGCCCGGGACGGCAGGCGCTCCCCGATCTCCCACTCTCCCGCGAGAATCCGTGCGCGCAGCGCGTCGGCTACTGCAAGGTAAGGCGCCTCTCGGGGCATTTGTGATCCTCCGGTTGCTCTGCTGCGCGGCAGCTGGTGATTCCAGGCGGCGTTGGCAAGCTACTGCACCGGGTGAAAGCTACTGGAGTAGAAATACGCTCGGTGCTCAAGCTGCTACGGAGGTCCGTGTGATGCTCATCAGAGTCGCACCGCCCAAGCGAGGGCTGCGGGTGGGGTTGTCGCGGGCGGGATGGAGATTCCGTGGGCCCGAGTAGTTTTCTGCTTTTCAGGAGGGTGCGGTGCATGGCCGTGCGGCTGCTGCTGAAGAGTACGGCGAGAGGTTCTGCGGCCGGGGCGACCCGTAGATGGAGCACGGTGGCCAGAACCTGTCCGTGGAAGGCGAGCCTGGGCGGGCGGCCGCGACAGGCAGCACCGTCGGGGGCCAACGTGGTGGTGGGGCAGTCGAGTTGTCGGCGGGTCGCCACCCTGGTCAGGGCGGGATCGGACAGGAGGACCTGGTCCCACTTCGCGGCAGGTGCCTGGGGGCTCGCGCCGCCGGGACGGCAGGGCAGGGCTGGGAGTGGAGCGCCTCATCAGCCACCGCTGCCGCTCGACCAGATATGGCAACAACACCGCGAACTTAACGCCGAGTTGGTCACGAAACTCGTCCGGGATACGCATATCACAACAACGGGCTCCGGCACGGAGAGCAACACCTTGATCCCCTGCAGGCCGTTCAGGCCGGGGCCACCTCGCCCGGATGCCACGACCCTGTCCTCGCTCATGCCTTCCTGTCCACGACGATGGCGGCGAACCGCGACCGGCCAATCCAACCGCCAAGGGTCTGGTCGGGAGATGCCTGCACAGGATGCAGCGGGCAAACGCGCCCCGGCACACGAGCGGGGCGGGCCTGAGCTGTAGGGATAGCGGTGGGTGACTGTTCGAGATGCGTGGGTGCCGGAGCGCTGTTTCGCTGATGAGGCCCGCTCTTCCCGACAGATCCAGGAGTGATCATGAGCGTTGCAGGAGAATCCGGCCGTGCCCAGCAGATGCGTGCCAAGGCGCAGGAGATGAAGGACGAGGCCGCGCGCACCACGGACCCGAAGGAGCGTAAGCGGCTGACGGACCAGGCCCGCCGACTGCAGGAGCAGAGCGAGCAGGAGGGCCGCGGCGGCAAGCAGAACGTGGACCCCATGTAGCCGGCCCCCGCTACACACACCGGCCGGTGGTCTCCAGCGCTCTGAGCGCCGGAGGCACCGGCCGGACCATGCGTCGCTGCCGCTGCGGGCGCCCGCATCGCGTGCCAGGCAGCTCTTCACGCTGCCGGTCGTGGGCTTCAGCGGGTGGCGCTTGAGCGGGACCGCGTAGCGATCAGGCTTACGTTGCGCGCCGGCTGTGAGCCGCCCCGCCCCAGCGCCGCCGTGTCGAGCGCGACGCGCGCTGCCCCAGCCTCAGCAACACGAAGGGGCCTCGCCTATTGGGCGAGGCCCCTTCGCGTTTCCACGCCCGGTCGCTGCCACTGGACGAGCGTTCCGACGCCCGTACGCGAAGAGGTGGTCACCGGGAGATCCGGTGACCACCTCCGGCGAGTGGCGGACGCTACTCGCAGGTTCCCGCGAAGGTCCCGCGCGTCACCACGTCCGTCGCAGCGGCCGTCGTGTCGAGCCAGACAATCCGCTGTCCGTCACCGAGCGACGGGGCCAGCTGCGAACCGGAGGAGCAGGAAGCGAGGTTGAAATTGTTCAGCCCGGCCAGCACGTCCGCCGTCGTGGAGACCTTCACCTTGGTCGGGCCGGTCCAGCCGCCGAGAGCGCCCCAGATGTCGTACGTCGAGTAGGCGAAGTACTCGTCGCTGACCGAGAACTGGGCGACGTACAGACTCTTCGGGTAGGTCAGGCTCTTCATCTGGGTCACGTCGGCGGCCGGTGTCGATCCGATGGTGGTGCTCGGGATCAGGAACCCGCCGCTGATGCGGTAGAAGACGCGGTCCGAAGTGAGCTGGATGTCCGAGAGGCTGTTGAACAGGAAGCCAGGGATCCGCTTGTTCTGGGTCGTCCCCGTGGCGATGTCGTAGACGTACAGGTACGTCCCGTCGCCGCCGGCCCAGGCGATGGTGCCGTTCTTCATGACGAGGCGCGAGGCCTTGGTGCCGGCTTCGGGCGTCACGTCGACCGTGGTGCCGTCGGCCTTCAGGAGCATGACGTCCTGCTCGCCGTCGGCAGTGGTGCTGATGTAGGCGAGGGCGCCGTTCTCGGTGACCGGCTCGGTCTCATCGGCGTCCGGGGTGTCGACCAGCTTCTTGATCGCGCCCTGACCCTTGTCACCGGCACGGTAGATGCCGACGCCTGCGGCGGAGATCCGGGTGAAGACGACACGCTCGTCGTCGAGGGACGGGTCCATCAGGTAGGCGTCCGACTGCGCCAGCTCGTGCTGGGGCTTCTTGCCGAAGCGGCCGACCGTGATGCCGAAGGCGGCGCCGCCCTGGTCCCAGGCGATCGCGTCACCGTGGCCGATGGCGTAGACATCGCCACTGATCTGGGCGGCCTGCTCGTCGATGCCGCTGTAGACCTCGTAGGCGGGCAGGACGTCGGCGCCGATGGTGGTGCCGTCGTGTGTGCCGGACTTCTGCTCCCAGCCTCGCTCGATGCCGTGGTCGTCGAAGGCCCGGCCGATGGCGTCGAGATCGGCCGCGGAGACCTTCAGGGACTTCGCGGCCAGGGTGACCGCGTTGCGCATGTCGGTGAAGCCGGACAGCGGGGTGAGGTAGTTCTGGGCCGCCCGGTACATGATGCGGTCGGCGAGGCCGGCGTCGATGTTCTTGCGGATGTCCCACAGCGCGCCACCGACGATGGTGGAGTTGGAGTGCACGCCGCCGTTGTCGATGTCGAGCGTGATGGGCTTGTAGTCCGTCTGCGCGCTGCGGCCGTCGTTGAGGTCGCGCAGCGCGCACTCCTCCAGCGGCTTCGTGCCGTTGCAGAGGTATTCACCGATGAGGCCGGACGTCGGGTCGCTCATCGCGACGCCCTTGTCAGCGGTCTCCATGGCGTTGCCGAAGTAGTCGGAGATCGCCTCGTTGAGGGCGCCCGACTGGTTCAGGTAGACGAGCCCGGCGGAGTGCTCGGTGACGCCGTGGGTCATCTCGTGGCCGACCACGTCCAGGCCCACGGACAGCGGCACGCCGTCCATGTGGCCGTAGACCATCTTGGAGCCGTCCCAGAAGGCGTTGGCGTAGTCCTTGCCGCTGCTCGCGACGTTGACGACGGAGTAGATCGTGCCGCCCTTGCCGTCGACACCGTCACGGCCGAGCTTGTCCTTGAGGTATTCGTAGACCTTTGCCGCGTTCAGGTGTGCGTCGACCGCGCCGGAGGACGTGTTGGTGGCGTCGAACCGGTCGCTCGCGGAGGTCGCCAGAGGTATGTCCTCGGTGACCGGGCCGCCCGCCACGAGCGAGTAGTTCTTGCGCTGAGCGTCGTAGGTGCGTATCTGGCCGCCGGTCCGCGCGTACATGTCCCGGGTGGAGTCGACGAGCGTGTACGACCCGCCCGTCTCCTTGTTGATGTTCAGCTCCGCCTCGGAGCCGTCCACGCGCACGCCCGTCCCCTTGGCCGGCGCGGCGTCCGCGGCGTCGATGTTGTTGTACGAGAGGGCGATGCCGCCGATGTTCGCGTCGACGTACACCTCCTGGCGCACGGGGCTGCCGTTGGCCTCGGCGCCCGTGACGGTGAAGTGCCAGGCCAGCTTGCCGCCTCGGGCGTCGGGCAGGACGATGAGGCCGTGGCCCTCGGTCCTGGTCTCCTTGACCCGCGACAGCTTCCCGTCGAGGGAGAACATCCGCTTCTCGGCGGTGGCCTCGGAAACGCTGGGTGTGGTGGAGACCGACAGGTCCGTGTACAAGGTGCCTGTGGCGGAGGTGACGCTCTGACCGCCGTCCGCCGCCTCGGTCTGCACGGCGTATTCGGCGCCGAAGACCGGTACCCCGTTGTGCTTCTGCTGGAAGCGGACGGACGACTGCTTGCCGTCCTTGCTGGTGCTCATGGTCTTGAGGTCCGTGACCGGAACCTTGTACGTGTTCTGGTGGGCCTTCAGGTGCGCCCGTGCGGCCTGGGCCGGAGTGCCCTCACGGACCGTGTCGTCGAGACGCTGAGTCATGGCGGGCGCGACGGGCACCCGGTCGCCGGCCACGGTCGTGGCCGGCGGCGCCTCCTCCTCGGCCCAGGCCGGTGACGTCAGCAGCGTGGAGCCGGTGGCCGCGACGACCACTGCGGCAGCCAGGACACGGCTGAGCCGTCTTTGTCGTGTCGGGAACACGTGAACCCTCCCCTATCGCACGGATGCGTGAACTCGCCCAGCCGCCTGAGGTGCGGGGGCCCCACGCGCTCGGTGCCTAGATGTTTCGTCACGTCGGTGGGGCGTACAAGAGATGTCCCTGGCGTGAACACGCCGAGGCGTAAATACGCCTCAGACGGCGCTGTTTTCCCCCCGGTTCGGGGTGCTTTGCGCGTCCGTCTCGTCCAACCAACCGCTGCACGCCGCATGCCAGCCGAGCTGGAAACGGGTGGCCGCCCCCACCTCGACCATGAGGGACTGCAGGCGGCGCTGGACGGTACGGTGCCCCATGCCGAGCTGACGGGCGATGGCTGCGTCGGTGAGTCCCACGTACAACAGGGAAACGATCTGCCGGTCCACTGCGTCGAGTCCGGCCCCGCCGGTGCGTCCGGCCCCGGGGTCCACGCCGGAGGGCAGCAGGCGCCAGCCCCTCTCGAAGTGCCCTTCGAAGAGCGAACTGAGCGCGGTGAGCAGTCCGGTACCGTGCACGGCCAGCGCGACCGGATCGACGTCGTCGCGCTCCGGGGCGAGCGGCAGCAGGGCCATCCGCCGGTCGACGATGATCAATTTAATGGGAAGTTCGTCGACCACGGAGATGTGCTGACCCTGAGCGGCGTAAGCGGCTGCGGTCGCTGCCATTTCGGGACGTTCGAGCCAGTCGCGCTCGATGACGCTACGGAGGGCGACCCCGCGCCGCATCAGCACGTCTTCGATCTCGTCGTGGTTGTCCTCGACGGTGATCACGGCGTGGACCTCACGCAGCGGCATCATGGTGCATACCTCGATGGTGGCCTGATCCTGCATCAGCAGAAGCCTGCGCCGGATCGCAGCCGCCCCCGACAGCACCTCGACCGGCGCTCCCGAAGCATGGGCCTGGGCGGAACGGTGCCGTTCGGCCAGGGTCGTCACGAGCGACTCGACGCGGTGCAAGGCCGCCCGGCGGGATTCCAGCAGGGGGCCGAGAGCGAGCACGGGAGAAGAGGCCCGATAACGCAGGACGGCGTCGCCCGCGGGTCGGGCGCTGGCGAGACCGCGTTCCACCAGGACGTCGAGGGCGCACGCGACATCTTCGGCTCGCCCCGTCGACTCGCCCGCGAGCGCAGCGGGTTCACTGTCGGGCCGGTCGACGAGGAGCCGGTACACGGCGTCCTCCAACGGCTCCAGGCCGAGGAACGTGAGCAGGTATGCCTCTGCCGCATCCGGCGCGGAGCCGGACTGGCGAGGGCCTTCGGCGCTCAGTGCCGTACCTCGGCGCTGCGGCACCGGGAACCATCGGACGCCCGCATCGGGCACACGCCGCGACACCGGAGCGCCCCGGTCCCTGCCGCACCGTCAGCCATTGGCCCCGCCCCTTCTCGTTGCACCACCACTGCCGAGTTGATCACATTATCCGGCTGGCCCGTGTGCGATACGACGCCTTTCGGGGCGCGCACGAGGCGGTCCTGAGGGCGGTCCGGTGCGCCGGGATCGCTCGGGGAACGGTCGGCCCGGGGCCGCCTACGACGCCCTGCCCGTGCGGGGTCCGTACGGCCCGGTTCACGGACCGGCAGCGGGGCCGGAACGCGGCTGGTCCGCTGCCAGGGCACAGCCCCGCATTCCCGCCCGAACAGACGCCCCGTCACCCGGTCCGCCCCGGCAATCGCACCGGACGTGACGACGGTCCGACTCACGACCGCCGGGCACACTGGATGCAGCAGGCCCCTGGGACACCCGATCGGCGCACCGGTGAACTGGTGAAATTCGAGGTGTCACCGCCAGTCGTACGGGCCGTCCCTGCCGGCAGGCTCCACCATCGAGTCAACCGGGAGGGACGGAGAACCGATGGCGCAAGACCTGCAGGAAGCCGCGCCGGCCGAGCCGGTGGCCAACAAGCGCATCTCTGCCGGTGTGAGACTCATGGGGTGGCTGACGACCACGGACCACAAGGTCATCGGCAATCTCTACATCGTCACCGCGTTCGGGTTCTTCCTGCTGGGCGGAGTGCTGGCCATGCTCATGCGAGCGGAGCTGGCCCGGCCAGGACTTCAGATCGTCAGCGCGGAACAGTACAACCAGCTGTTCACGATCCACGGCACCATCATGATGCTGCTGTTCGCCACGCCGATGTTCGGTGGCTTCGCGAACGCCATCATGCCGCTTCAGATCGGCGCGCCCGACGTCGCCTTCCCTCGCCTGAACGCGCTCACCTACTGGCTCTTCCTCTTCGGCGGAATCATCGTGGTGTCCGGATTCGTGGTGCCCGGCGGCGCGGCACACTTCGGCTGGTTCGCCTACGCTCCGCTGAACAGTGCCGTCTTCTCGCCCGGAGCCGGCGGAGACCTCTGGACCATGGGCCTGGTGCTGTCGGGGATCAGTACGACCCTGGCATCGGTCAATTTCATCACTACGATCGTCTGTCTGCGCGCGCCGGGTATGACCATGTTCCGGATGCCGATCTTCACCTGGAACATTCTGTTCACCTCGATCCTCGCGCTGCTCGCGTTTCCGGTGCTCGCTGCCACGCTGCTCGCCCTCGAAGCCGACCGGAAGTTCGGGGCGCACGTTTTCGACTCCGCGAACGGCGGGGCGCTGCTGTGGCAGCACCTTTTCTGGTTCTTCGGCCATCCCGAGGTCTACATTGTCGCGTTGCCCTTCTTCGGAGTGGTCAGCGAGATCATTCCCGCGTTCAGCCGGAAGCCGATGTTCGGGTATTTCGGAATGGTGATGGCCACGATCAGCATCACCATGCTCTCGGCGGTTGTCTGGGCCCACCACATGTTCGCGACGGGAGCCGTTCTCCTGCCGTTCTTCTCCGCCATGTCGTTCATCATCGCCGTGCCCACCGGTGTCAAGTTCTTCAACTGGATCGGCACCATGTGGCACGGCAGTATCTCGTTCGAGACACCCATGCTCTGGTCGATCGGCTTCCTCGTGACATTTCTCCTCGGCGGCCTCAGCGGGGTGCTGATCGCCTCGCCCCCGCTGGACTTCCACCTCACCGATTCGTACTTCATCGTCGCCCACCTCCATTACGTGCTCTTCGGAACAGTGGTCTTCGCGATGTTCGGCGGCTTCTACTTCTGGTGGCCCAAGTTGACCGGACGCATGCTGGATGAACGCATCGGGCGTATCCATTTCTGGACCTTGTTCGTCGGCTTTCAGCTGACCTTCCTGGTCCAGCACTGGCTGGGTGAGGCCGGAATGCCCCGGCGTTACGCCGACTATCTCGCGGTGGACGGCTTCACCTTGCTCAATACGATCTCGTCCGTCGGCTCCTTTCTGCTGGGCCTGTCGACACTGCCGTTCCTGTACAACGTGTGGCACACCAGCCGCTACGCGCCGAAGGTCGAGGTGGACGACCCATGGGGGTTCGGCCGTTCCCTGGAGTGGGCGACATCCTGTCCGCCCCCGAGGCACAATTTCCGGGCTTTGCCCCGCGTACGTTCCGACTCGCCGGCCTTCGACCTGCACCACCCCCTCACGCCGGAGAAGCAGAGGCCGGGCCTCGGCCGGGGCGGGTCCCACTCCACATCGGGCGTCGACGAGGAGTCGGGCGAATGAAGACCGAGGCCGTTCTCTTCGCCGGAGTCGCGGGGTTCTTTCTGGTGACCGATGTTCTCTACGCCGTGTGGTCCCGGGATCCGACAGGCACGGCGGCTCTCACCATCTCGTTCCTTATGGCGTCGCTGGTCACGTTCTTCTTCGCCACCAACTACCGGAGGAAGGGACTGCGCCCCGAGGACCGCGGAGACGGGAAGATCCATGAGCGATCCGGCCCGGTGGACTTCTTCTCGCCGCACAGCATCTGGCCGCCGCTGACAGCCGCGGGGATGGCCGTGCTCGCTCTCGGTGTGGTGTTCGGTCTGTGGCTCTTCCTGATCGGGCTGGGCGTGGTCCTGGCAGGGGTGTTCGGAATGGTCTTCCAATACGCGCGCGCCCAGGGCTGAGGACGGTTCTCAGCCCTCGGGCTCGCGGACCGGCTCCGGCGGCGCGGTCCGCTCGGCGATCCGGGACCGTTGCTCGTCCGTGGCAGGCAGTTCCACGCGGTCCCCGTAGTACCAGCCGCTCATTACGGACCGAAGCCGTCGCCGACGCGAGATCGGGCCCTTTGCGGGGAGCTCCAGGGGCGTCGGGACATCACGCATCAGGATGCGGTAGCGGGCTGTCGGGCTCAGGCCGCGGTGGCTCTCCGAGAGGCCGCCGTTCAGCGACTGAATCACCTGGCCGGTCTCCTCGCCCTCGGTCAGCCGGCGGCGGTCCCGCATCTGAAGGGCGAGGCAGAGGCGCTTGGTCAGCGCGAAGGCCAGGAGCGGGGCGGCGATCAACGCGGCTCTGAGGATCCAGGTCATGGCCTCGACCGAAACCCTGAACGAGAAGGCGACGACGTCGTTGCCGCCGGCGACCAGGAGAACAGCGTAGAAGACGATGGCTGCCACGCCGAGCCCCGTACGGGTCGGCCGGTTGCGCGGCCGGTCGCACAGATGGTGTTCCCTGCTGTCGCCCGTCACCCATTTCTCGAAGAAGGGATAGAGGAAGAGCACGGTGAAGACCACGCCCGGCAGCACGATCGCCGGAATGAACACATTCCACATGATGGTGTGGCCCGCGATGTCGGTCTCCCATGGCGGCATCAGCCGCAGCGCGCCCTCCAGGAACCCGACATACCAGTCCGGCTGTGCGTTACCGGAAACCTGGTCGGCACGGTAGGGACCGTAGTTCCATACGGGGTTGATCTGGGCGAGCGCACCCAGCAAGGTAAGTACGCCGAACACCATGAGGAAAAAACCTGTGGTCTTCGCGGTGAAGTGAGGAAACGCCGGTGAGCCGACGGCGTTCTCATTGGTCTTCCCCTGCCCCGCCCAGTGGGTGTGTTTGAGGTAGAACACCAGGATGAGATGAGCGGTGATCAGCGCCACAATCAGGCCGGGCACAAGCAGGACATGCACGGGATACAGACGGGGGATCACGTCACTACCCGGGAACTGTCCGCCGAAGACGAACAGCTCCAAGTACGTTCCGACGACAGGGATCGACCCCACAATGGTGGCCGCCGTCCTCAGGCCCGTACCGGACAGCAGGTCGTCGGGCAGCGAGTAGCCCGCGAATCCTTCGAGGAGCGCGAGCACGAAGAGTGTCACCCCGACAATCCAGTTGGCCTCCCGCGGTTTGCGGAAGGCGCCGGTAAAGAAGATCCGCAACATATGGACGGCGATCGCGGCGACGAACACCAGTGCCGCCCAATGGTGGATCTGACGGATCAGCAGGCCTCCGCGCACGTCGAAGCTGATGTCGAGGGTGGTGGTGTAGGCCTGCGTCATCCTCACGCCCTGCAGGGGCGCATAGGAACCGGTGTAGACGCTCTCCATCATGCTCGGGTCGAAGAACAGGGTGAGGTACACACCTGTGAGGAGCAAGACCACGAACGAGTAGAGGGCGATCTCACCGAGGAGGAAGGACCAGTGGTCGGGAAAGGCCTTGCGCAGCAACTGCCTGGCCAGCTCGCTGATGGGCAGGCGTGCATCCACCGCACCGTATCCACTGACCGCTGCCTGCCCGGCCCGGGCCTTCAGCTGCGCCTTACGTCTCCGCAGGGGCATGCACCACTCTCCCGTCGATCTTCCTTCCACCCCACGCCGCCTATTGTTCCGGTTCGCCCTTTATGGGTAACGCATTACTCGAAGGGACTACGCAGAATCGCGGGATCGGCACCTGATCGGCCGACTTGGTCCTGACGTGCAGAGTGGGGCCGGGCTCGTGCGTCGCGCCCCCCGCGAGCGATGTGCGGGGCTCCGCCGCCGCAAGGGGTGATGCGCGTCGCCCCGGCACTCCCGACGGCATGACTCCGTTCGCCCAACCGGCGATCTCCATAGGCAGTTGACGGAACTCCGAACGTCGACGAATTCCTCCTCGGCCGGCCGTCTTTGCGCACATCCGGTCCACGTCAGACCCCCCACGACGGGAACGCTCAGAACCCCGGCGCCCACGGCCGCCCGCACGTGATGAAGACGGCCCACGGGATCGACGCCGAGCAGCCGCGTATCCGCCATCGGCCCGCGTCGTCGCCGCGGACCTGCGGCGCACCGAACCGCGCGCCATACGCAAGGAAGCCGCCCGCCTGGCCCGAGCCGTCGGCGTGGCCGCCGTCAGCCGACCTGGGACACACAGACACAGGGGGACGATCTGTCCCCCAGTCTCGTGTCCGTCACCCCTACGGCGACACCTCCAGCCAACACGTCGAGCGCAGGTACTCCACTACGGCCGTCCATAGCTGGCCGGTCGGCCGGCCAGTCCCCCGCCGAGGCGTCAGGCGCGCGCCTTGCGGGCCGACATCCATGCGTAGACCAGGACACCCGCGAAGAGAAACAGCACACCCTGGTAGACGGCTGCGTATCCGGAGCCCGCCAGGAGCCACATGGAGAAGCCGAAGGCGGCAAGCGCGAGCACGGCGTCACGGGCGAGGCGAGCCGGGCGGACCCGGTCGCGCTGTCCCGAGACGAGGAAGTACAGCTGGGCCGCCGTCGCCAGGAGATACGGGACGGTCGCGGTGAAGGTCGTCACCAGCACCAGGATCTCGAACACCCGGGCCGTCCCGGCCATGTAGTTGTAGACAGTCAGCAACGAGGCGAGGACGACGGTGACGATCACACCGAAGGTGGGCACCCCCCGCCGCTTCACCGCGAAGCGTGCCGGGAACAGCCCGTCGCGGGCTGCGGCGTACCCGGTCTGGGCGCTGAGCAGCGTCCAGCCGTTGAGCGCGCCCACGATCGACACCAGCGCCGCGCAGGCGACCGCCGCGCCGCCCCATGTGCCGCCGAACATGGCGTTGACGGCGTCGGTGAAGGGGGCGCTGGAGGTGAGCAGCTTGTCGTGCGCGACGGTACCGAAGACCGCGAGGGTGCCCAGCAGGTACACCAGCGCCGCACCGAGAGTGCCGAGGACGGTCGCCCGTCCGACGTTGCGCCGCGGATTGCGCACCTCGCCCGCACTGACCGCCGCCGACTCGACGCCGAGATAACTGAAGAGCAGGATCGCGGCGGACGCGGAGACCGCGCCGAGCGCGCCGCCTTCCGTGGCCTGGAAAGGACCGAGGTTGTCCGGGTCGAAGAAGAACAGCCCGCCGATCGCGACCAGCAGCAATGGCACGAACTTCAGCACGGTGGAGACGAGCTGCACCGCGCCGACGTAGCGGGTCCCCGCGAGGTTGGCGAGAGCCGGCAGCCACTGCACGACGAGTGCGGCGGCCATCATCAGCCACGGCGAGTCGTGCAGGGGCAGCAGCACGTCCAGGTAGCCCACGGCGGTGACGGCGAGCGCCGCGTTGCTCACCCAGGAGGTGATCCAGTACGACCAGGCGGCCAGGAAGCCCGCGAAATCGCCGAAGGCCTCGCGCACGTAGACGTACGGCCCGCCGGTGCGCGGGTCGCGCTGCGCGAGCCGCCCGAAGACGAGCGCGAGTGTGATGGCGCCGACGGTGAGCACGCCGAAAGCGACGAGGCTGATGGTGCCGTACGGGGCGACGGACACGGGGAGCAGGAAGATGCCGCCCCCGATGATGTTGCCCATGACCAGTGCGGTGGCGACCGGAAGCCCGAAGCGCCGGGCGTGCCGGCTGCCCCCTTCCTGCTCCGGGGACGGAAGGTGCCCCGTCCGGGCGGATTCGGGGCCTTGGGTCGGGGCCGGAGCCGATTGCGGGACGGTTCCGGTGTCGTGCATGGGGATGGTGCGCCTTTCATCGTGCTGGGTACCGTCGCCTGCCCCGCGAGGCAGCACCACGGCCCCCGGTCCGTGCAGCGGCGGCCCAGCGTGCGGGCGCACGCCTGCTGCGGGAACCGCCGGGGGAAGCTTCCATGCTCGGTTATCGGACACCGCACAACAAATCACCGGTGAATGTTCACCGAGGTACCGGCCGCGACCGAAAATCGGATGGAAGCGGGCCCGCGCGACCGCGCATCCTTCTCCGCGGGCTCAAGGCTCCAGCGCCCACTGCGGCCGGCGGTCACCCTCCTGACGGGCCCAGAAGGCCCTGCGCCGACGACGAGTTCGTCCCGCGAGACGGGAATCGGACAGCGGCTTCCTCGGCTTCCTGCGGACGGCCGGCAGTCGACTCCAGGGCCTCCGGCGCTGACTCAGGACGTGCCGCCCCAGCAGAACCGTTTCGAGACTCCGTGTCGAGATCTCGGTGTCAGGCGTCTTCACGGTAGAGGTCGGAGAGCAGGGCGACGGCGGCGTGAGTAGCAGGGTGGGGGTCATGCCGGCGCCAGATGAGGTGAACAGGAACGGGGTCGGCGTCACGCAGGGGCCGGTAGGCGATGCCGTCACGGCGGTACTGGGTGGCGGTGGCCTGGGGAGTGACCCCGACGCAGCGGCCGGTGGCGATGGCGGCCAGCCAGTCGTCGATGTCCTGGGTGTACTCCACGGCGGGGCGGAAACCTTCGGGCCACAGGTCCAGGGTGGTTGTGCCGGTGCGGCGGTCGACGACGAGGGTGCGCTCGCGGATTTCCTCCAGCCGGACACTGCGGCGCTTGGCCCATGGGTCGTCCGAGGCCAGGGCCACACATCGACGCTCCTGGCCGACAAGGGCGTGGGCATAACGGCGGGTGTCGATGGGGGTGCGTACGACGGCCAGGTCGCACAGGCCCTCGGCCAGGCCACCGGTGGGGGTGTTGTGGCGGATCAGGTGCAGTTCGACATCGGGGCGGCGGTCGTGCCAGCGCCGCTGGAATTCGGTGGTGTGGCGGCCCATTGCCGACCATGCGTGGCCGACGCGCAGGCGGGTGTGGCCAGTGGTGGCCAGGCGCACCAGTTCATCGGCGTCGGCGAGCAGGTGGCGGGCGCCGGCGAGTACCTGTACGCCGGCTGTGGTGGGGGTGAGGGTACGGCTGGTGCGGTGCAGCAGCCGTACGCCGAGGATTCGCTCCAGCGCGATCAGGGTGCGGGAGACCGCGGCCTGGGAGACACCGAGCTCGATCGCTGCATCGGTGAAGCTGCCTGTGTCCACGATGGTGACCAGGCAGCGCAGGTGCCGCAGCTCAAGCTCCGTACGACCATCCATGCGCCAAGTGTATGGATGGTGCGTCCAATGCATTTTGCGTATGCATCGTCGTGGCAGATGGTCGCGTCATGGCAACTGATGCTCGTACGGAAATGACAGCCGGGGCCGCACCGCCGACGGCTCCGCCCCGGCTGTCCGGGATCGCTCTGATGCTGGGCAGCGGTCTGTCCAACCAGGTCGGAGCGTCGGTGGCCACCCTCGCCTTCCCTGTCCTCGGACCGGTAGGCGTTGTGGCGCTGCGCCAGTGGGTGGCAGCCGCAGTACTGCTGGGCGCGGGCCGACCGCAGCTGCGGTCGTTCACCACCGCGCAATGGCGGCCTGTGCTGGGCCTGGCGGCGGTGTTCGCCGCCATGAACCTCACGCTGTACATGGCGATCGACCGGATCGGTCTCGGTCTCGCGGTCACCCTGGAGTTCCTCGGCCCGCTCACCGTGGCACTGGCCGGCTCCCGCCGCCGTACCAATCTGGTCTGCGCCCTCGCCGTCGTCGCGGCCGTGGTGGTCCTCATGCGCCCCCGGCCGAGCACCGACTACCTCGGCATAGGTCTGGCCCTGCTCGCCGCCGTCTGCTGGGGCTGTTACATCCTGCTCAACCGCACCGTGGGCGAGCGCCTGCCGGGTCTGCAGGGCTCGGCCGCCGCCGCGGCCGTCTCCGGTCTGCTCTACCTGCCCGTAGGCGTCGCAGTTCTGTGGCTCCACCGGCCCACGGCCCCCGCTCTGCTGTGCGCACTGGCCGCCGGAGTGCTGTCCTCCGCCGTGCCGTTCCTGGCTGACCTGCTCGCGCTGCGCCGGATCCCGGCCCACTTTTTCGGGATCTTCATGAGCGTCAACCCGGTGTTCGCCGCCCTGGTCGGCCTGCTCGTGCTGGGCCAGCACATCGACATGGCATCGTGGCTGGCCATCGCCGTGATCGTGACCGCCAACGCCCTCGCCGTGGGCACAGTCGCTCAGCACCCCAAGGAGAAGACGGCCCCGTAAAGGTACTGACCGATCACACCCACCCGGAGCCCGCCTCGTTCAACGCCGCCCTCAAGGACACCACCATCGCGGGCCGAGGATTCCGAGAGCACAAAGCGACCGGCCGTGGCTTCGACGGGCTCCGGCGTCAGTGGGCAACTGGGGCTCAGCCGCCTGTCAGTCGCCTTCAACGGAGAGTGTCCGGTGCAGTGCGGCGAGGCCCTCGGTGTAGATGCCGTGGAACACGGCTACGGCCTCGTCGTCGCTGAGGCCATTCGGAGTGAAGGTGCCGGACCACTCCACACGGGCCGTGTCCTGTCCGGGCACGTCGTGCACGGTGAGGGTGGAGAGGTAGCCGGTGACAGGGAAGGGGGCCCGGACGATGGAGTAGCTGTAGGTGCGGGCCTTGTCGTCGAAGGATTCGAGACGCTCGACGATGACGCCGCCGTCCTCGTTGGCGAGGGTGCGGACGCGTCCGCCCTCGCTGAGTTCGCTGGCGGGGATGTAGGGCAGCCAGTCGGGAAGCGAGTCGAAGCCGCCGATGAGCTGCCAGATGCGGTCAGGCGATACGGGAATGTCGATGGATGCGGTGGTTGTGGCCACGGGATTCTCCTGAAGAACCGGGTGAGGGGGAAGGGTCTAGGCGGCGGGTACGGGCGCGGAGTCTGCGATCAGCTTCTCCTCGCGCAGGGCTGTCCAGAAGGCGGCCGGGATCGTCTCGCCGAGAGCAGCGAGGTCTTCCGCGATGCGGCTGGGCTTCGTGGCGCCGGGGATTGCGGCAACCGTCGCCGGGTGGGCCAGGGAGAACTGCAGTGCGGCGGCCTTGACGCCGATCCCGTGGCGCTCGGCGAGCGCCTTGATCCGCTCCACCTTGTCGACGACGGCCGCGGGCGCCTTCTGGTACTCGAAGTGCGTTCCTCCCGCGAGGATTCCCGAGCTGTACGGACCGCCGACGACGATGTCCACATCCTGGGCTGCGGCGTCCGGCAGCAGGCGCTGCAGGGCCCGGTCGTGGTCGAGGAGCGTGTAGCGGCCGGCGAGAAGAAAGGCGTCGGGCTTCGGCTCGTCGAGATCGAGGGTGAGTTCCAACGGTTCCACGCGGTTGACGCCCAGGCCCCAGGCCTTGATGACGCCCTCCTCGCGCAGCGTCTGCAGGACGCGGAAGGCGCCCGTGCGGGCCGACTCGTAGGCGGCCAGCCACTCGTCTCCGTAGAAGTCCTGCGCGACGTCGTGCACCCACACGATGTCGAGGCGGTCGGTCCTGAGGCGCTTGAGGCTGTCCTCGATGGAGCGCAGGGTGGCTTCGGCGGTGTAATCGTTGACCATCTTGTTCGGACGGCCGTGCTCGAAGAGTCCACCCTTCTCGCCGAGGTCCCGGGCAGCGGGGTCCTCGATCTCGTCGAGGATGACCCGGCCGACCTTCGTGCTGAGGATGAACTCGTCGCGCGGGTGCTGTGACAGTACGTCGCCGAGCCGGATCTCGGAGAGACCGGCGCCGTAGAAGGGCGCGGTGTCGAAATAGCGGATGCCCTGGTCCCAGGCGGCTTCGACGGTGGCCGCTGCCTCTTCGTCGGGGATGGCGCGGAACATGTTGCCGAGCGGAGCGGTACCGAAACCGAGTGCACCAGGCAGGAGAGACTTAATGGTCATGGAATGGTCCTCTTGATGTTGATTGCGACGGATACATATGTGAATGCACGATCCGTCGGCCTTGTGTGTTCGAGGTTAGGATCCATGCATGAGACTGTCCAAGACTCACTTGGACTCACTTGAGTCCTTCGAGGTCCCACATGCTTGACCTGCGACAACTCCGGTACTTCGTGGCCGTCGCCGAGGCCGAACACGTCGGGCGCGCTGCTGACCGGCTGCACATCTCCCAGTCACCTCTCAGCCGGCAGATCGCCCAGCTCGAGAAGAACCTGGGCCTCACCCTCTTCGAGCGCAGCCAGCAGCGCATCCGGCTGACCTCCGACGGCCGTGTCTTCCTGACCGAGGCTCGCGCTCTGCTGCGTCACGCGGACCGGCTGGAGAACCTCGGCCGACGACTCGGCCGCGGCGAAGAGGGCGGTTTGTGCATCGGATACGTGGCCGACGCCATGCACACGGGCGTCCTGCCCACCGCCCTTCGCGCCCTGCGTGAGGAACGCCCCGGAATTCACGTTGCGCTGTACGACCAGGAGTCGGCCGAGCAGTTCGAGGGCCTGCGCCAGCGCAGTCTGGACATCGCGCTGGTGCGCACACCGCCACCCGAGGACGACCCGGATCTGAAGGCAGCTCCTTTGCTTCAGGATCCGCTGCTGCTCGCGCTGCCCACAGATCATCTCCTTGCCGGACAGGCGGAGTTGACGCCCGATGCCTTGAACGGGCAGCCCTGGATCGCGGTGGGTGACTCACAGGACCCGGCCTGGCGTGACACGTTCGTCGCGTCGTGCGTGGCCTCCGGCTTCACCCCGGACATCCGCCTCGATGCAGCCGATCCACTCACCGCCCTGGGCTTGGTCGCCTCCGGTCTCGGCCTTGCGTTCGTCCAGAGAAGCATGGTGCGTGGCACGAACGACGGCATCGTGGTGCGTGAACTTCCCTGGTATGGGGGGTCGGTGCACCTGTGGGCGGCCTGGCACCGGATCGATCTTCGGCCCGTGGTGGCCTCGTTCCGCGAAACAGTCCTCGCGGAACGAGGAGCCACCTGAGTGGATGGGAAGCAAGGCGCTTGGCGTCATCGACGTGGGTGTCGTCGTACGAGCTGTACCGACGCCGCCCGAGATGCTGCACCTCGGCCCGACGGCGGGCGCCATGAAGGCCTCCTCCTTCAGGACCTCCATGCGGCTGTTGCACCCGTCCGTCGGCATCGACTCAGTGCTTGAACGCCAGGTACCGATACCCCGCACGCAACTCCTCCGCCAACGGCAGCGCATCCAGCGGCAACGCGCCGGTCCTCGCGAACGGCGGCCACGAAGCGGCCTTCTGGCAGCAACCCGGTACCGCCTACTCGCTGCCGGCCACCCAGCCCTCGGAAAGTGCCGCGCGCAAACGTTCACCCGTTGCAGCAGCCTCCTCGTCCGTGAAGGACAGCACGCCGTTCTCGGCCATCAAAGCGTGAAACTGCTGTTGCCGGTACGGGGTTCCCACAGGCAGGCCGGCGATATGCCAATGAAGATGTGAATTCCCCTGCTGACTTCCAAGGGACAGCAGGTACGTACGCTCGGGCTTCATCACCGCCTCCACCGCCAGGGCCACCTTCCGGACCACCGACATCAGTCGCAGGTAAGCAGACTCGTTCAGATCGCGAACAGCGTGTTCGATGTGAGCCTTTGGGGCCACGAGCACCTTCCCCGGCACTGTCGGATATCGGTCAAGGAAGGCGACGTGCTGGTCGTCCTCATACACCGTGACATGCGCAGAACCAGGGGCACCCGCCACGAACTCGCACACAAAGCACGGGCCGCCACGCACCCTGGCCTCGTAAGCTTCGAGGTCACGAGGTTGCTGCTCCGGTGACATGCTCTCCACTCTCTGCCGATCCGCTGAGAAGGCAAAGCGTAAATCGCCAAGCGCGGGGGCCGTGTACGCAACATCCCCGCCACCCCTGACCCCACCGGTCACTCGGACCTCGATGGCACGAACCCAGTGGTGATCAGGGTTCAGCGGCCATGATCAAGGCGGCAGCCACCTGCCGTTTCCGATCGGCGAAACCGGCTGTCAGCCCGCGCCCGTCCAGTGTTCCGCGGCCGAGTGGATCCGTCGGTCGCACAGGCCCGCACGCTGTGGTGGCCACGGTCGACGAGCAGCATCTCCAGGACTCCGTGTCTTCAGGTCGAGTTCGCCGAGATCGAACTCGGCTGGTGACCTGTGCCCCGAGGCGAGGGCGACCTGACATCCTGGTGCCAGCATGCCGTTGCCGCGAAGGAGTTCATGCTGATGAAGACGGAGCCCTTGAAGGATTGGTCGGAGCAGAACCGTGAGCAGCACTTCCACGAAGTGATGCGCGGCGGGTGGGCACGCTTGCGCCCACCCGCCCTGACGTTTCTCCTGACGGGCCTGGTAGCCGAAGAATCCCCTCTCACCAGGAAGGACATGACGCAGTTCGTCCGTAGTTCGTCAAACCCGGACGGGGATCTGGACCTCTCCTGTTGGGAGGACCCCTCGGCCTTGGACGAGGACGAGCAGGCCGAAGCATCCCGGCAGATGGCCGACGCAGCCCGATACGCCGCGCATTACGGACTGCCTCCACTCCAAACCAACGACGACGTGATCACGCTCTTGGTAGCGGCCGATGTCATCCACGAGATCCCCGGCGGGGACGGTGTGCTGCGCCTGCACCCTGCGCACCCCTTGCCCGCGCCCGCCAACGTCTTCCCGCTGTCCGAGGAAGAAGCCGCCATCCAGCGCCAGATGCGCTTCGAAGCCGCTTACGAAGACGACTCCTACAAGATCATCGACTTGTTCCATCCCGATGGCGACCGGCATTCAGAGATCACTACCAGTCTTGAACGCCTTGCCCGCGCCATCGACGGGGACCCACACGACGCCCGCCAGGCCGTCCGGCTGCTTCTGAAAGAAGGCGACTTCACCACCAGTCTCGACATCGCGGACCTGCCTCCGCACAAGGTGTTCCGCTTGTGGTGCGACTGGACAAAGTTCGACGCCACACGCATCTGCATCCACGGAATGACTGACGAAGGGCAAATGCAAGTCACCCTCCCGACCGACTTCCTGGACCCGGAGGACGAGCCCGCACCCCGGGAGTAGCGCACCACCAGGTCACGATGTGTGGTCCGGGCCGGGACGTACACGCCCGGACGGTACGGCTGGTGTGGCATACCCCGGGTATGCAAGGGACGGCCGATGGGTGTGTGGGAGGTCTGCCGGTCCAGCCCCGCCCCGCGAGTACGCGAGGAAAGACCGTCGGATCTCGCGCAGCCCAGTCCCTGGCTTGACCGGATACCGCTACCCCTGCTGATCGGTTCCTGCCCCCGCGTGCCCACGGCGCGGGCAAGCATGGGCGGGGGCCTTCACCCCACTCGTCCAGACACGCCAGTGGCACGGACGCCTTCCTGGCGAACCCTTCCAACCGGCCACGACATGAGGCGAGTTCATCCGCGCTCATACGAGCAGCGAACCACCAGAACCACAACCGGGCCAGACACCCGACAAATCACTGACTCCGTCCTGCGGATCAGACCGCAGACTCATCAGATGAGCTGATCCCTCAGCTTCCCAGCACTGCTTGCATCACGCGCTTCGCGATCGGCCCGCCCAGCCGTCCGCCCGAGATGTCCGAGCGGGAGATGTCCATGTCCGTCGGGTCGATGAAGACCGCAACCGCCACCGACGCACCGTCGGCCTTTTTGCCGTACGAGACGAACCAGCCGTACGGCACCTCGTCATTCACGTTCACACCGCGCTGCGCCGTGCCGGTCTTGCCGCCGACCGTGACGCCGTCGATGAGGGCCCGTTGGGCGCTGCCCTCCTTGGCGGTGAACTCCATCATTTCCTGGACCTTCTTCGCCGTCTCCTCGGAGACGGCCTGGCTCTTGAGTTTCGGCTCGGACTTCTCCAGGGTCGACAGGTCGGGGCCGCGCAGCTCTTCGACGATGTACGGCTGCATCAGCTTGCCGTCGTTGGCGAGGGCGGCGGTCACCATGGCCATCTGCATCGGCGTGCTGGTGAGGCTGCCCTGGCCCATGCCTGTCAGCGCGGTCCCGGGCTTGTCCAGTTGGCTCGGGTAGAGGCTTTTGGTGGCGAGCATGTCGCCGAACTCGTCGGAGTAGACGTCGGCGTTGAAGCCGAACTTCTCCGCCGTCTCACGCATCTTGTCCGCGCCGACCTTGGAGGCCGCGTCGAGGAAGACGTTATTACATGAGTACTGCATGGCAGTCTTCATGGACGCCTTGTTGCAGACCGCGTCGCCGGCTTCACTGCTGATCTTGTTCGAGGAGAGCGGCAGTGGGTACGGGGAAACGGCGTCGGACGCCGCGTCGACATCGGTGACCACACCGTTCTCCAGAGCGGCGGCCGCCGTGAGGATCTTGAAAGTGGAGCCGGGCGGGAAGGTCTCGCGCAGCGGGCGGTTGGCCAGGGGCTTGCTCTTGTCGTCGACGAGGTCCTGGAACCTGTCGCCCTCCTTGAACGAATTCCCGGCGAAGACGGACGGGTCGTAGGAAGGGGTGGAGACCAGCGCGAGGACCTTTCCGGTGCGCGGGTCGAGGGCGACGACCGCGCCGCGGGCACCGAGGTCGGTCAGCCCCTTGTAGCCCGCCTTCTGCGCCTTCGGGTCGATCGTAGTGATCACATCGCCGCCGCGGCGCTGCTCGCCGGTGAGAATGTCTTTGGCATGCCGGAAGGCGAACCGGTCGTCCTGACCGCTGAGCACGCTGTCGTACGTCTTCTCCAGCAGGGACATGCCCTGTGCCTGTGAGGCGTACCCGGTTACCGGTGCGTACATCGCGCCCTGCTTGAAGGTCCGCCGGTACTTGAAGTCCGTGCCGGAGACCGCCTTCGAACCGGTAATCGGGTCGCCGTTCACGATGATGTCGCCGCGCGGGGTGGCGAACTGAGCGATCTTCACCCGGCGATTGTGCTCATCAGTGGCAAGAGCATCGCTCTGGAAATACTGGAGCCAGTTCGCCCGGAGCAGCAAGGCCAGCACCAGCAGCCCACAGAAGACGGCTATGCGCCGCAGCGGCCTGTTCATCGTTCTCCCGCTTCCCCAACCATTCGATCTTCCCCAATAGAGATGCGCCTGCGGGCCGTGTGGTTGCACCAAGGCACCCCCGCTGCTCCTGGCCGTGGACCGAACTACTGGGGCAGGTCATCGCAGAGGACAGCCGCGTCTACCGTTTCGACCTCTTCTGCAACCGGGACAGGCCGGCCGGAGCACGCAGGGGAGTCTGCGCCTCCGGTCGCCGACGACGGTGGATCCGCTGCGCGGGCTTCCATCCCGCCGAAGTCATGCGCCGGCCAGCAACACCTCCAGCGCCACAGCCGTGTCCGGATGGCGACCGGCCAGTGCCGCGCCTGGAGGGCCGGGATCCGCTGTCTCCCACGTCCCGTCACAGCCCAGCAGGCTCGCCACCGCGTCGCACGCCGCGGGGTGGGCTGCGAGCAGCGGGCAACCGCGGCTGCTGTCCGCGCGCCGCGCCGCATGCACGGCCTCCGGCTGCGACCGCCACGGCGGAACCCACTCGTCCAGCGCTGCGAGCCGGCCGGGGAAGATCCGCCCGGCCTCACGGATCAGAAGCGGGGCCGACTCGGCACCGCCCGATCGCAGGGTGGTGATCAGGGTCGGCAGCCAGGGCAGGAGCACCGGGTCCGGCAGCCGTCCGAACGCGTTCGAGACTGCCTCCACGACAAAGTCGGTGAGGCCGGGGACGGGCTCCAGGGCGTGTACGAAGCCGCTGAGATAGCGCGGATAGGCGGGTACCACCAAGGGGTTGCCGAGCAGTTCGTCGCACCTCGCCCGAAGGTCCGCGCGGGAGAGGTGCCCGAGCTGCACCTGAGCCGCCCACAGCAGCGCCGTCTTCGGCGGGTCCTGTGGATGCGACTGGGCGAGGGCCAGCTCAAGTTGGGTCCGGTCGCAGCCCAGCGACAGCGCCAGACTCTCCATGCTGAACAGGAAGCCCAGCATCGCCGCCACTTGGCGGACGGTGGCGTCGTCGTCGGTGAACGCCGTCGGCAGCAGGGTGCAGTAGTGCGCGTATCCGGTCTTGACGAAGGACTCGATCCACGGCGGCAGCACCGGCTCGTTGGTGCGGTAGTACGCCAGCAGCCGCCGCACCCGGCGCAGCACTTCCGGTGCACCGTCCACGCTGCGTTCGGCCGACAGTACCTCCAGGGCCCGTGTGCCCAGCTCGTCGGCGAGGCGGCGGCTGCACAGGTACAGCGTCGCGTCCTCGACGGCTTCCAGGACGGTCGCCGCGGTGGCCTGCGGGCCGTACGCCGCACGGCGCAGTCGCTGCTCCAGGACCTGCTCGATGCTGACGCCCTCGTAGCCGAGCTCGATGAGCGCACGCTGGTGGGTGCCGAGCGCCAGGTCCCACGACTCCTGGATCGGCCGCTCCCCCAGTCTCCGCTCGCCCATGATCGGCCGAGCCGCGCCCTGCGGCATCAGGAGGCGCAGCATCCACAGCACGTCGGAACACCGCTCCAGTTCCGGCTGGGAGGCGATGTCCAGCAGCGCCCGTTGCACGCCGCGCTGCTGGAGCTTCAGGTTCAAGGGCGCGAGCCGGTCGTGCACGTCGCGGGCCAGGGGTGGCAGCGCGTCGTAGCCGACCTGGCCGACCCGGTCGCCGCCCATCATGATCTCCACGAGGCGGCGCACGTCGCGCCGGCCGGGCACGGTGTCCTTCTCGATGCAGGTGACGGCCGCATCCTGGAAGTCGTACGGCGTGGGCCTGGCCCGGTCACGCATCCCGGCCAGCAGGATCGACGTCTCGAACACCGCGATGGCGTCGGCGGTGGAGGCGAGGTAGCCACCTCGGCGCGCGGCACGCACGATCTCCACCGACCAGCCGAGCAGTTCGGTCTCGTCCAGCCGGTCCAGGACGGGCGGTTGCTGAAGGAAGCCGGTCAGCTTGTCCGAGGGCTCGACCACCGGTACGGGAGCCGCCGCGGCCGCGGTCTTCTTGACCTTCGTTTTCTTCGCCCCCGCCTGTCCGACCAGGCGGTACGGCTCCACGCGCGTGCGCCTGACGTTCTTCGCCCAGACCGTCGCGGCGATCGACACCGAGCCGGCGGCAAGGCCGAACTGCGCCTCGATCGCCGCGTGGCTGGACGGAATCAGGCCGTGCTGCCACTTGGTGGCACTGCGCGGGCTGATCTCGAAGGTGTCGGTGCCCTGGACCCCGAACTCGCCGACGCGACTGGCCGCGTGGAAGGCGCCGCAGATGTAGAGGCTGTCCGCAGGATCGGTGCCGGTCGCGGCCAGGTGCTCGCGCATCCTGGTCCACATGTAGCGCTCCCGGTCCTCGTCCACGCGCACCCGGTGGGGGTCGCCGGGTGCGAGGCGCCGGAAGAGGCTGCCTATCAGGAGCATGACCTGGCGGTAGGTGTCGTGGTCGCTGTCGCCGAGCGGCAGTTCGACGTACTGGTGCCACCACTCCGACCAGTGCCGCACCCTGCCGTGGTGCAGCAGATGTTCTTCCAGTTCGGCGAAGCGCGGCCGCAGGTCACCGATCTCCACGCCGACCGCGTCACCGTGGAGCGCGGCCTCCTCCTGGGCGGGCGGTGCGTCGGGATCGGCAGGGTCGTCGGCGTGCGTTTCGCGCGCGTCCCACTGAAAGACGTGGTCCGAGGAACGGTCGACGAGGACCAGTTCTACGCCCGGCGTGTCCAGTGCGTAGGCGATCGCCTGGTATTCGGCCGAAGTCTCGGTGATCGGTGCGACCACCGAGAGCGGGGACCACTCGGCCGGGAAGCCGTCGACCTCGGTCGCGAACGCCTGGAGGGCCACCGGGAGCTTGCAGTTGCGTAGTTCGGTCAGGAGCGGCGCCATGTCCTCGCACAGCTCCAGGTACACGACCTTCGGTTGCTTCTCCCGCAGACGGCGTGCCATCGCAACCGCTGAGGCGGGCGAATGGTGGCAGACGGGGAAGATCTCCAGTGGCTCACGCACCGCGCGATCGACGTCGTCGACGATTCCGAGGAGGATGCCCTGCAGGGCGTCTGGCCCGTCGGCGAACGTCGCGGCGGCCTCCTGCAGCTGCGCGCGCAGTGCTTCGAAGTGCCCCTCGTGCGCGCTGCTCATGACAGGGTGGCGATCGCGTCGCGGCCGCCCTCCAGGAACTCCGGCCAGGATCCGCCCTCCTCCTTGCTGCGCGGCTCGACGACGCCGTGCAGGTACTTGTTGAGGATGGCGAGGTCCTCGGGCTCGCGCCGGGCCAGTGACCCGACGAGCGAGGAAGCCAGCGTACGGGCGGTCAGGGCGCGCTCGCCGAAGAAGTTGCTGTGCAGGATCGCGTCCTCGAGCACGCCGATCTGTTCAGCCGAGGACAGCGCGGACTCCAGCTTCTCGTCGTCGCTGCCGGCCGCGGCCGCCGAGGCGCGCAGGTCGGCGAAGCTCTGCAGCAGCACATCGAGCAGCGTCGGCGGCACGTCCAGCTCGATCTGATGGCGACGCAGCAGCTCCTCGGTGCGGAAGCGGACGATCTCCGACTCACTCTTCTTGTTCGTCACCACCGGGATGCGGACGAAGTTGAAGCGGCGCTTGAGCGCCGAGGAGAGGTCGTTGACGCCCCGGTCGCGGCTGTTGGCGGTGGCGATGACCGAGAAGCCGGGCTTGGCGAACACTATGTTGTCGCTGTCCAGTTCCGGGACCGAGATGTACTTCTCGGACAGGATCGAGATCAGCGCGTCCTGGACATCGCTGGTGGAGCGGGTGAGTTCTTCGAAACGGCCGATCGCGCCGGTCTCCATCGCGGTCATGATCGGCGAGGGAATCATCGACTCCCGCGACTGCCCCTTGGCGATGACCATGGACACATTCCAGGAGTACTTGATGTGGTCCTCGGTGGTGCCGGCTGTGCCCTGCACGACCAGCGTGGAGTTGCGGGAGATCGCGGCGGACAGCAGCTCGGCCAGCCAGCTCTTGCCGGTGCCGGGGTCGCCGATGAGCAGAAGCCCGCGGTCGGAGGCCAGCGTGACGATGGAGCGCTCGACGAAACTTCGGTCGCCATACCACTTCTGCGGGATCTGCCGGTCCAGGCCGTCGGAGCGCTCGGAGCCCAGGATGAACAGGCGGACCATCTTCGGGGACAGACGCCAGGAGAAGGGCTTGGGGTTGTCGTCGATGGACTCCAGCCAGTCCAGTTCCTCGGCGTACTTGATCTCGGCAGGGGCGCGCAACAGGTCGGACATGACAGGGCCTTTCTAAGCGAGAAACGTCTTGAGCTCGTGGACGAGCTTGCGGATGTGGCCGGAGAGCACCGGCGTACCGAGGGCCTTGAAGCGTTCACGGAACCAGGGGTTGACCTCCTGGCGGCCGGAGCTGGTGACCGAACCGACGGGGATGAACTTCACTCCGGAGCGGTGGACGGCCTCGATGCCCTCGAACAGCGGCTGAGAACGGTCGAACTCGTAGAAGTCGGAGATCCACACCATCACGGTGTCCTTGGGGTCGGTGATCTTCGGACGGGCCATGGCCATCGCGACGGGACCGTCGTTGCCGCCGCCGAGGTTGGTGCGCAGCAGGGCCTCGAACGGGTCGTTCACCCAGGGCGTCAGGTCGATGGCACGCGTGTCGTACGCGATCAGGTGGACGTCCACCTTCGGCAGCCCGGCGAAGATCGACGCCAGGATGGTGCAGTTCACCATCGAGTCGACCATCGAGCCCGACTGGTCCACGACGACGATCAGTCTCTGCGGCGTCGTCTTGCGGGCGGTGTGCCGGTAGTAGAGGCGGTCGACGTACAGCCGCTCCTCCTCCGGGCTCCAGTTGGTGAGGTTCTTCCAGATCGTGCGGTCGAGGTCGAGGTTGCGGAACACCCGCTTGGGCGGGACGGAACGGTCCAGGGCACCTACCGTGGCTTTTTCCACCTGGGTGCGCAGCACTTCGGCGACCTCGTCGACGAAACGGCGGATCAGGGCCTTGGCGTTGGCCAGGGCCACGCCCGAGAGGTTGTTCTTGTCCCGCAGCAGCTGTTCGATCAGTGACATGCTCGGGGTCAGCTGCGCGGCGAGCTTGGGGTTGGCCAGCACCTCGCGCAGGTGCATCCGCTTGACGAGGTCGGCCTCGATGGCGCCGAGTTCCGGGCCTATCGCAGGAATCAGCCGGCCGAGATCGGGCGTCTTGCCCAGGCCGCCGCTGCCGGTCGGGCTGACGCCCGGTCCTGCGGCGCCTCCCCCGGCGCGGCTGCCACGCAGCTCGCCGGGCTTGCAGCCCAGCGCACGCTCCAGCCAGCCTGCGTCGGACTGCCAGCGTGCCAGCTGTCCGGCGGTGACCGTGCCGGAGCCGGAGGCGAAGACGTTGAGCAGCACCTTCGACACCAGTGCCGCGCGCCGCACTTCGGCGGCCCGGTCGCATGCACCGTCGTCGTCGGGCTCGGGCGCCATCAGACCGTCGAACTCGGCAGCCAGCTCCGGGTGGCGCTGCACGATCGAGTCGACGGATGCCTGCGGGTCCAGCAGCGCAGACGGCAGACCGATGTCATCGACGACGGCGAGGCTCGCCGATTCCAGCGAGGCCTGCTCCTCGTGGTCGAAGAGGCGGGCGAGGAGGCGCCAGTACAGGACCTGACGACGGTTGTCGTGGGGGGCCGCCTCCGGGTCCTGTGAGGTCGCGTGATCGGCCGGCTGTCCGGTCGTGTGCTCCGTCATTTCCGCAGCAGCCTCCCCGCACGCTCCCGCAGCACGGCCACGGCGTCGGTGGCGGCCTTCTCGGCCTTGACGCCGGCCTTGTCGGTCGTGCCCCCGGCCCATCCCCCGGCGTGGATCGCGACAGCCTTCTTCCGTACGGTCGTCTCGACGGCCAGAGGCTGGACGCGATACGTCCCGGCGTCCCAGCGGAGCAGCCCGATGCACGCGCCGGACGCCGCGACGGCGTCGGGTGTGAGCGGTCCGGCGGCCGGAATACGGTCGGTGTCGACAGCGAGAGGGTGTCCGGCGACGGTGAACGTCAGTGTGTCGTCGTCCTTCTGGGTGGCGTAGCCCTCCAGGAACACGGGTACGGCGATGCGCGCCGGGTGCCGGTCCAGGGGTGTGGTCGCCGCGTCGGTGGCAGTGGACAGGGCAACGCGGGCAGTGGCGAAGGCGTCGGCGGGCTCGCTCGGGCGTGCGTGCTCGTCGCTCCAGACCAGGTCGCCCTCGGCGGTGACCGGCATGCCGACGAGGTCCATTGCGCGGCCCTCGCTGACGGCCGCCAGCAGCGACATGTGGGGGCGGAGCAACTGCCAGACGCCGGCTCCGACGACCGTGTCGGGCTTCGGCACCGACACGCCGGCACGTACCAGGCGGGGCGCGGCGCCGTCTGCGGGCTCGAACACCGCGTGGACCTGGGCCTGTGCGGCGGTCGCGTGTTCCTGCAGGTCGACGCCGAGTGGCAGCAGGCGGCCGGTGGCCGTACCGGTCATGGGCACGTCGGCCGCACCGGGCAGCGTCAGCAGCATCGCACGCGACCACAGGTCGGCCCAGCGGCGTGACGGGATCCTTTCCAGCGCCGCGCCCGGGCAGGATGCGGCGAGTTCGGCGGAGAAGCCGTCGAGGAGCGTCGCCAGGCGGCGCAGGGCCGGGTCCGGAAGCATTGCGGAGACGACTTGCGCCGACCCGGAGACCACGTCGTGGTCGATGCCCTGCCACCCGCAGCGCGCCAGATCCGACAGCCAGGAGCGGGCGGCAGCGAGCAGGTTCGCCGCTTGCTGCCTGCCGGGCACCGGGACGGTCTCCTCGCTGCGGGGCCGACCCGTCGCCTCCTCGACCCGGGTCATCAGTGCGTCGTGGACGGAGCCGAGCAGTGCAGTACGGGCAGCGGCGAGGGCCACGAAGTGGTCTTCGCCCGCGGCTCCGTCCGCCGCCTTCTCGGCCGCTTCGGCGACCCTGGCGGCCAGCGGCGTCCCATCGACGGCGCCGGCGAGCTCTGTCAGGCCGGCGGCCTGGGCCGGTTGGGGACGGAGCAGGCCGGCGGCGAGAGACCGGTCAAAGGCGTCGACGGCCGTCAGGGCTTCGTCGAGCCCGGCGATGCCTTCGCAGAGCAGGTCGGCACGCATCACGCCACCGCCCTGGTCGACGGAAACCACTGCATCTCCGGCAACGGTGCGGTGGTCGGGGCGAGTTCCAGGTAGGCCAGGTGACGCAGGAACCTGCTGAAGACCGGCGCGGCAGCCTTGGTGTCCCCCTGCGCTGGACGTGTGTTGCTCATGTCGGCGGCGATGGTCTGCGCGCTCGGCTCCCCGTCCACGACCTCGACCCTCAGGTAGCGGGCGACGCGCTCGGCGCCGTACTGCAGCACCGCCTCGTTGATCAGGGCCCGGATGTGATTGCAGAACGAGCCCCGCGCGCCGCCGCAGGGCCGGTTGTTGTTGGTGCTGCAGGCGAACGCGTAAGTGCGGGCCGCGACCGACGAGACATAGACCCGCTCAATGTCCGATCCGCTGGACACCACGCCCTGCAAGCGTCCGTCGGCCAGCTCGACGAACGGAACCTTGGCGAGCTTGCGCGGCCGTGCCGGTGCCATCACCCTGGCTGTGCTCGACCTCTCCCAGTCTGACAACGCACCATCTCCTATGCACCAAGAGGACTTCCGCGCCACAACGGCGGGACACGACTGAACATACTTGCGACCACTGACAACGCCGATCGCGGATGTCCAGCCGCGTCCCGCACCGCCCCCCGGAGCCGGCAACAAGGCCATGGAATGAGGCGGAAATCCGGTGGTGGTTCTCGGCGATCAGCGCTGAAGCTGTCTCTGGATTCTCGGCGTGCCCTCCACACGCCCCCGCGACGGGGATGTCGGCACGCCCACGCCGCGAAGACCACTACCGACCTCGACCACATGCGAAAGGTGGCTCGCCCCGAGCCGTAGGGGGTCTCGGCTCCGGGCGCGCCACCTTCCCGAGCATTACCCGTCCCCGCACATCACCTTCAAAATGGCCGCCCACAGAACGCGAACGCTCAGTGCGACGGCGAACGGCTACAGCAGCTCGGGGGCGAGCCCCTCCCGTTGAGTTGACCGCTGGTCACTCGTGCCTTTCACCCTTCTCTCCTGGGTGCCGCGGCTACGGCGCGGCACCTCACCCAGAGAAGGGATGGGTATGTGCAAAGCTGCAGACCCAAGTTGATTGCGGGCAGCCGTTCGCCGGACGATCAACCATTCACGCGCGGCTTCACCGGCCCACGCGACCAGCGAACAGACTCCGCATCGTCGTGCCGTAGTGCTGTCCATCGACGAGAACACCGCGATCGCCGCCCGCTCCCGCAAGCGCCCCGGCCGGCCGGAGTTCGAGTACGTCCGCCACGGCACCGCTTCCGCCATGGTCGTGCACAACGTGACCACCGGCGAGGTCCTCACCCAGCCCGTCACCCGCAACGACGCGGCGACGTTCATCTGCTTCCTTGCGATGCTCGACCGCGCCATCGATCCGCGTCGCCCCGTCCATGTCGTGCTGGACAACGGCGCGTCCCACATCGCGAAGAAGACCAAAGCCTGGCTGGCCGCCCGCGCCGGTACGTGGACAGGACCCCGCCGCATGCCTCCTGGCTCAACGAGGTCGAGCCGTTCCTTTCCGCATTGGCCCGCCAGATCCTCCGGCACGGAGCCCTCGCCGGCCGTGACGACCTCATCGACAAGATGGACACCTGCGTGATCGCGCACGACACCGCCGTCGGCCCTACCGCTGGACCTACGACGACGCTCCGCTCAAAGCCGCATGAGACCCGCAGCAGTCGGCCGGAATCCGCATCGCAAGCTGAGAGACGCCTGAGCGGTTCACTTGGCCACAACGGCCAACTGAACCGCTCAGACGCCTGTCGTCATTCCTCAAACGCGGGCGCAGGGCTGCGAGGTCCCTACGCCCGCATCGGGCGAGGCGTCAACGCCTCAGCACTCACGCAGACCGGGGGCGGGATCCTGGCCCGTGCTCACGTCCACCGCCGGAACATTGCCCCACGCGCCGTTGTCGAGCTGCGTCCAGTACCAGATGTCGTTACCTCCCGGGTGGGGGTCGCCATGCCCCCAGCACTGAAACCAGCTGAAGGTACCGACGAGTGTGCCTCGAGTGGCGGAACGGTAGGAGCGGTCGGCGTACCCTTTCGCTCCTGCCTTGTTGCCGCAGTACAGCCTGCCGTCGGAGCGAACCCCGCACTCGGCGGCATGGGCGGCGTCAGGTACGGACAGCGCAAGCAGGGCGCCTACGGCGAAGGCGCTCAGAGCGGCGGTCATGCGTCGAGTAATCATGATCGACTTAACGGCCGAACCGGAACAAGGTCACGCCCGCCTGTGCAGACATCGACCCAGGGCACGCCAAGGAATCCAGACGTCGCTCGTCGGACTGAGCGTTGAGCACCCGGCCGGCCGAACTGAACTGCTCAGTGGCCAACTCTCGCACCAAGAGCGCCCGGCAGTAGGCGTCACTTCAGTCGCTTGGCGTTGGGGCGGTCGTCCCAGCGGTGGCGCGGGGTGGCGCGGCGGATGAGCATACGCAGCGTGACGATCACTGCGGCGAGGTGGATGCGAGGTTGGGGACGCGGCTTGCGTTTCGTGATGTCCAGGTGCACCAGTTGGCCTGGCCGGACGCGTTCGTGACGAACGCATCTGGGAGGACGAGGCGACGACTGGATCGGCGAAGTCGAAGGACTCCAGGTCGGCCTCGATGCCGCCACCGCCAATCCCAACAGTCTCACCCCGGCCCCCACAGACGGCCGTCCCCAGCTGGTCGACCTCGGCATGCGCGTCTTCACCGACTCCGCGCCCATCCGCGCGGCCTGGAACCGGTTACCCCCTTCCCGGACCGTCAGCCAGGCCGCCGGCCGTCCGCGTCGAGGCAACCGGCTCATGTACCGGCTCCGCGAAGTGGTCGGCGACCGTCGCCATCGCCTGTCGCGGGTTAACCAGTTGCGGTTCGGTTGCTTGGTCACGTGTGCTTTGGCCAGCCGCACAGCGACGGGCCCCTATCAGCGCAATCGGCAGCCTGAAAGCGGCTCGGTTGCGGTGTGGCCGGTACAGCGTGACGGGCAAGAGCAAGGAGAGGCCGTATGCTCACGACGCAATCGACTCCGTGGCACAGGCCGGCGGTGCTCACGGCTTTGATGCTGGCCGCCTTCACTTTCAACACCACGGAAAACCTGCCGATCGGCCTCCTGGAACTCATCTCCCAGGACTTACAGGTGTCCCCGTCAGCGGTCGGCTACCTGATCACCGGTTACGGCGTGACGGTCGCCATGGCGTCCCTGCCGCTGGCCCACGTCACGCGGGACATGCCCCGACGTCATGTGCTCACCGGACTGCTGACCGCGCTCATCGTGTCCAGTCTGGTCGCGGCACTGGCCACCTCCTACTGGCTGCTGCTCGCGGCGCGGCTACTGACCGCGCTCGCCCAGGCGCTGTTCTGGGCCGTGATGGGACCGGTCGCGGTGGGCCTGTTCCCGCCCGAGGTCCGCGGGCATGTGGTCGGGGCGCTGTCCGTAGCCGGTTCGCTCGCCCTCGTGCTCGGCGTCCCCGCCGGGACTTGGCTGGGCCAGCAGAGCGACTGGCCGGTGCCACTCGTGGTGCTGACGGGTCTGGGAGTCATCTCCCTCGTGACGATCGCCGTCCTGCTGCCGACCTCGCGTCCGGAAGAAGGGCACGCCGCCTACGGAACCAACCCCGACGCCCGCCGGTTCGGGACCGTGCTGACGGCCGGGACCCTGTCCGCCGCCGGCGCATTCACGGGATACACCTACATCGTCAAGTTCCTGGGCGAGGTGAGCGGGTTCCCCCAGAACACAGTCAGCGCCCTGTTCATGGCTTTCGGTGTCGCCTGTCTGGCCGGAGTGAGCATCACCGGGGCGCTGCTGGACCGCTTCCCGCACGCCACGCTGACCACTGCCGTAGCCACCCAGGCGGTGGGCATGCTCGGCCTGTACGTGGCTGGCACCGATCCCGCGGCAGCGGTGGTGTTCTTGGTGCTGATGGGTGGTGCACTCGGGCCGGTGTTCATGGCCACCCAGAACGAGATGCTGCGTTGCGCACCGGGCCGCACGGATTTCGCACTCGCGGCCAACTCCGGTGCCTACAACGCCGGTATCGCAGCGGGTGCCGCGATCGGGGGACTGGTCCTGCCGCTCGCCGACGTGCGGGGCGCCTTTCTCGTGGGCGGGCTACTGACCGTCGGGGCCTGCGTGGTGCTGCTCAGCGAGTGGCTGCTGCCTGCAGCGAAGGCGGCACGGACTGCAAAGGCCCGTCCGAACACGCGACCCCGGACAACGGACCGAGGTCGGGGCCCCGCGACGCCGCGTACGCGAACCTGGCGGCCGCACCGTAGCAGCTCACTCAAAGGTCCCAGCAGAAGCCGGTTGTGATGTAACTGTCGGCCTGGATGGTCGTTGGTCTGGTCGTGGGAAGAGGGAGTCTCGTCCGTGGATCGTCTCGGATGAACTGTGGTCGCTGATCGAGCCGTTACTACCGATTCCGGGGCCGAAGCTTAAGCCTGACCGTCCGCGGGCGCCGGATCGGCAGGCCCTGTGCGGCATCCTGGCTTGTGCTTCATACCGGCATCCAGCGGGAGTACCTGCCGCAAGAGCTGGGCTTCGGGTCGGGCATGACGTGCTGGCGTCGTCTCGAGCATGGAACGGGGCCGGCGTCCGGGACCGACGGGAACCGCAACGACGTCACCCAACTGATACCCCTGCTCAGAAGGTCCCGTCGGTCGCCGGCCCGGCCGGGCGCCCACGGAAGAGGCCCGACACCCTGCTGGGCGACTGCGGCGACGACCACGACAAGTGCCGCCGTCTGGTCTGGGCGATGGGCGTCAAACCGGTGATCGCCCGCCGCGGCGTCCCGCACGTCGGACTCGGAGTCCACCGTCGGGTCGTCGAGCGGACCATCGCCTGGCTCCACGGCTTGGGCCGACTCCGTATCCGAGGGGAACGACGTGACGACATCCACGAAGCCTTCCTCGGCCTCGCCACCTGCCTCATCACCCACTGATACGTCCAACACCCTTGTCAGGACCTCTTCTTAGGCATGTGAGGGCTTCTCCGCCTGCTCCTACGACGTCGTGATCCACTGGAGGGACCTGGGAGGCGTGCGTCGGTCGTGTCCCGCCGCGCGGTGTAGCCCGTGGGCTTCTTCTGCAGAGGTCCGGTACAGCACACACTGGCGAAGCGGCCCTTCGGGCACGCTCGAATCCTCGAAGTCGTCGGCCGGGTCCCGGGTCATGCCGATCCGGCGCATCACTGCCTGGGAACGAAGGTTTTTGACGGTCGTCGACGCAACGACCTCCGGCAGCCCGAGGGCCTCGAAGCCGAAGGCCAGGCAGGCCAGGGCGGCCTCGGTGGCGTAACCGTGACCCCACGCCGAACGCATCAACCGCCATCCGATGTCCACCCCCGCGAACGGCATGTCCTCGTCCACCTCGTCCAAGCCGGCGCGGCCGATGAACTCACCGGTCTCCCGTGCTTCGAGCGCCCACCACCCAAAACCTCGCTCGTCGAACTCGGCCTGCATGAGTGTCACCGCGGCATCGCTCTGCTCCCGCGTCAGCAATGGCCCCAGGTGCTCTCGGACTTCGGGATCGGCGTTCATCGCCGCCCACGGTTCGAGGTCGGACTCCCGCCACTGGCGGAGCAGGAGACGATCGGTACGCAGTTCCGGCATGCCGACCAGCTAACGCCATCACGATCAGGGTGTCGATCGGCTGTGTCGAACCCTACGGCCGGGCCGGCTCGAGTGGGCCGCCGATCGGTGGCCGTCTTTCACGTGACTGGCCGGCCCCGCCCAGGAGCGTGATCGGAGCGATCCCGGCCTGTGCACCGAAGCTGCTGGACCGCTACGGCGTCGGCCCGGATACCGCGGTCGCGTTGCCGATAGCGGCCGGCGACAGTCCGGAGCGCATGGCCGGCGAAGCCTCATGTGCCGCACTCTGCGGTGTGAGCCCGGTCGCGGCATCATCAGGCAGAACCCGGCGCCGCAGGCTCAACCGAGGCGGTGACCGGCAAGCCGACTACGCGCTCTGCACCATCGTCCTGGCCCGTCTTCGATGGGGCTCCCGCACTCGCGCTTACCTGGAACGGCGCATCACCGAGGGCAAGACACGCCGCGAAGCCACCCGATGTCTCAAACGCTACGTCGCCCGCGAGATCTACCGGTCCATCATCCCGCCCAGGAAGAACGTGCTGACGTCGGCATCAGCTGGTTGACATCCACGGGGGCATCAAGCCCGCGGTGGAGCGGACGCACGGCGAGGCCGGCCCGGGCCAGTGGAGCTGGTCCCGGAAACCGGCCCATCACCACCCGGAGCGCTACTCGATGACGAGCTCGACCGGGATGTTGCCGCGGGTCGCGTTGGAGTAGGGGCAGACCTGGTGAGCCTGCTCGACCAGCTTGCGGCCGGTGGCCTCGTCGACGGTCTCGGGAAGCTCCACTCGCAGCGTGACCGCGAGACCGAAACCCTCACCCTGCTTGCCGATGCCGACCTCACCGGTCACTGCGGCGTCACTGACGTCGATCTTGGCCTGACGGCCGACGAGGCCCAAGGCACTGGCGAAGCAGGCGGCGTAACCGGCGGCGAACAACTGCTCCGGGTTCGTGCCCTGGCCGCTGCCGCCCATCTCCACCGGGATGGCCAGCTGCAGATCCAGCTTGCCGTCGGGGGTGACAGCGCGGCCCTCGCGGCCGTGGGTGGCGGTGGCGACGGCGGTGTAGAGCGCTTCCATGAAAGCGATTCCTCTCGAAAGTCATGTCCCAGCGGCGCTGTCCGGCCGCTTCCACTTCAGGAAAGCACACAATTAAATTGTGCACAACCTAATGGCGCGCAGGACTATGCTGGATTCATGACCTCCATGCCCAGCCCGAGCCGCGAGGCCCCGTCCGAGGCCGACTACCTCCGCCTCGACCAGCAGATCTGCTTTTCCTTGCACGCCGCGTCACGCGCCTTCGGCAGCGTCTACCGCGTACTCCTCAAGGACCTCGGGCTCACCTACCCCCAGTACCTGGTGATGCTGACTCTCTGGGAGCACGGCGAGCTGCCGGTGAAAACGCTGGGAGAACACCTGCGGCTCGACTCCGGCACACTGTCACCGCTGCTGAAGCGGCTGGAGGCGGCAGGCCTGGTACGGCGCGAGCGCAGCGCGCAGGACGAGCGGTCGGTGCGCATTCACCTCACGGACGAGGGCATGGCACTGCGCGAGCGGGCGCTGGCCGTGCCGCGCCGGATCGCCGCGGCAACCGGCTTCGGTCTCGACGAGATCAGCAGCCTGCGAGCCCGCCTCAACCAACTCACGGCAGCCCTGGACACGGCGGCACTGGAGGAGAACCCGAGCTGCGCCGACGCGGTGTCCGAGACGTAGCCTCATTCGCCAGGCGCGGGCGGTTCTGCAGAGAATCGTCGCGGGAAGCGGGGTGCGGCGTCCTGGGCGATGGTCCATTGCAGGCGAGGCAGCGACCTCGGCAGGGTGTGCGGTGTGCGAGATATGCGAGATATGCGAGATATGCGAGATATGCGAGATATGCGAGATATGCGAGCATGCCGGCCCTGCCGGGACCGGTGCCGGCCATGAGTTCTTCCGGTTCACTCCGGGGTGATGTGGAGCCCTCCGTCCGCACCGCAGACATCTCGGCCCCGGCCCCGGTCTCCGCTCCTGCCGTGTGCCAGCATCTATGAGCCGGACATCGTGCTGACTGTTGGCAGAGACCCCGCCGCATCACAGCCCATGGCAACGTCGCCGGACGCCCCTGCAGGCCGTTTGCCGCCGAGGGCAGGGCTCCATCTGCCGAACAGGGCGGGCCTGCGGCCACCCTGCCGCTGCCGCAGACCCGCCCCCGGCCACGCCGATCCGTCAGGCGTTGGGGTCGAATGAGATGTTGGCCGGCTTGGCCTTTTCGAGGTGGTAGTTGAAATTGCCGTCCTTGAGGCCGAAGACGGCGCTGCCGAAGTCGGCCTGGGTCAGCTTGTCCCGCAGGCCCGCAGGGAAGCCGTTCCAGCCGACCAGGCTGGGGAACTGCCACGCGTGGTAGTGATTCTCCGGCGGTTCGTCATTGGAACTCGCGGGGCGGAAGCAGTGCGTGCTCACGCCGTCCTTGTGGTAGACGATCTTGGGATGCGTTCCGTCCCACTGGATCTGGTCACGGCCGTAGACGTTGAAGTTGCCGTGGGCGGAGGTGGATACGTAGCGGACCTCGTTGTCCTGCACCCACACCACGACGTGCTCCCAGTCGTGCCTGTGCCCGCCGAGCCCGCTGCCGGCCACGGCCTGGTCCTTCTCGAAATAGAGCCCGTACATGATGGCGCACCAGCCGTTGTTGCACTTGTAGCGGGCGTAACCGTTGGTGTTGTCGAGGTCCCAGGAGTCACGGCACTGACCGTTGACGGCCCCGGTGGTATTGAGGCCGGGGGCTATGACCCCGTCGGCGCCGATGGCGGGAGTCGGGTAGCAGCCATCCGTGTCGTAGTCGTACGCGGGTTGGAACGTCTGCTCCAGTCCGTCCGCGTTCGCGGGCAAGGCGATGGGCGGGGCAGCGAGAGCGCTGCCGGAAGCAGCGATGACCAGCACGATGGCGCTGCCGACAACGAGCGAGACCTTGCGGATCCGTGCTCTGATTTTCACTGCGTCCTCCTGGTCGACGCGTGGCCGGGACACGCCCTGATTGGCATGCCCATCACAAACATATTGAATCTCACGACGTCCGGGCCGAGCCCCGCCAGATGACCGAGCGATGAAGGGTCAGCCAATACACGAGGTGATCCTGCGGAGAGGTGCCTGGCGGGCATGGCGAGAGGGCCGGCAGGTGCGGAAGTGAGGTTTCCGGGGGCCGAGTTGCGCCCGGACCGAGGCCCGAACCCGGTCCGGGACACTGGCGCCCGGCGTGTCGGCCACCTCCGCCACACGTACGGCCCCGAGATGGTGAACAACCTGCAAGGTTGCCTGGTGGGGCGAGGAACGCATCCAAACACACAGCAGCAGGGCGTGGCCTGCATCAGGAGCGGACACCAGAAGCGGTACGCCTTCCCGCAACAGCCCGGGAGGATCCGGAAGCACCACACCGAAGCGGAGAAGATTGCAGGCGGACATCGCGCCCTTCGAAGCCGACCCCCGGACCGCCGCAGCGAAGTCAAAGCCACGCACCGACCGTAAGCACCGGCAACAACCCCGGGACACCACGACAAATCCCCCACGGTCAGGGATCACACCCGAGGCCCCCGCCCCCGCCCGGTCAAGCCTCAACGCCTGCAGCTTCAGCAAAACCCGACTACCGACCGCCAGGCCTCGCGCTGGTCGACGCCCAACTACCGGTCGGGGGCTGGAACTACATCCATGACTTCGCCGGTGAGGCCTCCCTACGCGACTGGTACGCCACAATCGGCGCAAACGGCTGGCGGCTCGAGGAGTTTCAGCACTTCTACGGCAATGCCACCTTCGACGACGCCGGCACCTCCAGCGCAGCCCATCTGATCCTGCGCCTCTACGTGGAGCGCCGACACCTTGAGTTCAAAGCGGCCCTGAACCGAGTCATCGACTTCATGCTGAAGGCGCAACTGCGCAGTGGCCCGGCGGACGGCGGCTGGCCACAGCGCTTCCCGTCGTTCTCCGGAGCTGTCCGTGACATGCCCTGGCCCGACGACCGGCCCTCCTGGCTGCCGGCCGATGTCAAGCACGGCATGGAGGACGGCGACTACACGCCGCATGTCACCTTCAACGACGACGTACTGGGCGAGAACATCAAGTTCCTCCTCATGTGTGCCTCGGCGCTCGGCCGGCGGGATCTGAACCGTCCGGTACTTCGGGCGATGGCATGCCTGCATCGGCTGCAACAGCCCGTCCGCAGGCCGGATGGGGGCTGCAACACCTCGCGCACACGGTTGGCGGTCGCCCCGCGGGCGCCCCGGCCAGTGCCCGCTCATACGAACCCCGCGCCCTGACCACCCATACCACGCAGACGAACATCCGTCAGCTGTTCCACTACTTCCGGCTCACCGGTGACCACGCTTCACGTCCTCGGCCTACGCAGCCAACATGGCCAAGCTCATCGCCCATGTGGCCGCTGACTGACCATCTTGCGGTTCCGATCATCCTGTCTCCGACCCCAGGCTGCGCGCCAGGCCGTTGATCGGTGTCGCAACCAGGACGGAGTGGTCCTGACAGGCCATCGTGAGCGCCCCCACCACGCCGCGGAGCGTGCCCTTCTCAGCGCTGCCGGCCGTGGGAGGGGTGCCGCTGCAGGACGGTCGGCCATCGGCTTCGGTGAAGCTTTCTGTCAGCTCCTCCTAGAGGAGCAGGTGGAGCAGATGCGCGCAGGCGACCTGTTCGCTCGGGTGGCGGGCGATGACCTCGTACGTGCCCCGTTCGTACACACCGGTCTCCCACGCCCCGTCGGACGCCTGTCGCAAGAACAGAAAGTCCGTGGGGGTGGGGACCGGTTCGTGAACGCCCTCGATGCGGTAGTAGCCGTCGGCCACTCCTGCCTCGCTCAGCACCGCGCGCAGTTCCCGGCGTTCCACGCTGAAGCTACGCGGCGGCGGACTTGAGGTAGTCATGCTCCAGCAGCCACTTGACGTTCAGCCGCTGCCCCTGGCCCGGGTCGAGGAAGACCGCGTCGAGCTTGATCTGCTGACCACCCCCCGGCTGCTCGAACCACGGGGCGATACTGCCCTGCCACACCCAGAAGGGCTTGGCCACCTTGTAGACGCGGTAGTCGCAAGCGACATCTGCTTCACGGGTGTTGAGGTTCTGCGGCGGCAGCGCGCGCTCTGCGTACGCGTCACCGGCAGGTGCCAGGTAACTGCCGTACTCGGAACCGAAGCGGTCCAGACGCTGGCCCGCGCGCAGCTTGGCCGGTTCCTTGTCGATCTGGCCGTTGACCTGACCGAAGCCGTCGTTGGGCGGGTACTTCCAGCTGCCGGAGTCGGCGGGCCCTTCCCAGTACTTCTTCAGAAAGGCCTGCGGGGACAGGGCTCCGGTGCGCTTGTACCCCTTCAGAAGCGGGCCCACAGGGGCCAGTCGGCTGTTCGGAAGCCACTTGGGGCCGAGCCGGGCGTCGCCGCGGAACTCACCTGTGCAGGGATCGTGCCGGGCTACGGACGCAGTCGTCCGGTCCTCCGGCTTCGCCGAGGCGCTCGCAGCAGGGGCTGTGACCAGCCCGGCAGTGATGCCAAGCACGGCAAGTACGTTGCGCATGCGGTTCATTCAGAGGTCCCCTCGGGTACTGGTGATCACTTACGATAGCTGACAAAGAGTAGCCTTTCGCTTACTCACGGCGTCCACCCTGTGCTGTTTTTGGACACGAACAGCGCGGCATCCCGGCCTGGTTCTGTTCGGGACGTGCCGGATACAGGGACATCTGATGCGCGGTGACCGTCGTCGAGGTACCAGAAACAGTGCGTGAAGATGGCTCCGGCCGAGGTCGACGAAGCAGCGCACATCCCGTCGGGTTGAAGCTGGTGAACGCGCAACTCCACGTGGCGGAACGACTTCCCGGCGACTGCATCGCGGCTACGAGCGAAGGGCCGTGCGCTCCCTCGCCTTCACCGGCATCGTCGGCGCCCTGAGCTGTTATCGCCGCATCGCCGACTGAGAGCCCCATGAGAGGTGGCCCGGTGAAGCCTTGGTTCAGTCAGCGGCGGACTCTTCGCTTCGCCTCTTCGCCCGCCTTGTTGTAAGAGATCCACTCGCCGGTCCTCTTGCCGAGGTTGTATGTCCCCTCGTCCAACAGGTTGCCGTTGTCATGCCACCGGCGTCATGGGCCACGCTGCCGGCCGTCCGAGTAGTCGCCCTCACCCGACAGGCTTCCGTCCTTGAATCGCTCCTCTGCCATGGGAGCAGCATAGGAATGAGCAGCACCAACAACCCGGCGCGTCATCCCATGTCTCCGAGTACGCAACCAACGTTCGTCGGAGCCGGCCGCCGAGATGTGAATTCGCCGGTCTGCGCTCACCAATCAGGACACCGCCCAGTCGGCTCCCCGGCATGGATGGCTACCAGGCCGCCGCGGAATCGGTTCGGACCGCAGGTGGGGCGGCGGAGGTCGTCACCTGCAGTGCGGCCGCGTTCGACGCCGTCCACGCCGAACGGGACCAGATGGCGGGCATTCCCGACACCTCGTGGGGCGTCCGGCCCGAGCAGTAACCAGGTGGCCATTGATATGTACGACGGTGCGCCCGCCGCCGATCGGGTGACCGGATCGAGAAGTCGCCGCTACCCACGGAGACGCGGTGCGGCGATCCGTGTCGGCAGTCGGTTGCCCTCCCACGCATGGCAACTGCCTAGTGCAGCCTCCAGGTGAGCTTGCCGCCGCCCACCCACCGGACCTCGCCCGGGTCGTCGAGGTCGTGGACCCTGATGCCTGCGGCCCAGGCGGTGTGGAGCACGTCCGTCATCGATGTTGCCGCACTGACGACCTCCCCGTCGATCTCCACAAGACGGAAGGGCGGATCACCTGGCTGGACTCCAAGCACAGTGATCCGAGGCTTCGAGATACGAGGGCTCGCACTTTCGGTCATGCGCAGATCGGTTCCACGCCACGGTCGGCAGTATGCCCGGCGGCCGGATAGGTAACGCAACTCCACATGACATCACCCCGGCGGCCGAGCCGGCTGCCCGTCGGAAGGCGGATCCGCCGACAGCAGTCCGCAACCGAGCCCAACAGCGCGCGTCAAGAACCGCCGGCTGTTCGCCTGTCTCCTGTCCCGGAAGCCAGAGATTTCCCGCCAGGAGGTTGTCGAGGAACGCATCGGTCGGCTTGCGCACTTCCATCGGCAGGGGCGTCACCCGCCCGCCCTGCGAGTGTTCGGCGTTCCCGTCAGCCGCAGCACGGTATTACAGCTGGTCAACGCGATGTCAGAACTTCAGCCACAGGCACGCGGGCCTGGGACCACCGACGGGTAGGCGATGCGCAAGGGCCGAGTCCACAGGACCGTGCGTGGAGACCGATCGACCAGTCGGCCTTCTGCGCGACCGCGAGGAGGCCACCGTCGCAGCCCGGCTGACCGAGCCCCGGGATCGAGTTCGTCTGCCACCACCGTGCCCAGTGGCGGGGCGACGCGGGAGCGCCGGACCGGGCGCGGGGTATCCGATCCCGGAGAGCTCCGGCACAGAGCGCGTACCGCAGCTCCGCGGGGTTCGGTCCGTCGGCCTCAGTGCCTCCTTGGACAGGGATCCTGCATCGAGTGATTGCCGGAAATCATGGGCGTGCTGCTGGGATGCCGGCAGGACACACGGCGGCGAGCACTTCGGCGCGTCATGGAGGAGCCGGACCACCGTCAGGGGAAACTTTCGCCATGACCAACGCGATGAAAGCAGTCCTTGAGGGCGGCCCCGACGATCTTCCTGATCGGATCGTTTCCATCACTACTCCCGGAGTCGACCTCAAGATCCCGTTCCGTGGTGGATACGAGCACTTCAAGGCGACGACACGTCACCAGGAGACCAGCGAGGGCCAATTGCCTGTCTACGAGTGGTGGGAGCGCACGGAAGTACCAGGGTGAGGGCTGTCCGGTAACTGCCCTGGCGTTCCGTTCAGCCGCAGCACGAGTGATCTCGTTGAGGGCTGCCTGGCCGAGCCGGGATGCCATCGCCGGCCCAGGCCTTTCAACATGCGGACCGGCTCCGCAAGCGGCGAGTCGATACACCGCGGAGCGCGCGCTTGCCGTGTCGCCGGCAATGTCGTAGCTCACATATTCGGAGTCGCAGAAGCAGTACGCGCTGCCGTCACGCCACACCACAGCCGCGTCGACATGTGCGGCGAGCCTCCCCCTCCCCGCCACCAGCCGCCTCAGATGCCGTGGAGACCGGGTAGAACTCGAAGCCCTGGTCGTGGGCCGAGCCCGCGCGCACTCGAACCGCTGCCCGCTCCTCCCCCAGTCCGCCGACCTCCAGCACGTCATCACGCGACACGCACAGGCTGCCGCGTTCTCGGCAGGGCATGAACATCTCCACGCAGCACCGGATTCCTGCACACCCATCCCGCCGACGTCCCACGCTGTTCGACATGTGTTCGGGTGACGTCGCTCGCTCATCGCTGTCCCACGGTGCTGCTCCCGGAAGAAGCAGCGGACATGCGAGAGCCCCCACCGTCAGGGGGCTGATAGCTGTGCCAGGAGCCCACCGACAGCACGCTCGGTTTGGCTGATGTGTCGCCGCTCGCGTCAGCCCAAGGGTCCGGCGGTCTGTACGGCCGGCGCGAGCGCGCGCCGAAAGGCCGGCCGACGGGGGGCGGAGTCGGTCAGGTGCCGGAAAAGTACCCGGTCGGCCCGCTTCGCAGGGGTGGCTGTGCGTTCCGCGACTCGTCATCGCACACCTCACCCGGATAGGGGAAGCGCTGACCCACACACCCCTCCGGCAGTCGGCAGGGGTGCCGGCACGCTCGCCTGTCTGCACTAACCCGGGGCGCGCGGCGAACCTCCCACCGCGAAGCTGTGGGCATACGCGTTCCCGCCGTCCCCTCGGCGAAAGACAAAGAAGGTTTTCCCGTGCGTCTGTACCGAATAGCACTGTGGATAGCGGCCCCTGTGGCAGTTCCTCTCATGGCGGCACCGCCCGGGGTGACGACAGCCCGTGCCGTCGGCGATACGACACCGGAGGGCCCCCTTGCCGTATGGCGAGCCGAAGCAGTTACGGAGTCGGCTGTCGATTCCGCGCTGCCGTTCCCGGCCCTCGGAGCGAGGTCGGTGGCCTTCCCCCGTGCGGCGCCTCGGCCCGCCATCGTGTCGCGTACTCAGTGGCGGGCCGACGAGACCAAGCGCGACCCACATGCCCACTACACGCAAAAGGTGACGGCGGTCTTCATCCATCACACCGACACCCCCAACGGGTACGACTGCGCCGACGTCCCGCGTACGCTGCGCAATCTGTATACGGGCCAGACCCGTGACCGGAGATGGGGAGACCTCGGCTACAACTTCCTCGTCGACAAATGCGGCACCATCTACGAAGGCCGCGCCGGCGGTACCGACCGCCCCGTCGTCGGCTCCCACACCCTCGGGTTCAACCAGGGCACCACGGGGATTGCGGCGATCGGCACCTTCGGACGAGGCACTCCCGTACCGGCAGCCATGGAGCACGCGATCGCAGCCCTCGCCGCCTGGAAGCTCGGCTTGAACGGCATCGACCCCACCAGCAAGGTGCGGCTCACGTCCACGAACGACAAGAGCCGCTACGCCAAGGGAACTTCGGCCGAATTCGACGCCATATCCGGCCATCGCGACGGCTATGCCACCGACTGCCCGGGAGAAGCACTGTTCGCGCGGCTCCCCGCAATCCGAAAGCTTGCTTCCGGCCTCCAGGGCAGGGCCCTACGAGCACCCTCTGGCGTCGCCCTGCCCGCGGGTTTGCGGAGCCTCCAGCTGTCCAGTCATTGACGCCCCATCAGGACAGGGTGCACCCGGGGTGCCGCCGCCCCGGCATCGCAGACAACTCGGCACGCGGTGGAGTTCTGGACGATCGACGGATTCTTCCCTCTGCCCCCGGGATCTGCCGACAAGCGGGGGCAGCCAAGCTTCCCCCATGGCTCCGAGGCGTACACCGCGCAAGAGGGCCGTCACCCCGAAGCGAAGACTTTGACTCTGAAGGAGACGCACCGATGGTTACCAGCGACCCTGTTCTCGTCACGGGAGCCGGTGGCGGCACAGGCGGTGTGAGCCGCCTCGTCCTCGACCTGCTCCTGGCCCAAGGAGTGCCGGTGCGCGCGATGGTGCACCGCAACGACCATCGAGCGGATGAACTGCGCGCACTCGGCGCCGAGGTGGTCGTCGGCGACCTCACCCGGCCCGCCGATGTCGCGGACGCCCTCGACGGTGCCGGCCGGATGTACTTCAGCATGAGTGTGTCGCCGGACTACCTGCTGGCGGCGACCGTGGTGGCCACCGTCGCACGCGAGCAGGGCCATCTCGACTGCTTGGTGGACATATCGCAGATGACGGTGTCCCAGATGACCGCCACCAGCACCAGCGAGTCCCACCAGCAGCGGCTGCACTGGCTCTCCGAGCAGGTGTTCAACTGGTCGGGCCTGCCAGTGGTACACGTGCGGCCCACGATATTCCTCGACAACCCGCTCTTCACCACGCTCGCCGCACACTCGATCCGGGAGAACGGCACGCTCGCCCTGCCGTTCGGCACCGGCCGCACGTCACCGGTGTCGGCGGGCGACGTGGCACGGGTGGTCGCGACGGTGCTGCGCGAACCGGCCCCGCACCTGGGTCATGTCTACGAGCTGACCGGGCCGCGCACGATGGACATGAACGGCGTAGCAGAGGAGTTCTCCCGGGGACTTGGCCGCCCGGTGTCCTATGCGGACGTCCCGCTGGACCAGTGGATCACTGCGGTGCTCTCAAAGGCAGGACTTTCGCCGCATGCCGAGCAGCACATCGAGACCATGGCGCGGTTGCACCGGGAGAACCGTTACGACCGCGCGACCCACGACGTCGAACGCATCACTGGTCAACCGGCGCAGACGATCGAGTCGTTCGTGGCCGCGCGCCGGGACTTCTACCTCGGCTGAGCCGACCCGGGCCCCGAGGAGCGAGCCGACGCAGCCGCCGTCTGTGCGGACACGCCTCGTGGACAACTCGACGAAGGCCTCGAACATCCCCCGAAGAACAAGTAATTGCAGGCCACGAGCTTCTCGGACTTGCCCCTCGGGGAAGTGTCCACCTTCGTGGCATACACGCTGCCGCGGCCAGTCATGTCCTGGACAGTGGAATCCGAACAACAAGTCGGAGACATTCGACGGCACGGGGAACGCCGACGAACCGGCACACGCCGACACCACCGGATGAAGGGGCAGCGCCACCGCACGTATTGGTGTTCGCACGGCAGCAGCCCAAAGCGTGCTGTGGAAGGCCGGCGTCGGGCATTTCCACTGTATGTGTGGGGTGTTGAGGGCTGATCCGGTGCGAGTGGACACGGTCACGGGGCTGCCGATGCAGCTTCTCACAGGCCCACTTCCGGCGGCGGCCGAATCACCGCCTCCGGAAACGCGAGATGAAGATGTTGTCGCCCGGCGCAGGGCATCACCCGTCGTCGACGTCAAGCAGCGCATCGCCCCCGTGCCGCCTCAGAGTCTCCGCTTGGGATCCAGCAACTGCTCCCGCAGCGCGGTGAGCTGGTGCGAGGATTCCACTGCCCGGGTCTCATCGAGCGTGGCCAGCGCGAGCAGCAGGGCGTCCGCGACGAGCAGCCCCGTCAGCGATTCCGCTGTGATCCCGGTCGGGGTGTGCGGCGCGGTCAGGACCGCCTCGACACGGTCCGCATACGCCTCGCCCAGCTCGTCCGTCACGAGTACGACCTTGGCGCCGACCGCACGAGCCCGCTCCATCATGACGGTCAGCTCCACCAGCCGGCGGCCCGGCTGGAAGATCACCACGCTGTCGCCCTGCCCCAGAGCCAGCAGCTGGTCCGCGAGGGCGAAGCCCGTCTCGGAGACGAAGCGGGCCCGGCGGCCGATCCGGCCGAGCGCCAACGCCAGGTGGCGGGCGCCCGGTTCGGAGGCGGCGATCCCGTAACAGAACACCTCGTGCGCCTCGGCGAGGGCGGTCACCGAGCGCTTCAATGCCTCCGGTTCGGTGAGGCGCCTGGTGTGGTCGATGCGGTCCTGGGCCTCGTCGAAGACATCGGCCCAAATGGACTCCAGGTCCTGGCCCACATGCGCGATGCGCTGCTTGAGGCGCTCCTCGGGGGCGACGGCCGCAGTGAAATCGTTGGCCAACTCCCGCTTCAGGGCGGGCAGTCCCGCGTACCCGAGGCGTTGCAGCGCTCGCACGACGGTGGCGTTGCTGGTGGAGCTGGCGGTCCCCAGTTCCTGGGCGCTGGCGAAGAGCAGCTGCTCGACGGGGGCACTGACCAGGTGCTGCGCAACGGCTCGTTCAGATGCGGACAGACCCTCCCATTGATCGCGAATCGCGGCACGCAGCCGGGTAACTCCGGTCCCATTCTCTGGAATTTCCATTACAACCATTGACTTTCGTGTGACCGACGTTACTGTCCTGGGCAACACGTTCCAAGCGGAACGCTTCTTGAAATCGACGTTACAGGATCGGTGTGGTCCTTCGGCGCCGTTCGGAGCGCTTCCAGAGCGAGGAGAAGCATGGCACCCCCTCCCACGGACCCCGGCCACGCCCGGGTCCTCCCGGTCATCGAGATCTCCGGCAGCCCGCTCCAGCGCGGGCGCCAGTACGGCGAAGCCGTGCGGCCCCAACTGCTTGCCGCGCTCGGCTACTACGAGGAGGCCTTCGGCCGGTCCGCCGGACTGGTCTGGGACCGGGTCACCGCCCGAGCCGCCCACTGGCTGGAGCCGGTACGCGACTACGCACCCCACCTCGTCGAGGAGATGCAGGGCATCGCGGACGGCGCCGGGGTCGGTCTGCTGGACGTGCTCGCCCTGAACGCCCGCGGCGAGGTCATCTACGACAAGTCCTTCGCCCAGATGGAGGCCGACGGGCGAGCGAGCGAGGAAGAGCCCGCCGAGGGCTGCACCTCCTTCGCCGTTCACGGCGAGGCCAGCGGCGACGGGCACGTCTACGCCGGGCAGAACTGGGACTGGCGGGCCGGCGTCGCCGAAACCGTCGTCATGATCAGAATTGTCCAGCCCCCCAGACCGACCCTGATCATGCAGGTCGAGGCCGGACAGATCGGCCGCCAGGGCGCCAACTCCGCCGGGCTCGCCTTCAACGCCAACGGCCTCGGCGGCCGGTTCGACGATGCGATCGGGCTGCCCCAGACCGTCGTACGCCGGAGTGTCCTGGACCAGAGCAACATCACCGACGCCCTCGACGTGCTCTGCCGCACCCGAGCCCATATCGCCAGCAACGCCCTGCTCACCTGTCGTGAGGGCTTCGCCATCGACCTGGAGACCACCCCGGCCGGGCACGGCTGGATGTATCCGACCGATGGCCTGCTGGTACACGGCAACCACTACCAGGCAGGCATTCCCGCCCCGCTGGCTGCCGCCGGCTACCGGCCCATGTCGTCCGATTCCCTGGTCCGTGTCCCGCGCGCCGCGGAAGGGCTCAAGGCGCTGCGTGGTTCCACCGGCCCCGCCGAGTCACGCAAGATCATCCGTCAGGCGATGTCGGATCACCTCGGCCACCCCGAATCCCTGTGCACCCACCCCGATCCGCGCCGGCCCGAGATCGAGCAGTGGACCACTCTCGTCTCCTCCCTGGCCGACCTCACCTCCGGTGACTACCACGTGACCGCGGGCACCCCCTGCGACCGCGAGTACCAGCACCTTCCCTGGAACCTCTACGACGGCCCGTACGGCCAGAACTGACGGGAATTCAGTGATGACCCACACCTCTTCAAGAAGGACGGCCCTGGCCGCGGGCCTCGTCGCGGCGACGATCGTCGCGGCCGCAGGCTGTAGCGGAGCCACCCGGAACACCGCAGGCGGCTCCCGGACCGCCGACGCCGCCACGCTCGACCTCACCCCGACCACCACCCCGGCCACAGGTGAACTCGCCAACGCAAACTGGCTTCTGGAAGACGAGCCGGACTCGCTCGACCTGGACACCCAGGGCACCAGCGCCGGCCGCGTCGTCCTCACCAACGTCTGCGAGCGGCTGTACCAGCTCCAGCCGGACATGTCGACTAAGCCCTTCCTCGCCGAGAAGGCCGAAACCCCGGACGACAAGACCCTCGTACTGACCCTGCGCCCCGGTGTCACCTTCCACGACGGCACCCCGATGACCGCCGACGACGTGCTGTGGAGCCTGAAGCGGCACGCCGACCCGGACATGGAGCAGGGCGACGAATTCGGCAACATCGCCGCGATGAAGAAGACCGGCGACCGCCGGATCACGATCACCTTCAAGGCGCCGGACGCCATGTTCTTCAAGGCACTCGCCGGTGACGCGGGCATCGTCTGGAACAAGGAGCAGGTCGAGAAGGCGGGCAAGGACTTCGGTACGCCGGGACACCCCGACGCCTGCACCGGCCCGTACCGACTGAGCAGCTGGAAGTCCGGCGACTCGATCACCATCGAGCGCTACGACGCGTACTGGGGCAAGAAGCCTCTGACGAAGAAGGTCACCTTCCGCTGGGCCGCCGACAGCGCCCTCGTCAATGCCCTGACGACCGGCGCCGCCGACGGTGCCTACGCCGAATCGCCCAACACCGCGGCAGCCCTCCAGGGCAAGGGGGGCATCGAGCAGCACTACGGTCCCTCCACCGCCTCCCTCGTCCTCATCCCGACCGGGCGCGGCGGACTGAAGGACCCGAAGATCCGCCGGGCGCTCTCGCTCGCGCTGGACCGCAAGGGCATCGCCGCATCCGGCTACGGCGGTATGGTCCAGCCCTGGGGCACCCCGGTCGGCTCCGGCGCCTGGGGCTACGAGAAGCCCGTCTTCGAGGCCGCACAGAAGGCCGTCGCCTACGCCCCCGCAGACCCGACCGCCGAGGATCTCGCCGCAGCCAAGAATTTGGTGAAGGAGGCGGGCGCCGATCGCACCGAGCCGGTCGTGATCGGCACGGACGCCAGTCAGGGCCGTACCGTCGTCGCCAATGCCGTGCGCGCCGCGCTCCAGCGGATCGGTCTCAAGGGGCAGATCAAGACGGTGCCGACCTCGCAGTTCGAGCAGTTCTACAGCGATCCGCAGGCCCGCGCGGACATCGATGTGCTGGTCGGTGACTGGTACATCTCCAAGGCCGATCCCATGGGCTTCTACGACAACGCGCTCTCCGACTCCTCCAACAACTGGGTGGGCTTCAAGGACGCCGCGTACGACGCCAAGGTGAAGAAGGCCCTCGCCACGCTCGACGACGCCGAGCGCGCGAAGCTCACGGTCGACATCCAGAAAACGTTCACAGACGCCGCCGTCTGGATCTCGGTCGCCCAAGTGCCTTCCGTCCTCGTCCTCAACGAGAAACTGACCGGGCCGCCCGCCTCCATGGCCTACCTCTACTACCCGTGGGCCGCCGAACTCGGCTCGAAGAAGGGCTGATCGCGCATGCTCGCCCGGATCTCCCGGCGGCTGGCCGGACTGCTGGCCACACTCCTCGCCGCCTCCTTCGTCATCTTCGCCGCCGTGTACGCGGCACCCGGCGACCCCGCCGTCTTCCTTGCCGGGGGCCGCGACAAGCTCACCCCGGAAAAGCTGGAACTGGTCCGGGCCCAGTACCACCTCGACGAGCCCCTCGTCGTGCAGTACGGGCGCTGGCTCGGCGACTGCCTCCAGCTCGACCTCGGCCGCTCCTTCAAGTACAGCGACCAGGTCGCCGATCTGCTGGCCGCCCGCTTCCCGACGACGCTCGCCCTCGTGGCGTACGCGACCGTGCTCTTCGTCGTCCTCGGGGTCGGCGCCGGTGTGCTCGCCGCCGTCCGCCGCGGCACCTGGATCGACTCGACGGTCGTCGGCGGGACGACCCTGACTGCCTCCGTGCCGTCCTTCGTCTCCGCCATCGCCCTGGTCGCGGTCTTCGGTGTCCAACTCGGCTGGTTCCCGGTGACCGGCAGCGGCGCGGGGTTCACGGGCACGATGCACCATCTGACGCTGCCCGCCCTGTCCCTGGCACTCGGCGCGCTCGCCCTGATCAGCCGTGTGACGAGGCAGTCGATGGTCGACGCAGAGGCGGCCGACCATGTCGAGGTCGCCCGCGCGTCCGGCATCCGCGAGCGGGAGATCGTGGTCCGGCACGTGCTGCGCAACGCGCTCGGCCCGATCGTCACCATGTGCGGCCTGGTCATGGCGGGCATGCTGGCCGGCACGGTCGTCGTGGAGACCGCTTTCGGAATCAGCGGCATCGGATCACTGCTCGTCGGCGCGATCAACACCCACGACTTCCCCGTCGCGCAGGCCGTACTCCTGCTCATGGTCACCGGATACATCGTCGTGACCACCCTCGTCGACCTGGTGCATCCCCTGCTCGACCCGCGGGTGAAGGAGGCCGCCGCATGAGCGCGCTCACCATTGATCGCGTCAGGCCGAAGACCGGGAAGAACCGGCGCCCGGTGGGTGTGGTGATCGCCGGCGGGACGCTCGTCGTGGTCGTCCTGGCGGCGCTCCTCGCGCCGCTTCTCGCGCCGTACGCCCCCGATGCCATCGACCTCTCCGCATCCCTGGTCGGCACCGGCTCGGAACATCTGCTCGGCACCGACTCCTCCGGACAGGACCTCCTCTCACGGGTGCTGTACGGGGCCCGCACCAGCCTGGTCGCCCCGATCCTCCTGCTGGCCATCGCCGCCGTTCTCGGCGTCACCCTCGGCACACTCGCCGCATGGCGCGGCGGCTGGGTCGACACGGTGGTCTCCCGTCTCACCGACGTCATGTACGCCTTTCCAGGGCTGCTGTTCACCGTTCTGATCATCGCCGTCTTCGGCGCCGGAATGACGACCTCCGTGCTCGCGCTCGGTCTCGCCTACACACCGACCGTCGCCAAATACACCCGCTCGGTGGCACTCTCCGAACGGCGCAAGCCCTACATCGACGCCTATGGCGTCCAGGGCATGGGCGGAGCCCGGATCTGCGCCCGCTACCTCGTCCCCAACCTCGGCCGGTCGATCACCGGCTATCTGGTCGTGCTGTTCGGCGAGGCCCTGATGTCCCTGGCCACGCTCTCCTATCTGGGCTTCGGCGCCCAGCCGCCCAGCTCCGACTGGGGTCTGATGGTGCAGGAGGGACAGGCGGCCGTCGTCCAGGGCGCTCTCCTGCCGGCCCTGGTGCCCGGTTTCGCCATCGCCCTGGTCGTGGTGTCCTTCAACGTCGTCGGGGTCTGGGCCGCCGACCGACTCGGCAGCAGGAGGTAGCCGCATGCTCCTCGACATCGAGAACCTCACCCTCGAACTCCCCGGCACCGCCCGGCCCATCCTCAGCCGTGTCTCCCTACGGGTGGCAAGTGGCGAAGTGGTCGGCCTGGTCGGCGAGTCCGGTTCGGGCAAGTCGACGACCGCCAAGGCGGCGCTGCGTACACTCCCCGACAAAACGGCCGTCTCCGGTTCGATACGTGTCGATGGCACGGACGTACTCGCGCTGACCGGGGACGCCCTGCGCCGGCACCGGGCCCGTACGGTCGCGATGGTCCACCAGGATCCGCGCTCCGCTCTCAACCCGGTCCGCCGCATCGGCGACTTCCTGGTCGAACGTCTGACGGGCACCGGACTCGACAAGAAGGCAGCCCGCACCCGAGCTGTCGAACTCCTCGACACGGTCGGCCTCTCCGACCCGGAACGCCGGTTCCGCCAACGCCCGCACGAGCTCTCGGGCGGCATGCTCCAGCGCGTCGTCATCGCGGGTGCGCTGGCCGCCGAGCCCAGGCTGCTCCTCGCCGACGAGGCGACCAGCGCCCTGGACGTCACCACCCAGGCCGAGATCCTCGCCCTCCTGCGCACCCTGCGGGCCGATCGGAGCCTGGGTCTTCTGTTCATCACGCACGATCTCCAACTGGCCGCTGCGTACTGCGACCGGGTGTACGTGATGTACGCGGGCCGGGTCGTCGAGGAGCAGCCCGCCGGCGTCCTCTTCGACCGGCCCCGCCACCCGTATACGAAGGGACTGCTGGCCTGCTCCCCAACGCTTGGGGAGGGGCGCCGGAAGATCCTCCCGATCCCGGGGCGCCCGCCGTCGCTGGCGGACGCGTTCGGCGGCTGCGAGTTTGCCGACCGCTGCCCGGATGCCGAACCGGAGTGTTCGACCTGGCGGCCCGAGCCGGTGCCGCTGGACGGCGAGGGCACCGCGACCTGCCGCCGCCTACCCGTGCTGACAGGCCCGGGCACGGAGAAGAGGAGTGACCGATGACCACCGCACCACCACTGCTGGCCGTGGAAGGACTGCGCAAGACATACGGGCTGCCCGGCGGAGGCCGCCTCGTCGCTGCCGACGGCATCACCTTCACCGTCCCGGCGGGCGGCTCACTCGGAATCGTGGGCGAATCCGGGTCAGGCAAGACAACCGTGGCCCGGATGCTGGTAGGTCTCGTACGTCCCGATGCGGGCAGCGTCTCCGTCTCCGGCCGGCCCCGCGCCCTGCGCACCCCGCGCGGCCGGGAGGCCCGGTTGGCACGGGCCCGGGAGATCCAGATGGTCTTCCAGGACCCGTATGTCTCCCTGGACCCCCGGCTCACCGCCCGCCAGTGCCTCACCACGGCCCTGCGTCTGCACGGCCGGGAGAAGACCCTGGCCGACGGGCTGCTCGACCAGGTGGGGCTCGGCGCCCGGGAGGCGGAGGCCAGGCCACACGGTCTCTCCGGCGGCCAGCGACAGCGGCTGGCCATCGCACGGGCGCTGGCGGTCGACCCGAAGGTGTTGGTCCTCGATGAGGCAGTGGCCGCGCTGGACGTCTCGATCCAAGCGCAGATCCTTCAGCTCCTGAGCGAAATCCGCCGGGACACCGGGGTGGCCCTGGTCTTCGTCAGCCACGACCTGGCGGTCGTCCACCACATCACGGACGAGGTCTTGGTGATGCGCCGCGGAACGGTGGTGGAGCAAGGACCGACGGCCGGGGTGCTGGCCGGTCCGCAAGACCCGTACACCCGGCTGCTGCTGGCCTCGGTGCCACGAGCCGGCTGGGATCCGGCGGATGCGGTCACTGCCCGGGCCGCCATGGCCTGAACCACTGACCCAGCGCGCAGCAGATGACGCAGGACTCGTCACTCCCCCTCCCCGTCGAATGGGAAGCACCGTCTTCGCCCGACTCCCGGTACGTCATTCCTTCCCCTCCATTGATCCCGACCGTCCGTCGCGGGCGCGGGACCGGGCACCACGAACGGATCATGCCGATCGCGAGGGTCCGCAGGGGGCGGCAGAGGCTCGGACACGAGAGGGGGAGGTGGCGTTCGGCAAGCAGCCGACAACGCAGCTCATCCGGCGTCACAGTGCTCGCGTCAGTGAGCAGCCCGGCATTCGCCGACCCGGCGCCGGTAGGTCCTGCCTGACGACACACTCATCCACATCGGCGAACAGCAGAGTGCCTGGACGCCTGCTCTCCCGCCCTCGCCCTCTGACGATTTCGGTACCGTCGCTGCAAGGCCTTCTGCTGAGCCACCAGGGCGTAACCCTCCTGCTCAGTACGATCCCCGCAGCGTCGTATCAACCGGCCCTCACCGCGACATGCACGGACCGCATGAAAGAGGCGACGAAACCCCGAGCCAAGAACTCCGCTGCCCTTCGCCCGGCCACGCAGGACAGAGATCGGATCAGACTCCGAAGAGTTCCGCAGCCAAGTCGTCCAGTGTCGCGATGTCTTGCAGCGGGAGAAGCGCCGCTACCGGTTCAAAGACGTCCATAGTGTGATGCTGGGCGACGCCGCGCGCCTGGCGATGCAGGGCGAGACCCATCGCTTGGCGCGCGAAGTCCTTCTCCACCGGCCATTCGCCGGCCTCCAGGAAGGCCCGCAGCAACGTCTTGTCGCAGCGGAAGACATCACGGTGCACCTGACAGAGTTCATAGTGCCGGTCGGTCACCATGGTGTCGCCCCAGTCGATGATTCCGGTGAATCGGCCTTCATCAAGGAATGTATGACGTGCTGTCAGGTCACCGTGCACGACAACGCGGTCGAAAGGCCGGAGTCCATCGAGATAGACCTCGACCTGCGCAACCAGATGCGCCGGCAGCGAACTCTGCGCGCAGGCCGCTGTCACATCGAGCACGGGCAGGCAGAGGTCACTGACGACGCCTGAAGGGCTGAGACCGTGCACCCGCCGGACCTGACGTCCCAACTCCCCAGCGATCTCCAGCCGTTGTTCCGCCGTCACCTCAGTGGTGCTCTCCAGAGAGGCCCCGGGCATCCGCGTGGTGATCAAATACGGCCACGAGGCGACGGGATCATCGAATAGCCGGCCTTCGCCGAGCAGCCTGGGTGCGGCGATGGCGAAGTCGGTGGCCAGCAGATTCTGCGCCGCGCGCTCAGCGAGGTGGCCCCCGCGCCACGAGGTCAGGTGACCGAACAGCTTCACCACGACATCGCCGTAGACGTAAGTGGGAAACGTGCCGCCGGTGCCGGCCACCGTCTCCTGGCCAGGGACGGTCAGACCATGGCGTTTCAAGATCTCGGCGATGTACGGCTGCCAGAAGCCGAGGTCCTCAAGATGCAGGACGTAGTCACGTGTCGACGCGAAGTGCGGGGGCGTGGTCATCGGACGAGTATTGCGCGCGCAGAAGGGCCTGACGGAGGCGTGATAGCTCACCGCGGCCCATTGGCCGTTTTCGTCTCCACAGAGCGAGTCGGCTTCCGCTGTCATCAAGGCGTCCGCGAACGTCTTGACCATCGCGCGCAACAGATCCGGACTCGCCGCGGCGAGGTTGTGTTCGGCGAGGGCGTGCAGGGGCAAACCATCAGGTGCGGTCATCGCGCCGATCTCTCCTTCAAAGACTTGGGCGTCTTGAAGGATCAGCCGGTGACCGTTCAACTATGTGGCGTCATCCCAAAGGCGGAGCAAACCCCCGGATCAGGTCCAGCTCCAGGCACGGCCTCTGGAGCTCAGGTATCACCGTCTCCACGCACCTGTACGGGGCGACTGTCGACAGGAGCATGAGCGTCAGGACTCATGCCGACACCGACCTCTGCCGGGATGTGCGCTCCCCCTCCCCCAGCAGGCCAGGGCCATCAGCGCGGGATGCAGCTGCCGTCCGTTCTCCGTAAGCTGGTGGACGGCGTCGGGGCGGCCGAACTTCACACCCGCTGTACACAGCAAGTCCGCGGAGCGATCGCGGCGGTCATGGATTTCCACAGCTGACCTTGACGCTCGACGTCACGCCGGGCGCCGAACCAGCTGTTCAGCGACGCAATGCTACCGATGCCCCTGACACGGAGCCGTTCATGACCACACCGCGGGACCTGTTGATCGCCGCCATGGACATGGCGGCCAGTCGGCCTCTGGAGCGAGGAAATCTGTCGCTTGCGCTCGCGGGAGCCGAGATGATCGACCTCCTGAGCGCCCAGGCCGTCAGACTGGACGGCGATCAGATCGTGCCGAGTCACCCGCCGGCAATGGCTGATCGCCTGTTGGATGAGGCCGCGTCGTCGCTCGTACGAGAGGCGCCGTACGAGTCGCTCGAAGACTGGCTGTGGCGCAGAGGCCGCGGCCTGTCCACGGCCTATCTGGATGCCCTTGAGGCGGAAGGACAGCTCACTCGGCAACGCCGCCGCCCCCGCTGGATGCCCTCCCGAACCGGTCAGATGGTATTGGTCGATTCACCCGCTCGCCGCGAGGCGGCTGACCGCTGGACATCGGATGAGCCCGTACTCGCCGCCCTTGCAGCAGTTGTCGGAATCCGCGACAAGCCAATTGGCGACTCCCCGAGCGTGGCCGACGACGCGGTGGCGACGGTGCTCGCCACCGTTGATGACGCGTTGAGGGATCTCGAGTTCCAACGGCAACGGCGAGCCCTCGACGAGGCGGCCTTCGACAACATCTGGCGAGGCGAATGACGAAGGCATGAGCGATGTCGCAGGCCGCGTGGAGACATGAGGGAACACTGCGGTCCCTGGGCTGTGCCGGTTGGCGGGGCAGTGATGGAGCGACCTGACCATCTCGGCGGAGCACCGTCCCTGGGGTTACGTCCATCTGGCCTGGGGCATTCACGACCGGCCGCCATCCAAGGAGTGGCACTTCGAGACCACCACGGTGCACGCGGCAGGCGAGAACTGCGAAACCTCGCCACGGATATACACACGTTCCTCGCGGGCGTCGCAGTGAGTGCCGCAGTGGCTGAGTGCAGCGCTCATTGGTCGGCTACTGCGCTCTCCGCGATATTCCGGAGCCTTGAGAACCCGGCAGGCTGATCTGCGGTTGCGGCGCTGCTTCCGGCTGCGTGGTGTGGGCGGCATCGCAGTCAGGTGAGTGACTCAGGATCTCGCCGACGGTGCGGACCACAGGGCAACCCGGGGAGCCGACTGGCAACCTCCCAATCACTCAGCGCCCGCTCCGTCCACGTTCCACTCCAGCGGCAGGGCCTCTTCGCAGAAGACGCAGACGAAGTCCGCCGACGAGCGCATGTTCCGGCCCTCGCCTCCGTTCCGGACCAGTGTTTTCAAGTCTGCAGGCCCCACATATCGATAGCTCCGCCCGCGTGTGTTCATGCTGGCCAACCTAGCCACATTCCGAGACCGGGGCGTGGATGAGACGGAGTCCCAGCGAAGCCGGCGGACGAACTGGCGATTCCCAGCAGCGTCGACGGACCGTGACCCACCGCGTCTTCGGGGCCGGGACCCACTCGCTGCTGATCGGGGAGAGACGGCGAGGTCGCCTGATACCCGGAGGCAACACCCACAGTGCGGTGCACGTTCGTCCGCGGGGGCGGGAAGGGGCGATCGGGGCCTGTCCATACCGCTTGGGTGGGTTCCTGGGCGGCCGGGACGTGGGCGGCGTCTGCCGCACCGGTGCCACGTTTTGCCGCCGGGTCGCAGGGTCCTGCTGGAAGGGGAAGGCCGCGTACGGCGCGGCCGTTCCGGCTGAGCTGGCAGCGCCTCACTGTCCGGCTCTAGTATGGCGTGGCAGAAGTATCCAGACTGGAACCCCGGCCCGATTCCGGCGGGCCGGGGTTCTGCGTCAGGCGAGTGAATCGATCACCGGCCTTTGTAGCGGTGCTCGGTTACCGGCCACCGTGATGGTGCTCGATCACCGGTCTCCGTAGTCGCCGCCACCCTCGCCGCCGCCGTAGCCGCCACCGCCGTAGCCGCCACCGTCGTGGTGACGCTCGATCACTCGGAAGCTGCCCACGACTCCGTTGCGGACCTTCACGCCGCCCCGGACACGGCCCGGGTGGACGCCGTCGCTGGAGCTCCAGGGACCGACGGTCGCCAGCGGGGCGCCGTTGTCGCAGGTCGCGCCACGGAAGACCTCGACGGTCCTGCGGCTGTCGTTGCGGATGTTGAGGGTCTTGGAACCGAGACCGCTGACCACCGTCACGCAGCCGCCCCCTTCGGCGGAGTACGTGCGCTCGTTGATGTGGATACGGCCCTCGTAGTGGTCCCGGTGGCCCTTGTTCTCGTAGCCCTTGTCGTAGCCGCCACCACCCTTGCCCTCGTTGCCCTTGCCCTCGTTGCCCTTGCCGGCGTCGCCGCCGTCGAGGGCCGAACCGGGGGCGGCGGCCTGCTGGACGACCGGGGCTGCCTGGGCCGGCTCGGAGGAGGCGGCCGAGGCGTAGGTGATGCCGGTGGCGGCCAGGGCCGCGGCGGCCGCGAGAGCGGCGGTAACGACGGTGGAACGCGTAACCATGTCACTTCTCCTGTCTCAGAGAGGCCGGCTGAGTAGCTGGCCCGTGATTGAACGTACTAACGGCCCCCATAGCTGTCATTTCGGACACGTTGAAGGGTTGAGGCCCAAGACGCCAATCGGGGTACACGAGACACCCATATGCTATTTCCATTTAATCTGATGAAACATCAATTGCTCTTATATAAGGGCTAGTTGATATGCCGTTAGCCTGACCGGGCGACTTCCTGATGCCCGCTCACCCTTGGCGACAGCGTGTCTTAGTTGACACGGCCCGGGCCGGAGGTACATGCCGTCGTCCTGAATGCCCGTCATTCATGGTCCCACCTGCCCTGACCTGCAGTGACCGTCCGTAGAGCCGTTGCCGGCCCCGGCGCCGAGCCGGTCGAGGCGGAGGGGCGCCGTGTGGCCGGCCACGGCACAGCAGGCTCGCTCCTGCCGAACGCGGCCAGCAGCGGACCTGTCCCTCCGACACCGGCGATGCCGTCGCCGGGCGACGGGTACTCGCAAGGACCAGTCGCCGGGCGACCGGTCCTTGCGGCGAGCGCCGCTCTTACGCCCCGCGGCCGGACCACCGACGACGGTAAGACTGCACCGAAGCGCCGCCGACAGCCAGGCGGCAGCGGACTGGCCGGTCCAGTACAGCGCGGGCGCAGCTCGGCAGAGCCTGCTGGGTCTTGGCGTTACGGCGAGGCCCGTGAGCCCATGGACAGTGAGAATGGCCGGCCGTCCGGGCGCGCGGCCATCGGGCACCACATCACGGCCGCATAGCGGGCTGGTCCGTATGAGGACCGGAATCTCTACGACGAGGCACTGCTCGCCGGCATGGTGCTGGCGCAGCCGACCGTACGGCGGCCGATGGTGCCGGCCCTGGCCTCGATGCCCCTGGCCGCCGTCCCGCTGATCCTCCTCGGCGCCGGCGCGAACACCCTCTGGCTGGCCGCAGCGGCATTCGCCGCCGGGGTGGCCGCCGACTTCTTCACCGTCGTGTGGTCGACGGTTTGGCTCATCCACGTCCCGGAACGGCTGATCTCCCGGGTCGGTGCCTACGACGAGTTCGGCTCGTTCGCGTCGATCCCCGTCGGCCGGCTGTCCGCCCCGGTCCTCGCCGCGGCGTTCGGCACCGCTGCGGTGGCTATCACTGGCGGCGCCCTGCTGGCGGCCGCCATGCTGCTGCCCCTGCTCCTGCCATCACTGCGGCGAATCGAACTGAACACCTCCAACGCAACATGAGAGATCGCTTTCGCCCCGGACGGTGCGAGATGGGCCGATCCCCCTGGGAGGTCAGTCGGTCGGGTCCAGGCGCTCAGCCAGGAATCGTCGCAGCCCCGACCGGGCCCGCTCGGCGGATCGGGCGTCGTACGCGATCCCCGGCTCGGGCCGGTTCGCGCGTCCGCCAGGAAGGAGTGCACGGTCCGGCCGAACGCGTGGAACTGCCAGGCGGCCCCGGAATCGGTGAGTTCCGCCGTCGGCGCGACGACGTCTTCCGGTCGCGCGAACGGGTCGTCCCAGCCGCGATACACCGCGACCCTGCAATCGATCTTCCGCGGAGTCGCTCCTGACGGCAGGGTCAGCATGCCGTGGAAGGCGGCCACCCCCCGTTACGGGTGCACCTGTCCGGGCCATGTCGAGCACCCACAGTCCGCCGAAGCAGAACCCGATGGCCGCGATGCGGGAGGCGTCCACCCCGGGCGGCCCTGCGGCGGTGGCGACCACGGCGGACAGCCGATTTCAGGAGAGGACCTCCCAGCAGAAAATGGGGCGTCCGACGCCGGCCCCTGGAGACGGGGCCGGGCCGGGCCCGTCGGTCAGCCGACGTTCACATCGATGCAGGCGTAGAAGGCGTTGGCGGTGTCCGCGATGTTCCAGACTGCGAGAACCTTCTGCTTGCCCGTCAGGCCGCCGAAGCTCACCTGGTGGGTGACTGTGGCACCGGGCTGCGCACCGTTGTCGTTGAATTCGGCGATCTTCTGTCCGCCGGCGAAGTACTGCCATGTGCTTGTGGCGTGCCGGGCTGTCAGGACCCATTGGAAGGACGTGGTCCGGCTCACGGGGGTGACCCTCCACCCCTTGGAGTCGTCGTCGAGTTCAGCGAACCGGCTGTTGCCACCGCTGCAGCTGGTCAGCCCCTTGGGACCTTCCACGCTCTGCGGCTCGTACTTGATGTCTCCGCAGCTCACGGTCCCAGCGGCACACTGAGCCTGGCGGCTCGGAGGCGACGAGATGTATCCGTGGGCGTCGGCGGAACCGGCCGGAAGGCTCAGGGCCAGTACGGGTGCGAGTAAGGCACCGATGGCTGCGGCTGTCTTCCTTTTCGCGTGCATGCTTCTCCTTCACATGAGGCGTCGCTGCACACGGTCGGGCTGTGGGGACCCGGCAGCGGCAGGCCGGCCTCTCCGGTGTGGGGGCCAAGAGGCGCGAAGGGCACGGCAAGATCCACCAGCACGTATGGCCTGAAGTTGCAGGCGTCGGAAGGCGGCCTTGCACTTGGACCAGACCATACCCACCGACGCGTCCACGTCAAGGGCGCCGACTTCGGCCGGAGTTGACGACACAAGCGATTTCCGGTCAGCCCTCACCAGGCCCAACCGGCCATACCCTCGGGGTCACGCCGAGATCACATGTGACAGGAGAAATCATGAACGCACGTCCCCCCGTTCCGCCGTTCACCCGTGAGTCGGCGATCGAGAAGGTCAGACTGGCCGAGGACGGCTGGAACTCCCGGACGCCCGAGAAGGTGGCACTCGCCTACACGGAGGACTCCCGGTGGCGAAATCGCGCCGAATGGGTTACCGGGCGCGACGAAATCGTCGCCTTCCTGGCCCGGAAATGGGCCAGGGAGCTCGACTACCGGCTCATCAAGGAGCTCTGGGCATTCGACGGCAACCGGATCGCGGTGCGGTTCGCGTACGAGTGCCATGACGACTCGGGCAACTGGTACCGCTCATACGGCAACGAGAACTGGGAGTTCGACGCGAACGGGCTCATGAGTGCCCGGCACGCGTCCATCAACGACGTACCGATCCGGGAATCCGACAGGAAGTACCACTGGCCGCTGGGCCGCCGGCCGGACGGTCACCCCGGACTGAGCGACCTCGCCCTCTGAGGAGCCGATCAGGCGGGGCAGTCGGCCACAGCGGCAGGAACGTCCGCAGACGGCAGGAAGGGGCGACCCTTCCGGGACATGCGCACACTCCATCGGATGCCCCTTCGCGCCGTCGTGGCGCGATTCAGCCGACGTCCGGAGCCGGGACTAGGCCGTCCGTGACCAGACCCTCCAGGACCGCCGCACCCAGGACCTGCACCGCGGACTGCGGGCGGACCATCACCGTGAACTCCTTGATCAGGCCCGCCTCGTCGAACTGCAGCAGGTCGATGCCATGGATCTGCTTGCCGTTCACATTCGCCCGGAAGAGCAGAATCTCGGACGGGGCCTGCGCCCCATCCGTGCTGGTCTCGGCCGATCCGTCGAAGTGGCCGATGTAGCGGAAGTCCTCGAACGTACGCAGCAGGACCCCGAACAGCCCGAGCACCATGGGCCGCCCCTCGAACGGAGTGAACTTCACCGGGCTGTAGAGGCGAACGTCCTCGGTGAACAGGCCGTCCAGTGCCGCGAGATCGCGCTTTTCGACGGCGGCGCGGAAACGGTCCGCGGCCTCGGCAGACATCATCAGCCTCCATACTCAAGAATCTGACTAATCACTTTCATGAGTATCATGAAGGAGAAGGCAGCGAAAAAGGAAGGGGTCCGGGTCCATGGCCTTGCGGCACGCGGTGCTGGCGGCGCTGCTGGACGGGGAGTACAGCGGGTATCAGCTGGCCAAGGCGTTCGACGTCGGCGTGGCGAACTTCTGGCACGCACTGCCTCAGCAGCTGTACGCCGAACTGGCCAAGCTGGAGAAGGACGGGCTGGTCGCGGGCCGACAGGTGGTGCAGGAGACCCGGCCCAACAAGCGGCTGTTCCATGTCACCGACGCCGGGATGGCCGAGCTGGAGCAATTCGCCGCGGCCAGCGCAAAGCCGGGGTTCATCCGCGATGACCTGGTCGTCAAGGTCCAGGCAGCCGATCACATCGGAAGCGGTCCGGTCATCGATCAGCTGGACGAACGGGCGGCCGCCGCCTCGGCCAAGGTCGAGCTCTTCGGCAACCTGCTGCGGCAACTGCGCGGCGAGATGGACGAGGACGAGTTTCTGCTCAGGGGCGAGCGAATCGGACCGTATCTGACCTGCCTGCGGGGCCTCGCCTTCGAGGAGGAGAACAGGGACTGGTGCCTCCGGATCGCCGCTCTCCTGCGTCGACGGCAGGCTGTTGCGGTGGAGGGCGACGGCGCCTAGCCGGTAATCTGCCCGAGCTGTACGTGCTGGGGGACGAACCCGAGGGCAACGGACGGGCCGAAGGGCTCAACGCGGCTGCCCCTCCGGGTCGTTGGCTCGGATTCCGGGGCCGTTTCGGGGTTCGCCCCGATCCGGCGGGCTCCCCTCGCACCGCGCGGTGGATACATGAACCACTCCAGCAGCTCTCCCCTCAGTCCGTCCCATCCCTCGCTGTCGCACAGAACTCTGCTCGGCGCTGCGTCGGCCGCCGGGATCCTCGGCAGCGTGGCATCACGCGCCCATGCAGCCCACACGCCTGCTCGTCCCGCTCCGACAACAGCTGCCGCATCGCCCAGCGTTCTCCCACCCTTGTCGCCGCGCGCCCTGCAGGCCGCCATCGACGACCTGCAACATCCGTCGGCGACCGGCGCCCAGCTGCGTGTCGCCGGAAGGCGCGGAAGCTGATGCGGCACTTCTGGGGTCGCCGACCGGCGCGACGGACGGGCGATCCGGCCCGCAGACCGGGTCCGGATCGGCCGCGTCAGCGTCAGCAAGGCATTCCTCGCGACCGTCGTCCTGCAACTCGTCCATGAGCACCGGGCCGAGCTGCACACACCTGTTCAGCACTGTCTTCCCGGGCTGCTCCCCGCCGAATATCCCGATATCCGCATCTCCCACCTGCTGACGTACACCAGCGGTCTGCCGGGCGAGAGCGGACCCGATGTCATCGACACGAGCACGCCTGAGCTGGTCCTGGCCCACCGATACGACCGTCGGACACCGGACCGGCTCCTGGCGACCGTCACCCGGACGAAGCGGCTGAAGTTCCTGCCGGGTGTGAAGCAGGAGTACCGAGGGGTGAACTTCCTGCTGCTCGCGCTGCTCGTCGAGCGGCTGACCGGCCGGCCCTACGGCTCGGAGATCGACCGGCGGCTGGTGCAACCGCTCGGGCTCGGCGACACATCGGTGCCGCGGGGCGACGACCCGTATCTGCACGGACCGCATGTGCACGGCTGTATCGAGATGCCGGACGGACGGTGGGAGGACGCGACGGTCTACAACCAGTTGTACGCGTACGGCGACGGCGTATGACTTCCACGGTCGACGACCTGGAGCGATTCACCGCGGTGCTCTTCGCCGGCCGGCTGCTGCCGACGCGGCTGCATCGGCACATGTTCACGTTGCCGACCGAGCATGTGCGGATGCTGGACGGCTCTTCGGCCCGCCACTCCATGGGCCTTCAGACCGCGACGGTCAACGGGGGCACGTTCTGGGGCAAGACCGGTGAGCAGTACGGATACAACTCGGGGATGTTCTCGACCCTCGACGGGCAGCGGCGCTTCGCCTGGTCGTACACACCGGTGACGGGCGGCCCCGAGCAGCAACGCATGACGGAGCGGATCGTGACCGCGCTCACCTGACGAGCCAGGTGGTTCAGGCCGGCTGGTGGACGAATCGGACGGTGAGCGCGACCGTGGCCGGGCCCTTGATCATGCCGCCCTTGTTCCAAGTGATCCCGTAGTCGGCGCGGTCCACGTCGATCTCCGCGCTCAGTGTGACCGCAGTCGGGGTGGACTCGGTGGTACGGGCCGAGAAGGCGAGCGGACGGGCTTCACCCAGGACGGTGAGCCGACCGGTGACACCCACGCGGCCGTCGGCATCGGGGATGACGCTGTCCGCCGTGAACTCGAGGGACGGAAACCGGTCCGTGTCGAAGAAGTCGGGCGACCGCAGGTGTGCGTCGCGCTTGGCATTGCCGGTGTCGAGGGAGGCCGCACCCAGGGTGACGGAGCCCTGTGCCGACCCGTCGGCACTGACTTCACCCTCGCCGCTCACGTCATTGAAAGCACCCTTGACCGTGACGAGACCCCACATGGTCTTGTGCCGCAGAGCGACGGTCGTACCGGCCCTGTCGAGGATCCAGCGTCCCGAGGCGACGGCATCCGAACCTGTCGCGCGGGTGGTGTCAGAGGGGTTGGACATACGAATCACAGCTCTCTCGGTGGGTCGAGTCCTGCAGTGCCGGTGCAACCACATGAATGATTGAAGCATAAATCTAACGCTGGCAATTAGGTAGCCAGCGAGATATTTACACTTTCGCGTACTCTTGAACGAAGATCACCGCACGTCGGAAGGGTGGGGAGGGCGGGCCCATGGCAGACATCGCACGGCCGGAGAGTGTCGGGGGCTGCCCCAAGGCGGAGGACGCGGCACTTCTGCTGCAGTGGCACACCATGCACAGCGGTCTGCGGCGCTTGAGCGAACAACTCCTGGCGGACGTGGAACGGGCCTCGCACTCGGCGTCCTCGTCGCTCCAGGTCCTCTGGTACCTGCTGACGGTGCCGGAGCACGCTGCCCCGATGAACCAGTTGTCCCAGCTGATGGGGTTCTCCACCGCCGGGACCACCAAGGTCGTCGACCGGCTCTGCGAGGCGGGCCTGCTGGAGCGGCGGGCCTCGTCTTCCGACCGCAGAGTGACCTATGCCGCCCTGACTCCCGTCGGGCTGTCCGCCGCCGCCGACGCCTCCTCGGCGCTGGCTGCCGCCCTGCGTCGTCGCGTGGCGGCAGCCGGAGTCGGTGCGGATCGTTTCGCCGCCCTCGCGGCGGACATCGCCCTGCTCGACCCGGCACCGGGACCGTGCACCGCCGGCCCCGGGCCGGAATGCCCCGGAGTCTGAGCAACTACCGGGGCGAGCCTCTCTCAGGGGCGCATCACCACCCCGTCACACCGTCGATCCGCTCGCGCAGCAGGTCGGCGTGGCCGATGTGGCGCGCGTACTCCGAGATCATGTGGACGTGGACCATGCGCAGCGAGTACACCTCGTCGGCATGGGTGAAGGTGTCGTCCAACGAGGCATCGGCAACGATCTCGTCCGCCAGTCGGCATTCCTCGACGAGGCGCGCGTAGTCCTCGGCGGCGCGGGCCGGGTCCAGGTCCTCGAAGTCCGCGTCCTTGCCCTTCCCGGGGTCGTACATGGGGTCGAGCACCTGACCGGCGAACCGCTGCCGGAACCAGACGCGTTCGACCTTCGCCATATGGCGGATCAGTCCGAGAAGTGTGAGATTCGACGGCGATACCGTCTGTTCGGCGAGCTGCGCCCCGTTCAGGCCGGCGCACTTGTGCAACAGGGTGTTGCGGAACCAGGCGAGATAGCCCGTGAGCATCTCCCGCTCACCGGCCACGAGTGAGCCAGGCGTGCGTTTCACGTCAGGTGCTGTCCATGTCATCCCATGATCTTGCCTTGTGCGCGCCGGATCGGGACAGCGTTTTGATAACGGTCGACGAGCAGTATGCCGCTCGTTCCGACCCGCACGTGGTACCCGAGACATCCGGCAAGGAAGCGGAGGACCGGTTCGGGCAGTCGTCCAAGGACCAGGGCGGCGATCCAGCCCACGCTGACGGTCACCACAGCGGCAATGCGCAGGAGGAACAGCACGCTGAAGTGCCGGATCAGCAGGAGCATTCGTACGAGAACGGGGAGGCTCGGAACCTGCGCCGGCCGCCCCGTTGGCGAGCAGACACGAGAGCAGGCCCGTGAGCAGACCACGCGAGAATCGTCTCCGCGGACCCGCACGCGCCGGATCAGACGCTCCCGACAGTCGTGCCGCGTGCGGCCGGCCGGCCCTCCCCGGCGGGTTCGAGGAGGTTTCTGCGCAGCGCAGCCACCAATTCCTCGTCAACACCCAGGAGTTCGGCGGTGTAGTGGCGGACGGAGCCGTGGGTCGCGGCGAGATCCGCCAGGAACAACCGCATGACGTCGGCGGGCGCCCGGCCGTAGCCGGGCCAGACCGGGTCCTGGTCGGCATGGTCCGCCCGCCAGTCGGCCAGGAGCCGTTCGGTGGCGAGCTCGGTGAGGGTGAAGTCGGCGATGATGTCGTCCTCGGCCACACCGAGCAGGGACAGAACGAGTGCGGCAAGCAGCCCGGTGCGGTCCTTGCCCGATGCGCAGTGGAAGACGACGGGGCCGCTGTCGTCGGCCGCGAGCACGTCCAGGGCGCGGCGGAGTTCGGCAACTCCGTCGTGGGCGACCTCCGCGTACCGGTCCGCCAGGAAGCGGCCGGTCTCCACATCCGGGCCCAGTGCCGCCTGGTCGTAGGGCCGGTGCTCGATGCTGAGGTGGTGGTAGCGCAGTCCCGGTGCGTGGGGCACTCGCCCCTTGGCCGCGATCTCCCAGTCGTAACGCAGGTCGATGACCGTGCGGACGCCGAGGGTCAGGAAACGGTCCCAGTCCTCGCCCTGGAGCTTGCCCAGCGAGTCGGATCGGTAGAGCCTCCCCCAGCGGACCGGGCGGCCGCCGTCCCCCCGATATCCGCCGACGTCACGGAAGTTGTGCAGTCGCTCGAACGCTATGTGTCTGTTCACGATGCAGAACTTTAAGGGCCTGCCGCCGTGCACGTCGACGCGGTGCCCATGCTCGGCCGTGGCCGGCTCGCCGCGCCGTGCCGGCTGCGAGTCGGCGCCTTCGGCGGGGCTGAGCCGAGAATGCAGGCGTGTCTACTCCTACCCTCCTCACCGGACGCGATCCACGGAGCGAATGGGCCCTGCTGCTTCTGTCGGCCGCTTCCGGGGCTGCCGACGCGTTCGTCTTCATCTGCGTCGGTCAGGTCTTCGCCGGAGTGATGACCGGGAATCTGGTGCTGCTGGGCGCTTCCGCCGCCGGTGTCGGGGAGCACGGGGTGGCCCTGCGTGTGATCACCGCACTCGTCTCGTACGGCTTCGGGGTCATGTGCGGTGCGTGGATGAGCGAGCGGCTGCAGTGGCCCCTGCCGGTGATGCTGCTGACCGAGGTGGCGCTACTGGCGGCGGCGGCTGCGCTGTGGGGGTTGGACCTGATCACCTCCGACGGGGACCGGCTGGAGCTGCTGGCGCTCATCGCCGTGGCCATGGGGATTCAGGGCCGTATCCGCGCGACGCCCACCAATTACTTCACGGGCACGCTCACGTCTCTCGTCAGCCGCGTGACCCTGCGGTCGCGCAATCAGGGGGACGGCTGGGTGGCCGGCCGGCTGATCGCGGTCGTGGCAGGGGCGGCGCTGACCGCGCTGGCGGTACGGTTCTGGCCGGGTGCCGCAGCTGCGGTGGCCGTGGCACCCGCAGTGGGTGCGCTGTTGATCGAGTCGTTGCCCAGGAGGCTCTCCCGGGGCTGACCACGTCCACCACGGGACAGAGGGAAGCCCCGGCCGGATCGGGGGAATCCAGCCGGGGCGGCTCACATGTGGGCGCGATGTGCGACATCCACGTATAGGTGAACGGTAAACCATCACGTCCCGTTCCCGAGAATCCGTACCCCGGAGTGTGATTCACGGCACGGAATCGGGCCTTCCGGGTACGGATCAGCTGCCGGCGGGGGCCTGGCTGCCGTAGCGGCGGTTGAACTGTTCGATACGGCCGGCCGTGTCCAGCACCTGCTTGGTCCCGGTGTAGAACGGGTGACTCGCCGACGAGGTCTCCACGTCGATGACGGGATAGCTCCGGCCGTCCTCCCACGTCACCCGCTCATCCGCGTCCGCGGTCGAACGGGTCAGGAAGGCAACCCCCGCCGCGCGGTCTCGGAAGACCACCGGACGGGAAACGGGGTGAATACGGGACTTCATGTGCGTTCCTTCCTTGCCACTGCAGGGGGGTGGATGGGATCAGGGGCCCGACGTGGGCGTGACGGTCAGCGCTCCTCGCGGAAGAGGACGTGCTGCCCCGCGACGGGGTCGAACTTGCGCAGGACCAGCCGGTCGGGGTTGTTCCGGCGGTTCTTGCGCGTCACGTAGCTCTGCCCCGTTCCGGCCGTCGACCGGAGCGTCACGACGGGGCGGATCTCGCTGCGTGCCATGGACGCCTCCACTCTCTTGCGTCGACCCCATTCCCCCTCATGGGAATGGGTATCGTTTTCGTTCTGATCCTGTAACGCGAGAGGGTCCAGCCGCATTCCCGCCCACAAATCGCTTCGAGCCCCCGCCATGGCGAGCCCCCCTCGCATATGCCCCGTTCCGGCCGGGCACGCCGCACGGAGAACGGCGAGTGCGGGCGTACAACCGTCTGCCCGCGCCGGTTGACTTGCGTCAACATCCGTCGACAGCACGACCGTTCGACGGGTCGGCGTCCAGTGCAGCCTGTGGCATATGCCAGAAGCAACAACGCATCGAGTGTTGCCAAATCCCTTACGGGGTCCCACAGCCTGTGCAACAGTCGTCAATGGTCCACCTTTCAGACCTGGTCGTGCCGCGCCTGTATCGGAGTACGAGATGCCGTCCCATCTGTCCGCGGACCGCCCCGCCCCACAGCCACCCGAGCGCGATGCCGTCGATGCGTTGATCAACCGGACCCGTCGGTTGCGTGGCGACGTGGACGCAGTACGGCGGGACGCGGTGCTGATCGACGAGGAAGACCCTGAGATGCGCTGGCAGCGCGCACTCTGTGATCTGGCGGTCCATCACCTCGACGATCTCGGCACGCAGCTGGGACAGCTCAGGGAAGGCCTTGCGCCGGAGGCCTCGGAACAGCCCACGGGGACTTCGACGCAGGACGCGGCGGAGGAGACCTTCGACGAGCCGCGGCCCGGTTCGCTGATCGGCCGGGTGGGCAGCGCCGAATGGAATCTGCTGACAGACGAGGTCACCTGGTCCGAGGAGCTGTTCCAGATCTTCGGCAGGTCCCCCGATGCGGGACCTCTGTCGCTGGACGACCTCCCGTCCATGCTCCTTCCCGAGGACCAGCCGCTGCTCACCGCACTGGTTACCGACTGTCTGGTCGACGGAAAGCCGATAGACGGCGAATTCCGCATCCTGCGGACCGACGGCCGGATGCGTACGCTCCACATGATGGGTGAGCCCGTCCTCGACGCGGACGGGTGCACGGCCTCCATGTGGGCGGTTCTGCGCGACGTCAGCGAACTGCGGCGCAGCCAGCAAGTGGTGCGCACGACCCATGACTCGCTACGGCGCCGGCAGCACATGGCGCGGACCGAGCACCGGATGGCGGTCGAGCTCCAGAAGGCCGTGCTCCCCCCGTGGCGGGGCTCGCTACGGCTTCCTTCGCAGGGAGCGGGCTCGCTGGACATCGCGGCCCACTACCTTCCGTCGGAGTCGAGCTCCCTGATCGGCGGTGACTGGTACGACGCGCTGGAACTGCCGGACGGCAGGACCGTCCTCACGGTCGGCGATCTGACCGGCCACGGCATCCAGGCCACCTCGGCCATGGCGATGCTGTTGGGCGCGCTGCGCGGGATGGCCGTGGCCGGCATCGAGCCCGGGGCCCTCATGGGGCACCTCAATCAGTTACTGGAGTCCTCCGCCCAGCCCGCTCTCGGCAGTGCGGTGTGCTGCCGTTTCGACCCGGCCACCGGCACCCTCGCCTGGTCACAGGCGGGGCACCCCGCACCGCTGCTGTTCCGCAACGGAGAGGGGCGCCCGCTGCCACCACCGGATGGTGTCCTGCTCGGCGCGGCTTCCGGGGTCGCGTACGAGCAGGACGAAGTACACCTGCTGCCCGGTGATGTGCTGATACTGCACACCGACGGGCTGAACCGTCACGGCGACCGGGGTGCGGGCCCGGACGCGCTGCTGGCCCTCGCACCACACTTCGCGCAGGCCCGTACGGCACAGGAGTGCGTACGGACGGTCGTCGCAGAGTTCGGTGGCACCGAGCGCCTGGACGACGCGTGCGTGCTGATCGCCCGCATCGGGGCGTAGGGCAACGACGGCACGCGCGCGAAGACACGGACACCCGGAACACCGGACACGGCACAGTACGCAGGAGGGCGAACCGCCTACGGGTGCGGTGCTCGGACGACCGGTGGCCGTACTTTGGTCGGTCGGACAGTTGATCGTCGGGGTGTCCTCACTGCGGCGCCCGACTGTCAGATCTCCGACGAGCGCCTTGGCCGCTTGATGATGGAGCTCTGCGGCAGGGAGAGCTTGATCTCCTCACGCAGGTCCTCGATCTTCGCGTAGCCCGCGAACCGGCCCGTCAGCCGGTACATCTCGCGCAGCCGGTCCCAGGTGCGGTGCGAGGAGGTCTCCCCCATCGTCACCAGAGCGAGCCGCGCGTAGCGGTCGGCCTGCTCGGGATCGTCGGCGATGAAGCACGCCGAGGCGAGTGAGATGTAGTCGAAGATCTTGGACCGCTGGCGCCCGTTGACCCGGAGCTCCAGTGCCTGCTTGGCGTGGCGCTGAGCCACGATCGCCACCGACGGGTCGTGCTCGGCGAGCGTACGGAACGCCAGAGCCTGCATGCCGTGCAGATCCGCCTCGTCGAACAGCTGCATCCAACTGGGCGGCGGCACATCGCTCTTGTCCGATACGAAGAGCTCCTCGGCCTTGCCGAGGGTGCGGCGCATGGCCTGGCCCCGGCCCATGGACGCCTGCGCCCAGGCCTCGATGGTGTGCAGCATGGCCTGGGTTCGCGGCAGCACCATGTCTCCGGAGCCGGACTTGGCGAGCTTCATCAGGTCCAGGGCGTCGTCGGGACGGCCCAGGTGAACCATCTGACGGGCCGCCCTGGAGAGCGCCTCGCCCGCGCGCGGGCGGTCGCCGCCCTCGCGCGCCGCGTGGGCGGCGATGACGAAGTACTTCTGGGCGGTCGGTTCGAGACCGATGTCGTGGGACATCCATCCCGCGAGTACGGCGAGATTGGCCGCGACGCCCCAGAGACGGCGTTGCAGATGTTCGGGGTGGCGGAAGGCGAGCATGCCGCCCACCTCGTTGAGCTGGCCCACCACGGCCTTGCGCTGGAGTCCGCCGCCCCGGGACGCGTCCCAGGCGCGGAACACCTCGACGGACCGTTCCAGCGCTTCGATCTCCTCCGACCCGATGGGCGCGGCCTCGTACCGGTCGAAACCGGCTGGGTCCGCGTGCAGAGGGTCATCGATCCTTGGAGCATCGGCCACCAGCACAGGGTCGGTGTGCAGCCAGTCGTGCATGGGGCCGGTGATGGTCGATCCTGCGGCGAGCGCGGCGCCCGCGCTCACCAAGCCGCGTCGGTTGAGCATGAGGTCCATTCCCGTGAATTCGGTGAGGACCGCTGCCGTCCGCTCGGGCGCCCACGGCAGTCCGTCGGGATTGTGCTGCTTCCCGACCTCCCGCTGTTTCCCCACACGCCCGCGTCGGCCGAACCCGAGGTCCTCGATGGTCACGACACGACCGAGCCGCTCGGTGAACAGGGCAGCCAGCACTTTGGGCACAGGATCGCGGGGGGACTCCCCCATATCGATCCAACGCCTCACCCGCGAGGTGTCGGTGGCCAGCTGCGGATGGCCCATGGCCGCCGCCTGCCGGTTCACCATTCTCGCGAGTTCGCCCTTGGACCAGCCGGCAAGGCCGAACAGGTCGGACAGGCGGGTGTTGGGTTCTCCGGTCACTTCAAGCCCCCAGGTTCTCGGCTGTGTTGACAGTAACCCCCTGTCAGATGCCTTGCGACTATTCGCCAGGGTTCGCCAGGGTGCGCCAGATGGTCTGCTACCCGCGGTCCGGTGTCAGGTAGGAAAGCGCCACCCCGCCCGGCAGCCCTAGGTACTCCCCAGGGTGCCGAACGGCCGCCGGCCGGGGCGGTGCACGCAACTTGTCGGCGCACGAAGGGATCTGTCTCGCCCATGTACACAGCATCGTCCTCCGTGACCGCCCCGCCCCGGCCGCTTCGTCCCCTGGGGGCGGGCGGCGGGCCGTACCTCACACCACATTCCGCTCCGTCGGCACCCGGCACGGTTCGGCCGCGGCGGCCGACGGGGCTGGGCGGCCCGCCGCTCAGCGGGCGGCTGGACCTGTCCGGCCCGCAGGGCGCTCAGCTGAGGATGGTGATCGCCTCGGTGCACCGGATCTGCCCGGAGTTCAATCCGGTCCAGGTGCTGCGCCGCAGCGGCCGTTCGGTGCTCCTGGTCGGCTCCACCGGTCGCACCACTGCGGTCGCCAAGTGTTTACTGGACCACTCCCCCGCATGGTCGGAGCGATTCCGTCACGAAATAGCTGCATATCGTGCGTTCGTCCGGCACCGCCCGCCGGTGCGGGTTCCTCGGCTCATCGCGGCCGACCCGGAGAACTGCACTCTGGTGATCGAGCGGATGCCCGGCCGGGTGGCTGCGCTGACCCGGCACCCGTCGGAGGCGCCACCCCGTGCGGATGTGCGGGCCGCGCTCGGCGCGATCAGCCGGGTCAATGCCTGGCGGCCGGCTCCGGGGCTCTTCGACGCGCCGCTGGACTACGCCTCGCGAATCGCCCGCTATCACGAGCTGGGGCTGTTCACCGACCGTGATCTGGGCGATCTGCAGAAGCTGCTGCACGGTCTGGCGCATGGGGGCGGCCGTCAGGGCATGGGGCAGTTCTGTCACGGCGACGCGCTGCTCTCCAACATCCTGCTGTCGCCCACGGGTCCGGTGCTGGTGGACTGGGAACACGCGGGCTGGTATCTGCCGGGCTACGATCTGGCGACGCTCTGGGCGGTCCTGGGCGACGCACCGGCCGCGCGGCGTCAGATCAGCCAGCTGGCGCAGGCCGCGGGGCCTGCGGCGCGGGATGCGTTCCTGGTGAACCTGATGCTGGTGCTGACTCGGGAGATCCGTACATACGAGACGGCTGTCCAGCGAGCCTTGCGGGAGCCGGCGCCCGCGGGAGCCGGTCATGACCAGCCGGGTGTGCTCTCGTCGAGCCAGGAGCAGCGGCTGCTGCTGCGTCGGCTGCACGACGACTGCGCGATGGCCCGCCGGGCCGTGCGTGCCGCGGTCGGCACTCGCTGACCCTGCCCCGGGGGACGCGCGCTGCGGGTCCGGTGCCGACACCCCGGGCCCGCAGCGCGCTGTTGTGTTGTTGCCTCCGGCCCGTGGGCGGTCGGTCAGGGGCTCTTGAAGTCGACTGCGTCCACGTCGAACGAATTGTCCTGCGGGGACGTGAAGACGAGATACAGCTTGTGGGTGCCCTTCAGTTCCTGGACGGGCACGGCCGGGGTTGCCTGATAGTTGTCCCAGCCACCCGTGTTGGGGACCGGGGTGGTGGCGAGCAGAGGACCGTCGGGGGCGTCCGCGCGCAGTTCGATCGCGCCGACCCCGTACGGTGAGGAAAGCCGGTAGCTGACCGTACCGATGCCTTCGACGCTCATCGGGTCGAAGGCGGCCCAGTCGCCGTTGGAGACGTCTCCGATCCGTTTGCCGTTCTCGGCGCCTTCCTGGGCGACGATCCGGGTGCCGGACTGGGCGTCGTAGTACTCCGCCTGCTTGTGCTTCGGCTGGAGCACGGAGCGACCGTAGCCGGTGAGGGCGGAGACGCCGTCGCTGCCCTTGTCTGTGTACTTGGCGTTGAGTACGTAGGTGAGATCCGCGCCTTCGGGGTGGCCGCCCAGGTCGCCGGTGTCCACGGTGCCTTCACAGCCGGGGATGTCGGTGGTGGGGTGCTCGTGGTCGTCGTGTCCCAGTGCCGGGTTTACGGTGACCTTGGAACAGTCGACCGGGCCGTCCTCGGGATCGGTGACCGTGACCTTGTACGGGATCTTGTCGCCGAACTCGATGAGTTTGCCGCTGACCGGGAAGTCGATGGTCACTTTGGGTGCGGTATTGCCCGCGGTGACGGGGATGTTGGCGTAGCCGGACTTACCGGTGGAGTCGGTGACTTTGAGCTGGGCGGCGAAGTCGCCCTTGACCGTGTATGTGTGGCTGGGGCTCGCGTCGGTGGAGTCGTAGGTACCGTCGCCGTCGAAGTCCCAGGCGTAGCTGAGCGTGTCGCCGTCGGGGTCCTTGCTGCCCTCGCTGGAGAAGTCGACCTTCAGCGGTACGGGGCCGTCGGTGGCGGAGGCGGCGGCCTTGGCGACCGGCGCACGCTGTCCCTGTGCGTAGTCGATGCGGTAGAGCCCGGAGTCGTTGTTGCCGCCGCCGAAGGAGCTGCCCCATTCGAGGACGTAGAGCGAGCCGTCGGGGCCGAACGTCATGTCCATCGGCTTGTTGAACTTCTGTGAGGACAGGAAGTCATTGATCTTCAGGACTTTCTGGTCCTTGTCGAAGCGGACTTCCTTGACGAAGTTGCGCGACCACTCGTAGAAGAAGCCGGCGCCCTCGAAGTAGGCGGGGAACTTCGTGGTGGACGGATTCTTCTTGTCGTAGTGGTAGACGGGACCGCTCATCGGGGCCGAGCCGCCGCTGCCGACCTCGGGGAATTCCTTGGATTCGCCGTAGCCGTACCAGATCTCCGGCTGCTGGATCGGTGGGAGCTCGGTCAGACCGGTGTTGTTGGGCGAGGGGTTGACCGGATTGGCACAGTCGAACTTGGGGCCCACTTCCTTGGTGTCCGGGTTGTAGGGGGCATAGGCCTGGTTGTTGCCGTGGCAGAACGGCCAGCCGAAGTTGCCGGCCTTCTTGATGACGTTGTACTCGACGAGGCCTTCGGGCCCACGGTCGGTGGTGGGCAGTCCGCGGTCGGGGCCGTAGTCGGAAGCGTGGACGTATCCGGTCCTGGGGTCGACGGTGAAGCGGAACGGATTGCGGAAGCCCATCGCGTAGATTTCGGGGCGGGTCCTGGCCGTTCCCTGGGCGAAGAGGTTGCCCTTGGGAATGGTGTAGCCGCCGGAGTCCTTCGGCTTGATGCGCAGGATCTTGCCGCGCAGGTCGTTGGTATTGCCCGCGGTGCGTGCGGCGTCCAGCATCTGCTTGCCCTCGCGCCAGTCGAGCGGGGCGTAACCCTGCCAGTTCGGGTCGAGGTTGGGCGGAGTGTCGTCGCCGACGCCGAGGTAGAGCGTGCGGTCGGGGCCGAACTCGACAGCGCCTCCGGTGTGTCCGGGCTCCGGGAAAGTGCGGTCGCGGTAGGCGGGGACGTCGATGAGCTTCTTCTCGCTGGTGAGTTCGAGAGTGTTGCCCTTGACCGTGAAGCGGGAGAGGCGGTTGACGTCCTCGGTGGCGCCTGCGGGGGCGTAGTAGAGGTAGATCCAGTGGTTCTTCTTGAATTCCGGGTCGAGTTCCATGCCGACCAGGCCGTCCTCGCCGCCGGTGTAGACATCGAGCTTCCCGGCTGTGGTGGTGGCGTGGGTCGCCGGGTCGTAGATGTTCACCTCGCCGCTGCGCTGGATGTAGAAGACGCGGCCGTCCTTGGCGACATCGAGCTCCATCGGGTCGGCGGTGTTGTCGTCGAGAGTGACCTTCTCGTAGCCGCTCCAGACGGTGCCGCCGCAGTCGCCGGGCTTATTGCCCGCGGCCCACTTGACGCCACCGATGACATGGGTGCGGAAGGCGGCTTCGCTGTACGAGGCCGTGTCGTGGCCCATGGCGGTTGCCCAGACCCTGCCGCCCTCGGTGTTGCGGCACCAGGAGATGGGGTGGTCGGCACCCATGGCGGATCCGCCGGGGTTGTACGTGGTTTCGTCGGCGGTGACCAGGACGTGGACGTCACCACGGGGGTTCTTGTCGAAGTTGTACCACTCCTCGGGGCGCTCCCAGCGTTCTGGGAGTCCTGCGGTGGAGGGGTGGACGCGGTCGGCGACCTTGGCGGTGCCCTGAAGGACTCCGGGTGAGTGGGCGGGCATGTGGACGCCGCCGTTGATGGCCTCGTCCCACCAGGGAAAGGTGTCCTCGATCCCCATGTCGAGGGTGTTGTGGACGGCGACTACGCCGCCTCCGTTGCGTACGTACGTCTGCATGGCTTCGCGCTGGGCGTCGGTGTCCCAGACCATGCCGGAGTTCTGCAGCATGACGATGACGTCGAAGTCCTTGAGCAGCGTGTCGTCGAAGACGGCGGGGTCGGCGGTCTCGACGAGTTCGAAGTTGTTGGCGGCCGCCTCTTCCTTGAACATCTGGATGCCGGCGGGAATGGAGGCGTGCACATAGCCGACGGCGCGGGTGAAGAGCAGGGCACGGAAGGCGGGGGCCTTACCGGTGGTGGCTGCGGTCGCGGGCAGCGCGGTCAGCGCAAGGAGCAGTGCGCTCACCAACGCGATGAACATATGCCGTATGTCACGAGCATGACAGTCCCATCGTTGACGGCTCACGAGCGGGTCCTCTCTGCGGGTCGTGGACGAGCGGGGTCAGGGGGTGGTTTCGAGGGCACGGCGCAAAAACGCCAGGCCGTCGGTCGCGATGGTGTCCTGGGTGTCGGCGAGCGGCCGCCAGACGGAAGCGGCGACCGCTATGGCGTCGTTGTGCGCGGTGAACGACTCGATGCAGAGCGGACCGCGGTAGCCGCTCGTGGTGAGCGCGGTCAGGAAGCCGGGCCAGTCGAGGGAGTCGGCGCCGGGGGTGCCCCGGTCGTTGGCGCACACCTGGACATGGACGATGCGGCCGGCAGCACGGCGTACGGCATCGGGCAGGGAGCGTTCTTCGATGTTCTGGTGGTACACGTCGAGCGCGAGGCCGACGGTGTCCTCGGGCAGCCCGGTCAGTGCCGCGAGGGTCTGGTCGACGGTGTTGAGCAGGCTTGTCTCGTACCGGTTGAGGGGCTCCACGGCGATGCGCACACCGGCGGCGCGTGCGTGTTCGACGACCGGGGCGAGGTTCTCCCGTAACTCCTCGTACGCCGCGGTGCGTTCGATGCGGTCCATTCGCCAGGTGCGGCCGACCGCCGTGTACACGGGTCCGGCGACGGCGGGGGCGTTCACAGCCCGGGCTGCGTCGATGCAGCGATGCAAGTAGTCCTGCGTGACCCGGACGGTCTGCGGATCGGTGCGGACGAGGTTGCGGTCGGGCGGCATGACCGCGATCACTGCGGCGACTGCGAGACCGGATGCGTCGAGGAGTTTGCTGACTGATGCGGGCGCCCAGTCCCGTTCGTTCTCCAGCGGGATCTCGACGCAGTCGAAGCCCCACGCGGACAGGCGCGGCAGAACGTCACCGAGCGCTTCGTACGTCACCGGCGAGTGCCAGATCCACGGATTCGCGCCGAGCGGGAACGCGGCGGCACTCACTTCTTGCCTCCCCACTTCTCCGGGAAGCCGGGGAGGTTCTCGCAGCCGCACATCGCGTAGTGCAGTGGCGGCATGCCTGGCTTGAGGTACTGGTCCAGGGTGTCCTGGGTGACGGTGGGCTGCGGAAGCTTCCACTCCTTCGGAACCTGCTGCCCCTTGAGGATCTTCAGCGCGGCGATGACGGGCGTACGCCACTGGAAGGTGGGGTACGACGGGGCGATGGCCGTGAGCTTCTTCTCCTTCCATGCCTGGAGGAAATCCTGCTGGTCCTCGCCGGTGATCGGCGGTACGTCCTTGCCGGCGTCCTCGAAAGCTTCGACAGCGGCGACGGAGGTCGCGCCGGAGTCCATCCAGACGCCGTCGATGTCGCCGTTGCGGGTGATCGCGTCGGTGACGATCGCCTTGGTCTTGGCCGGGTCGCCGTCGGTGAACTTCACGTCCACGACGTCGAGTCCGCTCTTGTCGAGCGCAACCTTCGCCGCCGACCAGCGGGTCTCCAGCACATCGACGCCGGGGGAGATCCGCAGGGCGAGTATCTTCCCCTCGGGCTTCACCTTCTCGACGAGGAAGTCGGCGGCGACCGCCCCGTAACCGTAACCGCCGACCGGGTTGATGAAGGTGACGGCGCAGTCCGTCTCGACACCCCGGTCGAAGACGATCACGGGCACCTTTCCGCAGGCTTGCTCCACGGCAGGGGTGAGGGTGGCCGTGGTGTTCGGAGAGACGATGAGGACGTCACAGCCCTGACCGGCGAGCTCCTGGATGTCGGAAATCTGCTTGTCGTCCTTGCCCTGTGCGTCGAGCACGGTGAAGTCGGTGATCTCCTTGTGGAGTGCGACCTCGGCCTGCATGTTCTTCAGGCCGACCTGGCGCCAGGGATTGAAGACTCCGGCGTTCGACAGACAGAGGTGGATTCCGCCGGAGCCCTTCTTCTTGTACTGCGTGGTGTCGACGAGCTGCGGCTGGAGCATCTGCTCCCACGGCTTGCCTGCGGGGCCCTGCGGGGACTCCTTGGCGAGGGCGAGCTGGCGATCATATTCGGCCCGGTCGAAGAATTTCGACTGCCGGCCGGTACCCGGGGCGCCCGCGGTGCCGCTCGCTGCTCCGGCAGGCGCGTCGGGTGGTGCGTCGCTCGTGCAGCTGGCGAGCAGGGCCGCGCCGAGCAGAGCGGCGAGGGGCACGAGGGCATGTCGGATCTTTCGCGTGCTCATGAGGATTTCGCTCCCGAGGGCTCGGTGCCGCGGCGGCGCAGCCGGGACCAGTCGGCTGCGCCGAGGGCGACGGCTGCGATGACAATGACGCCTTGCACGGTCGATTCCAGGGCGCCTGAGACCCCCTGGAGATTGAGCAGGGTGAACAGCGCCTGCAGCGAGAAGGCTCCAGCCATCGCCGCGACGACGGAGCCGCGCCCGCCGCCGAGCACCACGCCGCCCAGGACGACGGCGGTGATCGCCTCGAACTCGTAGCCACGGCCGGCCTGCGCCGAGACTCCGGAGAAGCCGCCGACGAGAACGGCGGCGAGTGCGGCAGCGACGCCGGAGAGGATGAAGGCGATGGTGCGGGCGCGCGCGACCCGGACTCCGGCCAGGCTCGCGGCTCGTTCGCTGTCGCCGGTGGCAAGAAGCGTACGGCCGAAGTCGGAACGCATCAGGCGTACGGCGAGGAGGCCCGCAACGACGCACACGAGGACGGCCCAGGGCAGCCAGCCGAACGCGGTGCCGCGCCCGAGCCGGCGAAATGCCGCGGGCAGGGCGCCGTGCGGGGAACCGCCGGTCCAGAAGAAGACGGCGCCCTCGAGGATCAGCATCATGCCGAGCGTGGTGATGAACGACGGCACGCGCAGCAGGGTGGTGATCAGTCCGCTGACGAGCCCGGCGAGGGCTCCGGCCAGCAACAGGATCACGGTGACGAGCAGCCAGGGCGCGCCCGGGAACGAGCCGTACAGTTCGGCGGCGACGACCACCCCGGCGGTGACGATCGCTCCGACGGACAGGTCGAACTCTCCGGACACGATGACCAGATACTGACCTGCGGCGAGGATGACGAGAGGTGCGGCGCGCTTGATGAAGGAGAGGAAGCGGTCGGGTTCGTAGAAGCCCGGGTCGGTGAGGGCCAGCGCGGCGAGGAGAGCGACGAGCAGGATGTAGACGGGTGTGCCGGTGGTGAGGGCACTCAGGACGCGGCGGCCGGAGGGTGCCTGTGCACTGGTCATGCGGACCTCTCCTGCGAGGTGCGGCGGCCTCGTGCGTACAGGGCGACGGCCGCGATGATGACGACGCCGCGGACGACGTTCTTGAAGAACGGGTCGACGGCGAGCTGGTTGAAGACACTGTCGAGCACGGCGAGGACAAGGACTCCGCCGAGGGTGCCCGCCACTCCCCCGCGGCCCCCGGCGAGCGCGGTGCCGCCGAGAACGACGGCGGCTATGGACTCCAGGTCGTAGCGGGCCTCCGTGCCGGCCCAGGGAGCTCCGGCGCCGAGCCGGGCGGCGAGGAAGAGGGCCGCGGCGCCGACACAGAGCGAGCACAGGACATGGGCGGTGATGACGGTGCGTCGGGTGCGGACCCCGGAGAGCCGGGCCGCGTGCTCGTCACCGCCGGTCGCGTACATGTGGTGGCCGAGCCGGCTGCGGCGGGTGATGAGCCAGAGAGCGGCCGCGACCGCGAGAAGCAGGAAGAGGGAGACAGGGACCGGTCCGATTCGGTCGTAGCCGAGGTGCTGGAAGGAGGCGGGGACCCTGCCCGCGGGGCCGGTGTAATTGTCCTCGATCCAGCCGCGCAGTATGAAGGCGGTGCCGAGGGTGGCTATGAACGCGTTGACCTTGAGGCCGGTGACGATCAGTCCGTTGGCCAGGCCGACGGCGGCGCAGAGGGCGAGGACGGCAAGGATCGCCACGGGGACGCTGCCGCTCTCCATCGTTTCCGCGGCGACGAGGGTGCCCAGACTGATGAGGTAGGCGACGGACAGGTCGAGTGATCCGGTGAGAATGACGGCGGACTGGCCGACGGCGACGAGACCGAGGGCGACGCAGTTCTGCAGGATCGTCACCACGTTGGTGACGGTGAGGAAGTCCCCGCCGCGGGCTGCGACGACGATCCAGCCGAGAACGGTGACAGCGAGCGCAGCGAGCCAGACCCCCGCTACGGGGCCGGTGAGGCGCAGCTCGGCTGTCCGTCCCGGACCGGTGCGGGACCTGGCCTTCAGGTCGGACCGGAGTGCGGTCATGCGGCTCCCTCCCGCGCACGGTCGCCACCGGTGGCGACGCGCATGACGGCCTCTTCCGTGGCGCCGGCGGGAAGTTCGCCGGCGAGGCGGCCCTCCGACATGACGAGGATGCGGTCACTCATGCCGATCAGCTCGGGCAGTTCGGAGGAGATGATCAGTACGGCTAGGCCCTCGCTCGCCAGTTCCCGTACGAGGGTGTGAATGGCTGCCTTGGCGCCGATGTCGACGCCGCGGGTCGGTTCGTCGAAGAGGAGCACGCGGGGACGGGCAGCGAGCCATTTGGCGATGACGACCTTCTGCTGATTGCCGCCGGAGAGATACTGGACCTGCTGGTCCTCGCCGTGGGCCTGCAGGCGTACGCGCTCCAGCAGCGCGGTCACCTCGCGGCCCGCGGGCGGTCTGCCGCGGGCGGGCACGGCCCGGGTCACGAGCAGCGCGTTGTCGGTCACGGACTGGCGCAGGGCGAGGCCCTCGGCCTTGCGGTCCTCGGTGACCAGGGCGATTCCGGCCCGGACGGCGTCCCGGGGGCGGGACGGGCGCAGTGGTTCTCCGTCGACGGTCATGCTGCCCGTGGTGAAGGGGGCGGCACCGAAGAGGGCACGGGCGAGGGAGGTGCGGCCGGAGCCCTGGAGACCGGCGACGCCGACGACCTCACCGGCCCGCAGGGTCAGATCGATGCCGGAGATCCGGGCGTTGCCGCCGCCGCTGACGCTGAGCCTCTCCGCACCCGCCTCGCCCGGGCGGGCACGGGGTGGGTAGTAGGTGCCGAGTTCCCGCCCGACCATGGCGCGTACGACCGTGTCGGCGTCGGTGTCGCGGGTATTGAGCGTGGCGACGCGGCGGCCGTCCTTGAGGACCGTGATGCGCTGCGAGAGATCGAAGACTTCGCGGAGCCGGTGCGAGATGTAGAGGATCCCCAGCCCACGGGCGGTCAGTCGGCGTACCAGGGAGGAGAGTTGTTCGACCTCGTGTTCGGCGAGCGCGGCGGTGGGTTCGTCCATCACCAGGATCCGGACGTCGGAGGCGAGGGCCTTGACGATCTCCACGGTCTGCCGACGTGCGACCGACAGCTCGTGGACGGGGGTCCGCGGGGTGATACCGGTCTCGTCCATCTCAGCGAGGAGTTCGGCGGTCCGCCGCTCCATGGCACGCCGGTCGACGAGTTTGTACCGGGTCGGTTCACGGCCGAGGAAGACGTTCTCGGCGACGGTGCGGTGCGGGAGCAGCGCAAACTCCTGGTGGATGATGCCGATCCCGGCGGCTTGGGCCTGCGCCGGGTGGCTGAAGGAGTACGCGGTTCCGTCGATGGTGAGGGTCCCCTCGTCGGGTAAGTGCTCGCCCGCGAGGATCTTCATCAGTGTTGACTTTCCTGCGCCGTTCTCCCCCACCAGGGCATGTACCTCTCCGGCTTCGAGGTCGAGCCCCACCCCTTGGAGCACACGCACCCCGAGGAAGCTCTTGGACACACCGTGCATCGTCAGCATCGAATGGCTCCTCGCTCAGCGGTCTGCAGAGCAGAGTCGTGACATGCCTTAGTACTGTCAAGGTCTCAAGCGCCTTTGATTTCAACCGACTTGGCGCAGACTTATGCCGATGACCGAACAGAGAGTGCCTTGTGAGCAGCGAAAGTCGTCCTTAGGGTGACTGTCATGTCTTCGCCGTCGGATCGCACATCCGCTGCCGCCTCGCACTCGCCCGGCGAGGTGCTCGCGCTGATCAGTTCAGGGGCGGTGGCGACCCGTGCCGACATCGCCCGGATCACCGGCATGGCCCGTTCGACCGTCTCCCAGCGGGTGGACGCGCTGATCGCGCACGGTCTCGTGGACGAGGACGCCGACGGCGGTTCCACCGGCGGCCGCCCGCCGCGCCGACTGGCGCTGCGCACCCGTGAACACGCGGTGGCCGGGGTGGATCTGGGAGCCTCGCACTGCAGGGTGGCGCTGATGGACATCGGCGGCGCCACCCTGGCGGTGCAGGAGGAGCCGCTGTCGATCGGTGACGGACCGGACTCCGTACTGCGGCACGTGGAGCGGACCGTGCGCACTCTGCTCGACGAGGCGCACCGGAAGCCCGAAACGCTGCGGTCCATCGGCGTCGGGGTACCGGGCCCGGTGGAATTCTCCACCGGCCGTCCTGTCGATCCGCCGATCATGCCGGGCTGGCACCAGTACCCGATCCCGGAGTTCTTCGCCGCCCGGTTCGGGGTGCGGGCGCTCGTCGACAACGATGTGAACGTGATGGCGCTGGCCGAGCAGCGCCGCGCCTTCCCGGGCTGCCGCTACCTGTTGTACATCAAGGTCGGTACGGGGATCGGCTGCGGGATCGTGTCCGACGGCCAACTGCACCGGGGTGCACAGGGCTGCGCCGGCGACATCGGACATATCCAGGTCGCGGACCTCGACGATCCGTGTCGCTGCGGCAATTCGGGCTGCCTGGAGGCCGTCGCGGGCGGTGCGTCACTGGCGGCGAAACTGGTCGGTCTGGGACTGGACGCGACATCGGGCAGCGATGTGGTGCGGCTGGTGCAGTCCGGGAACCGGGACGCCGTGAGGATGGTGCGCGAGGCGGGGAGGGCGGTGGGCGAGGTACTCGCCGGTCTGGTGAACTTCTTCAACCCGGACACGGTGGTGATGGGGGGCGCACTGGCCGCCGTCCACGACCAGTTGCTCGCGGGGGTACGCGAGGCGGTCTATCGGCGCTCGCATCCGCTGGCCACGCAATTGCTGCGGATCGAGCCGAGCCGTACGGGTGAGAATGCCGCCGCGGTGGGGGCAGGCATCCTCGCGATCGAGCATGCGCTCTCTCCCGCACAGGTGAACCGCCAGGTCGCGGGCTGACGGAGGGCGGGGCAGCGGCTCTGCGACTGAACGGCCTCAAGTGCCCCTCCCTGTACGGATAGCGTGCACGGAGGGGCACGAGTCATGCGGTCACACGGTCACGCAGTCATGCCGTCATGCCGTCATGCCGTCATGCCGGAATCATCAGGTCCCACCGGGCCTCGAACAGCGCGCACCGGTACTGCGCCCAGCTCCCGTCGCTGACACCCGCCTCCCCGGCCGCGACGCACTCCTGCTGGGTCCCGTACGAGCCGGCAACGTCCCAGCCCTGCGCCCCGACCTCGGAGGCGGCAACGGCCGAGGCAGTCGCGAACGTGACTGCGGCTCCGGCGCCGGTGAGTACGAGCGCCATGGCAACACCCATGGCCGCGGTGGCGGCGGTCCTGGTCGGCTTGTGCATGAAGGCCTCCTCTTCGTTGTTCGGATGCACGCAGTCTCCGGTGCTGCTGCGACGACGCCCCTGCGGTCTCAGCGCGTCCGCACGATGTCCACGTCGGATGCCTTCACAAAGGCGACCCGGTGGCCGATCTGCACCGTCACGTACTTCTCGTTGCCGCGGAAGTACGAGTGGTCGAGCGGGTACGAGGCGTCGATCGTCGGGGCGTAGAAGAAGCCCGTGGGCGCCTCACCGCCGCCAGGATAGGACTGACCGGCCTTGATGGTGTACTGCAGCGGCGAGCCCACCCGCTGGTCCGCGAAGTCCGCGGGGTACTCGGACTTCTCCGGGTACGCCACCCCGTACACCGGCACCTCCGTGCGGCCCGCGTTCGGCCTGACCACGTAGCCGGAGGTGGGCGTGGTGGTCCGGGTGTGGGCCGGGGTCCGGAACCAGGCCTTCTGGCCGTACCACCAGATCGCCGTCCAGCCGGGGGCGTGGTCCGCGACGACGGCCTGCTGGGTGGCGCTGATCTTGCTGCCCCAGTCGGCGGCGCAGTTCGTGCCGGGCGAGCCGTCGGTGTGCAGACCGGGGTCGGAGAAGAGCGGTGCGTCGGTGGACGGTGCGGTGTGCAGCGGGACGGCACTGGAGCCCTGGACCGGCAGGTCGACGCCCTTTTCGCAGTCGCGGAACGCCTGCTTGTTCTTCTTGAAGTCCGGGTTGACGGTGATGAGTTCGCTGCTCCTGGGGGCGGTCGGCACGGTGGGCTTGCCGAGCAGCGCCATGAAGCGGTTCCAGTCCCAGTACGTGCCCGGGTCCCAGTGCATGTTCTTGGTGCCGGACGCGCTGGTGGGCGGCACACCGTCGTGGCCGATGATGTGCTGGCGGTCGAGCGGGATGTCGTACTTGGCGGCGAGGTAGCGCACCAGCTTGGCGGTCGAGCGGTACATCTCGGGGGTGTACCACTTGGCGCCCTCGACGGCGACGCCCTCCTGCTCGATGCCGATGGAGTGGCTGTTGACGTACCAGTTGCCTGCCTGCCAGGCGACGTCCTTGCCCTTGACCATCTGGGTGACATGACCGTCGCCGGAGCGCACCACATAGTGGGCGGAGGTCTGCTTCAGCGGGTTCTGGAAGATCTTCAGGGTGGTGTCGAAGTCTTCCTCGGTGTCATGCAGAACAATGAATCTGATCTTGTTGGTGTGTGGCCGGTCCGAGGTGTCGTAGTTCCCGTACGTCTCCTTGTCGGCCGGGTCACCCGTCTGCTGGTATGCCGCCGGTACCCAGTCGCATTCGAGGCCGCGCGGGCATTCCGGCCGCACCCCGTCCGCACCAGCCTGCGCCGCGGGACTGAGCAGCGCCATGCTCAGTGCGCCGACCGTGGTCAACGCGAGTGCGAGTCCGGTCCTCTGCTTGGACGTCATGACAACCCTTCTTGGAGCCGTGCGTGATGGAGCCGTGCGTGATCCGATCTCACTGTTCCGTTGTGCGCGCACACTCTCTGACCTGAGGTGATGGCACGTCAAGAGTTCAGTGGAGGTCACAGGTCGAGCCAGTGGACCAGACCACTGGCAGAGCGCCTGACCTGCGGTCCGAAAGAAGCAACTGACCGCTGACGGCGCCTCGTTACCAGGGTTTTACGGAGCGGCCGGCCGAGCGGCGACATGTGCTCGCATGCCACGAACGAGCGCACCTTTTATGTGACTAATCCCTGATGTGCGTGCCCCGAACGGCCGAAGGGTAGTGCTCGCGCGGACACGACCGGTCCGTGCGACGTTCGCACGGAGATATCGGAAAGGCCGGACGCACATGGCTCAGCCCTTCACCCTGCCGGACTTCTACGTCCCGTATCCGGCGCGGCTCAACACCCATGTCGAGGAGGCACGACAGCACACCAAGGAATGGGCGCGCAGCATAGGGATGCTGGAGGGTTCGGGTATCTGGGAGGAGAAGGACCTCGACTCCCACGACTATGCGCTTCTGTGTGCGTACACCCACCCCGACTGCTCGTCCGAGGCCCTCTCGCTGGTCACCGACTGGTATGTGTGGGTCTTCTTCTTCGACGACCATTTCCTGGAGCTGTTCAAGCGCACCCCCGACCGTGAGGGCGGCAAGCGGTATCTGGACAGGTTGCCGGCGTTCATGCCGATGGACCGTGGGGCCGAGATGCCGGAACCGACGAATCCGGTCGAGGCGGGGCTGGCCGATCTGTGGGCGCGGACGGTGCCGAGCATGTCCGACGCCTGGCGGGTCCGGTTCGCCGAGGCGACGACGAACCTGCTCAATGAGTCGCTGTGGGAGCTCGCAAACATCAACGAGGGGCGTATCGCGAACCCCGTCGAGTACATCGAGATGCGCCGCAAGGTGGGCGGCGCCCCGTGGTCGGCGGGTCTCGTGGAGTACGCGGCGGGCGCGGAGGTCCCCGATTCGGTGGCCGACGAGCGTGCGCTGCAGGTGCTGCGGGATGCCTTCTCCGACGGCGTACATCTGCGCAATGACCTCTTCTCGTACCAGCGGGAGGTCGAGGACGAGGGTGAGAACAGCAATGGCGTGCTGGTCCTTGAGCACTTCCTCGGCTGCTCCACGCAGGAGGCCGCCGACGCGGTGAACGATCTGCTGACCTCGCGGCTGCAGCAGTTCGAGAACATGGCGCTCACCGAACTCGGTCCGCTCTGCACGGAAAAAGGGCTGGACCCGGCGGAAGCAACGGCGGTTCTGGCGTACGTCAAGGGGCTGCAGGACTGGCAGTCGGGCGGTCATGAGTGGCACATGCGCTCCAGCCGCTACATGAACGACGGCGGCGCCGGTGAGGCCACGCTCGGCTTCGGTATGGCCGCGGCGTCGATCCGGTTCACACCCCGCTCGGAGACGGCCCGGCTGCGCAGCCACACCCATGTGCCTTACCAGCACGTCGGCCCGTCCCTGCTGCCCGACTTCGAGCTCCCGTTCGGTACGACGCTCAGCCCGCATCTGGACGGGGCGCGGGTGCGCATCGTCGACTGGGCGAACCGTATGGGGATCCTGGAGGCACAACCGGGGGTGCCGGGTTCACACATCTGGGACGAGGAGCGGCTCGTCGCGATCGACCTGCCGCTGTGTGCGGCGGGTCTGCACCCGGATGCGACGCCGAACGAGCTGGATCTGTCCTCCCGGTGGCTGACGTGGGGGACGTACGGCGACGACTGGTTCCCGGTGGTGCACGGGCGGGCTCGTGACCTGACGGGGGCCAGGCTCGCCAATGAGCGTCTGTCGCTGTTCATGCCCCTGGACGGGTCCGGGACGCCCGAGCCGGTCAACGCTCTGGAGCGGGGGCTCGCCGATCTCTGGGCAAAGACCTCGGCCCAGATGGACGCGAGCGGGCGCCGCGCCTTCCGGACGGCGGTCGAGGACATGACCGCGAGCTGGGTGTGGGAACTGGCGAACCAGGCGCAGAACCGCATCCCGGACCCGGTGGACTACATCGAGATGCGACGGAAGACCTTCGGCTCGGATCTCACGATGAGTCTGTGCCGGCTGGGGCACGGCAGGAAGGTGCCGGCCGAGATCTACCGCAGCGGTCCGCTGCGCTCGCTGGAGAACGCTGCGTCGGACTACGCGTGTCTGCTCAACGACCTGTTCTCGTACCAGAAGGAGATCGAGTACGAGGGCGAGGTGCACAACGGCGTCCTGGTGGTGCAGAACTTCTTCGGGGTGGACTATCCGACCGGGGTGGCGATCGTGCACGACCTGATGAAATCGCGGCTGCGGCAGTTCCTGCACGTCGCCGAGCAGGAACTCCCGGTGCTGTACGACGACTTCGCGCTGGACGCGGAGGCGAGGGAGATCCTGGCCGGGTACGTGCAGGAGCTCAAGCACTGGATCGCGGGCATCCTGATCTGGCACCGGGACTGCCGGCGCTACCGCGAGCAGGACCTGCGGCGGGGCACCGCCACCCCGTGGCACCTCAGCGGTCCCACGGGGCTCGGTGTCTCGGCGGCGCGGGTGACCGCGCTGTTCGCTCAGCCCTCGGCCACCAGCGTGTAGCGCCCACCCGCCCGCGCCTTGAAGACCTTCTCGCCGCTCGCGAACAGCGAGCTGCGGACGGTCACTTCGCGGTTGCGGCTCGCCGTGATCACCACACGGCGAGCCCGCCCCGCGGCCCATTCGATGTCGACGGTGAAGCCGCCTCGGGCGCGCAGCCCGCGCACCGACCCCTCCGCCCAGCTCGCCGGGAGGGCGGGGAGGATCTCGACGGCGCCGTGCTGGCTCTGCAGCAGCATCTCGGCGATGCCGGAGGTGGCGCCGAAGTTGCCGTCGATCTGGAACGGGGGGTGGGTGTCCCAGAGGTTGGGCAGGGTGGAGCTCTTCAGCTGTTCGGCGAGCATCTTGTGTGCGTGGTTGCCGTCGCGCAGCCGCGCCCAGAAGTTGATCTTCCATGCCTTGGACCAGCCGGTGCCGCCGTCGCCGCGTGCGCCGAGGGAGACCTTGGCTGCTTCGGCCCACTTGCTGCCGGGTTCGATCTGCCGCCCGGGGTGCAGGGCGAAGAGGTGCGAGACATGGCGGTGGTCGTCGGCCGGGTCGTCGCGGTCGGTCTTCCACTCCTGGAGCTGGCCCCAGGAGCCGATCCGCAGCCCGGGGTCGAGCCGGTCGAGGGCAGTCTCCAGGCGGCTGCGGAAGGCAGGTGCGTCGCCGAGGGTGCGGGCGGCCTCCAGGGTGTTGGTGAGGAGGTCGTGGACGATCTGCTGGGACATCGCGGCACCGGCGGTGAAGTCGCCGTGCTCGGGAGAGTAGCTGGGGGTGACGACGAGCAGTCCGTCGCGCGGGTCGGTGCGCAGATTGGCCAGCCAGAATTCGGCGGCTTCCTTCATGGCCGGGTAGGCGGTGGAGCGCAGATAGCCGGTGGAGCCGTTGAACCGGTAGTGCTCGTACATCTGCTGGGTGAGCCAGGCGGCGGCCTCCGGGAACCAGAAGGCGGTGGACCAGTCGTGAACGCCGGTGAAGCCGTACGGGTTGGTCTCGTTGTGCACGACCCAGCCCGCGGTCCCGAACATTTCCTTCGCCGTCTTCCGGCCGGGGGCGCGCATCGCTTCGATGTAGCGGTCGTACGGTGCGGTGGTCTCGGCGAGGTTGGTGACCTCCGCGAGCCAGTAGTTCATCTGCAGATTGATGTTGCTGTGGTAGTCGGCGGACCACGGCGGGGTGGTGGAGTTGTTCCAGACGCCCTGAAGGTTGGCGGGCAGCGAGCCGGCCCGTGAGGAGGCGATCAGCAGGTAGCGGCCGTACTGGAAGAACAGCGCCTCCAGGGCCCGGTCGGCGGGGCTCGTACCGTCCGTGTACTGGGCGAGCAGTTGATCGGTGGGCAGGTCGGGCAGTTGCTGGCCGATGTCGAGGGCGACCCGGTCGAAGAGGGCGCGGTGGTCGTGTACGTGGGTGTCGCGGACCTTCTCGTACGAGGTCCGGGCGGCGGAGTCCACGGCGGCGGTGACCGCCGTGTGCGGGTCGTCGCCCCGGTAGGAGGGGTAGTGGTCGGCATAGTCGGTGGCTGCGGCGAGGACGAACCAGGCGCTGTCGGCGCCGTTGACGGTGAGGGTGCCGTCCGCGCCGGCGGCGACGGTGCCGCCGCTGGTCCGGATGCGGATCTGGGCCTCGAAGCGCAGGCCGTTGTCCTTCAGCGCGCCACGTACGGTGAGCCGGTCCCTGTCGGCGGTGGCGGTGTAGTCACTGCGGGGTGAGGTGTAGCGCAGGGTGAAGGACACCTGCCCCGGACCGTCGGCGGCAAGGCGCCCCGCAATGACCTTGCCCGGGTGGGAGACAAAGAACTCCCTTGTGTGAACGGTGTCTTGGTGGGTGTACGTGACGGAGGCGAGGGCGTTTCGCAGATCGAGGGTGCGCCGGTAGGAGGCGTCGGGGGCGGCCGGGGCGTTCGGCAGGTCCAGCCACAGGTCGCCGAAGACCTGGTAGGCGCCGTAACCTCGGCGCGCCTGGCCGAGCTCGGCGGCGACGGCGTCCGGACCGACAGCGCCCTGACTGTCGAGGCGTTGCTATACGCCGGAAAGGACGCCGGGCCTGGGCGTGGTCCAGTTCCCGAAGTCGTAGCCCTCGGCGGAACCGGGGCCACCGGTCCACAGTGTCTTCTCGTTGAAGGTGAGCCGCTCGGAGGCCAGTGTTCCGTACACGCTCGCGCCGAGAGCACCGCCGCCGATGGGCAGCGATTCGCGCTCCCAGCCCGCGGCCGGGGTGTTGTACCGGAGCATCGGATCCGCCGATTCCTTCGAGTAAGCGGAGCCTTTCACCTCCTCTGATTCATCGGAGGTACTGGCAGCCGACGCTGTGCCGGAAAGGGCAGGGATTCCCAGTGCCAGAACGCTGGTTGCGCCTATCGCTGTCTTGACTGTGGTGCGTCGCGTCATCCCGGATGTCATGCGGACGACGGTAAAGGTCCGATGACTGCCCCGACAAGGCACATGACAAAGCGGCCCCTTGGACAGAGGCCGCCAACACTTGGACAGATGGGTCTTGCATGCGCCCTCAGCCGCCCGATGTGTACGGGCGGCCGGCGAAGGGACGGTTTCAGCCCTGCTGGAACAGCTCGGCGGGCAGAGGCTTCAGCAGGGTGTAGAGATCGTCGGTGATCGGCCGGTCCCAGCTGGCGATGGTGACGAGCACGCCGTCGCTGCGGTCGAACTGGACGCAGGAGATCCGGCTCTCGGAGAGCTTGACGCGGCGGACGATCAGCAGGTTGTCGCCCTGCATCACGGGCATGTCCTCGGTGCCGGTGACCTCGACCGGCTCGTCGTTCTCGAGCGCGAGGAGCAGCTGGGCGACCTCGAACGGGACCTGGCCCTCCTCGGTCTCGCGGGCGGGCGAGCCCTCCGGGAGATTGCCGATGATCATCGCGGGGCCGCGGCCGCCGAACAGGTCGTAGCGCAGAAAGACGCCCTGACAGCTTCCGTCGGGCGCGGGCAGCAGACCGGCGCCGAGGTTTCCGGGCCAGTCCCCCGGGTCCATGGCCAGGACGTCGAAGTCGGGGCCCGCGGGTGTGGCGGCACTACGGCGGCGGAGGAAGGACATGCAGACATGTTACGTGTCCGGGCTCACGTTGCGGAGCCGGGTCTGCGCCGGTCGGGGCACAGCCGGGTCCGCGACTCGCGCTCCGGCGGGTCCGACGGCCGCACTCCGGTGGTTCTGCGGCCCGTGCCCCAACCGCTCCCCGGCCCTGCCCCTAGCCGGATTCCGCGGCCAGCGCCTTCAGCACGTCGACGGCCTCGGCGGCCCGGTCGTAGGGAACGAACAAATGGTCGTGGTGGAAGCCGGCCACCACATTGCAGCTCAGCCCGACATCGGTGAGCGCCAGGGACACCGCGGCGGTGAGCCCTACCGCGTCCAGCGCGGAGTGGACACGCAGGGTGATCCAGCCCGCCACATAGTCGTATCGCAGCCCGGCAAAGACGGCTTCCGTCTCCGGCAGCACCATGGTGAGCCCTTCGGGCTCGGTGACCGTGACGACCGGATTGACGCCTTCGGGCATCACACCGTCGGGCGCGGTGGTGAAGACATGGCGTCCCGGGTTCAGCTCCGGCCGCATGCCGCTCAGCAGGGTTCGAAGATCGCGCTCACCTGTCACGATCACCACGCTACGTGGTGCGGTGGCGCTCGTGGTGACGTGCGACCCGGGCACGGTTTCCGCAGGACGGCTTGCACCACTCCTGGCGGGGATGCTCCTTGATGAAGTAGCGCACGCAGCGTGGGGCGTGGCAGGCACGCAGGGCCGTGCGGTCCGGTCCGGCGAGGAAGCCGATGGCTGCGCGGGCAAGGGCGGCCGGCAGGGCGTGCCCTTCCGCCGTTGCGTCGGTCGGGTGGTCATGGGCGACAGGATCACGGTCCTGCGCCCAGTCGAGGCGTGGCACGGTCGGGACTGCGGCAGCGGCGGCGTTGAGCCGGCGGAGCGCCTCTTCGAAGGGCAGCAGCCGTCCGGCATCGGCGGGGCTCGGCTCGCCGGGGCGGACGGCGTACGCGAAGAGCGCCCGAACGGCGGCGCGCAGCGACCGTACGGCTTCGAGGTTCTGTTCGTCGGCCGCCCAGGTTTCGCCACAAGACGCGTCGCCGAGCAGACCGCGCCGTTCGTACACCCAGCGGGCCAGCCCGTCCGGGGTGTCGAGGTCGTCGGCGACACCACCCCGCCCGTCGTGGCGGATGGTGAGGGCGAGGTCGAGCGAAAGCCGGGTGTCGGACACAAAGCTAATGGTAGCTTCGACCAGAACCGTTAATGCAGGGAGGGTCGGCATGACCGAGCTGCGTCGGTTGCTGCGCGACATCGAGGTGTCCCAGGGCGAGCTGCCCCGATTCGATCCTCGGCCGAGTCGCTGCTCGGGCGGCAGAGCAGCCCACTCGGCGACCTCGCGGAGCGAGACGCGGCGGTACGGGAATCGCCGGCGCGCCTGGAGCGGGAGCCGGATCTCATACCGTCGGGCCGGACGCTGCACACGGTGCGCCCGCAGAGTGTGGAGTTCCGGCAGGGCGACAAGCAACGCAGGCACACACGACTCGACTACCGTGCAACTGACGATGGTTGGGTGCGCGAGCTGCTATGGCCCTGAAGCGGGGCGCCGGGCGTTCGACGCTCAGGTGAGGTCGAACTCGCCGTCGCGGGCGTTCACCACGAAGGCGCGCCATTCGGCCGGGCTGAAGATCAGCGACGGGCTGCCGGGTTTTCCGGCGTTGCGCATCGCGATGAACCCTTCGACAAAGGCGATCTGGACATCGCCCGCGCCCTGACTGCCCGACCGCCAGTCCGCGTTGCTGAGGTCGAGGTCCGGCTTGTCCCAGCCCGCAAAGGACTGTCGGCCGGTGGTGCTCTCCGCCACTTCGGCTCCTCCCACTTGTCGTCCCGGGCCAAAGCCTAGCCACCGACGGCGGCCTGGGACAGGCCGCGGTCCGGGCTTCCACCGGTCCGGGACGGACCGCGGTCAGCGGGTGGGAGGCTCGGCTCCGACCAGCCACATGGAGAAGAACTGCGCCCCGCCGCCGTAGGCATGGCCGAGCGCCTTTCGCGCGCCCGCCACCTGGTGCTCGCCGGCCTGTCCCCGTACCTGCAACGCGGCTTCGGCGAAGCGGATCATGCCGGAGGCGCCGATGGGATTGGTGGAGAGCACCCCGCCCGAGGGATTCACGGGCAGATCTCCGTCGAGTTCGGTGACGCCGGACTCGGTGAGCTTCCAGCCCTCGCCCTCGTCGGCGAAGCCGAGGTTCTCCAGCCACATCGGTTCGTACCAGGAGAACGGCACGTACATCTCGACGGCGTCGATCTCCCTTCGGGGGTCGCCGATCCCCGCCTGCCGGTACACATCGGCGGCACAGTCCTTGCCTGCCTGCGGCGAGACGAAGTCCTTGCCGGCGAAGAGCGTCGGTTCACTGCGCATCGCGCCGCCGTGCACCCAGGCGGGCGGATGCGGCGAACGGTCCGCACCGGCACGGTCGGTGAGGATCATCGCGCAGGCCCCGTCGGAGGACGGGCAGGTCTCCGAGTAGCGGATCGGGTCCCAGAGCATCGGTGCGGACTGGACCTTCTCCAGGGTGATGTCCGAGTCATGGATGTGCGCGTACGGATTCTTGAGCGCGTTGCGACGGTCCTTGTACGCGACGAGGGAGCCGACCGTTTCCGGCGCTCCGGTACGGCGCATGTAGGCCCGGACGTGCGGGGCGAAGAAGCCGCCCGCGCCCGCCAGCAGCGGCTGCTGGAACGGGATGGGCAGCGACAGGCCCCACATGGCGTTGGACTCCGACTGCTTCTCGAACGCGAGCGTGAGGACGGTGCGGTGCACCCTCGCGGAGACCAGATTGGCGGCGACGAGTGCGGTCGAGCCGCCGACCGAGCCCGCGGTGTGCACTCTGAGCATCGGTTTGCCGACCGCGCCGAGGGCGTCGGCGAGATAGAGCTCCGGCATCATCAGGCCCTCGAAGAAGTCGGGTGCCTTGCCGATGACGACGGCATCGATGTCCGTCCAGGTCAGCCCCGCGTCCTCCAGCGCACGGACGGCGGCCTCGCGGACGAGTCCGGCGATGGAGACGTCCCGGCGGGCGGAGACGTGCTTGGTCTGGCCGATGCCGACGACGGCCACGGGCTCCTTAGGCATGAGCACTCTCCCCTTCGAGAACGGCGACCAGGTTCTGTTGCAGGCAGGGCCCGGAGGTGGCGTGGGCGAGTGCCCGGTCGGACTCCCCACGGTGGATACGGGCCGCGGCCTCGCCGAGGCGGATCAGCCCGGCGGCCATGACGGGGTTGGCGGCGAGCGCACCGCCGGACGGGTTGACGGTGACGCTGCCGTCGAGTCCGAGTGCCTTGCGCAGCACCACCTCCTGGGAGGTGAACGGGGCGTGCAACTCGGCGGTGTCCACGGGTCGTTCGAAGACCCCGGCGTGTTCGGCAGCGAGCCGGGTGGACGGTGATTCGGTCAGCTCCCGGACCCCGAGACTGTGGGGTTCGATGCGGTGGTCGATACCGCGGATCCAGGCGGGGCGGGGGCACAGGGCCCGTGCGGTGTCGCCGGCGGCGAGGATCACGGCGGCCGCACCGTCTCCTACCGGCGGGCAGTCACCGGTCCGCAGCGGCTGTACGACGTATTCACCGGCCGGGACCGGGCCGGCGATCTGGGCGTGCGGGTTGTCCGCGGCGGCGGAGCGGCTGCGGGTTGCGATCGCGGCGAGGGCGGCCTCATCGGTGTCGCCCGCGTCGATCAGCGCCTGCGCCTGAAGTGCGGCGAGGGCGACGGAGTCCGGCCAGAGCGGGCCGACGTAGTACGGGTCGAGCTGGCGGGTGAGGACGTCGCGCACCTCACCGGGCGAGGACTTTCCGTAGGAGTAGACGAGCGCGGTGTCGGCCTCGCCCGTCTGGATCTTCACCCATGCCTCGTAAAGCGCCCAGGCGCCGTCCATCTCCACATGGGACTCGGAGATCGGCGGATGGGCGCCGACGCCGTCGAGGGCCATGGTGAAGGAGAAGGCGCGGCCGGCGAGGTAGTCGCTGGATCCCGAGCAGGTGAAGCCGATGTCGCGCGCCCTGAGGCCGGTCGCGTCGAGGACCTGGTGCAGCACCGGCATGAGCATTTCGACCTCGGACAGTTCGTCGGTGCGCCGCAGATGATCCGTCTGCGCGAAGGCGACGATCGCTACGTCTCGCATCTACAGCAGCTCCTTGTACGCGTGGTAGTCGGCGTCCGGCTCTCCGGTGGGCCGGTAGTGGTCGGGGTGGCGGCCGCCCTCGATCCAGACGGGCTCGACCCGCAGACCCATCCGCACCTGGTCGTAGGGGATACCGCCGATCCGCCCGTGCAGGGCGAGGTCGGCGCCGTCGAGGGCGATGTGGGCGTAGACGTACGGGACCTCGATGTCGAGGTTCTTCGCCTTGATGTTGACGATGCAGTACGTGGTCACGGTGCCGCGCGGGCCGACCTCGACCTGTTCGGCGGTGGCGACGCCGCAGGTGGGGCAGGCGCCGCGGGGCGGGACGTACACCTTGCGGCAGGACGGGCAGCGCTCGCCGACGGTGCGCTGCCCGGAGAGGGCATTGAGGTACGCGCTCTGGGCGCGGCCGGGGGTGTACGTGTAGTCGAGGCGGGCCGGGGTGACGATGCCGGTGACGGGGTCGGCGAACTCGCCGCTGTGCGGAGTGCTTTCGGCCGTCGCCTCGCCCTCGTACGGTTCGAAGCAGGCGATGTCCGTGATGGCACCGGTGCGCTGCGGGGCCCAGCGGATCCGGACCCGCATACCGGTGTTCACGGCGTCGGGTCCCGGCGCGTCGAGGACATGGAGCAGGGCCGTGTCGGCCCCGTCCAGCTTGACCAGCACCCAGGCGAACGGGGTGGCCAGGGGCTGGTCGCGGCGCGGGGCCGGGTTCCAGGCCCAGGTGGTGACGGTGCCGGTGGTGGCGACCTCGGTCAGTTCGCGCAGCTCCTCGGCGGTGACGGGGTCGTACTCGACGGGCGGGACCAGGACTTTTCCGTCGCCGGTCCGCACGCCGAGCACGGTCCGTTCGCGCAGCCCGGTCAGGAAGGCGCTCTGGACCGGGCCGAGGGAGCGGGTGAAGGGGAACTCGACCACCAATGGTGCGCTGAGGACGTCGGGCACGGTTGTCTCCTTGGCTCAGGCGCGCCGGTAGACGGGCGGGCGCTTCTCGGCGAAGGCGCGGGCGCCTTCCTTGGCGTCGGCGGTGGCGAATACCGGCCAGCCGCGCTTCAGTTCGGCGGCGAGCCCATCGGTCTCGGTCATTTCGGCGGTCTCGTACACCGAGGCCTTGACTGCCTCGACGGCGAGCGGGCCGCAGGCATTGATCCGCTCGGCGACGTCGAGGGCCTGTTCAAGTGCGGTGCCGTCGGGGACGACTCTGCCGATCAGCCCGATGCGGGCCGCTTCGTCGGCGCTGTACGGGCGTCCGGTGAGGAGCATTTCGAGGGCGTGGGTGCGGGCGATCTGGCGGGGCAGCCGTACCGTCGAGCCGCCGATGGGGAACAGTCCGCGCTTGACCTCGAAGAGCCCGAAGGTGGCGCCCGCACCGGCGATGCGGATATCGGTGCCCTGCAGGATCTCGGTTCCGCCCGCCACGCAGTGGCCCTCGACGGCGGCGATGACCGGTTTGCGGGGGCGATGATGGCGCAGCATCGCCTTCCAGTGCAGATCGGGGTCGGCGGTCATCCGGTCGCGATACTGCTCGCCGTCCATCCCCTCGCCCGCCAGGGCTTTGAGGTCCATGCCGGCGCAGAAGCAGCCGCCCGCGCCGGTGAGGACCACCGAGCGAACGGTGTCGTCCTCGTCCGCCGCCAGCCAGCCGTCGTACAGCCCGACCAGCATCGACAGCGAGAGTGCGTTCTTCGCCTCCGGCCTGTTCAAGGTGAGCACCAGCGTGGCGCCCTCGCGCTGCACGGTGAGGTGTTCCGTACCACCCATTGCCTGCCTCCCGTCTCAAGACCTAGAACAGGTTGCAGTAGGCGGGGGTCCAGTTCAATAGTTTTCTGACAGTCAGTCAGATTTCTTCGACGGCACCCCTTCCCACTTGTGCCTCCCAGCGCTCTAATGACCGCCGAGCCAGTCAGCATCCGGGGTCAGGAGGAACGGTGGAGTACAACCTTGCCGACCTGTTCGAGTCGATCGTCGACGCGGTCCCGGAACGCGAGGCGCTCGTCTACCTCGATCACCCCGGTACGGGTGCGGAGCGCCGCCTGACGTACGCGGAGCTGGACGCGGCCGCCAACCGCATCGCCCACCATCTGATCGAGGCGGGCATCACCCCCGGCGAGCATTTGGGGCTGCACCTCTACAACGGAATCGAGTACCTCCAGACGGTACTGGCCTGCCTCAAGGCCCGCATCGTCCCCGTCAATGTCAACTACCGCTATGTGGAGGAGGAGTTGGCCTACCTCTACCGTGATGCGGATCTGACGGCACTGGTCTTCGACGCCGAGTTCGACGAACGGGTCTCGGCCGCGGCACCGAAGGCCCCGACCCTCCGTCACCTGATCCGGGTGGGGACACCGGTGGCGGGCGTCCGCGGGCCGGACGCCGTGGCGTTCACGGACGCCGAGGCGGCCGGGAGCCCGGAGCGCGGCTTCGCGCCGCGGTCGGCCGACGACCAGTTCATCATCTACACCGGTGGCACGACCGGAATGCCCAAGGGTGTGATGTGGCGCCAGGAGGACCTCTTCTTCTCCGGCCTCGGCGGCGGTGCGCCGACCGGTGAGCCGGTGAAGACCCCGCAGGAGCTGGCCGAGCGGGTGGCCGCGGGCGGTGACGGGATCACCTTCTTCCCCACTCCCCCGCTGATGCACGGCACCTCGACGCTCACCGCGTTCATCGGCTTCAACTTCGGGCAGCGGGTCGTGATCCACCGCAAGTTCGTACCCCAGGAGGTGCTCCGTACCATCGAGAAGGAGAAGGTCACCAGCGTGTCCCTGGTGGGCGACGCGATGCTGCGGCCGCTGATCGACGCACTGAAGGGCCCGCTGAAGGGCACCGACTGTTCGTCGATGTTCTCCATCTCCAGTTCGGGCGCGATCATGTCGGACTCGGTGCGTGCGGAGTTCCAGGCACTGGTGCCGACGGTGATGCTGCTGAACAACTTCGGCTCGTCGGAATCCGGATTCAACGGTACGGCGACGGCCGACTCGGGCCCGGAGAGGGGGTTCCGGCTCCAGGTCAACTCCCGTACGGCAGTGGTCGATCCGGCGACGTTCGAGCCGGTGGCTCCGGGCGAGCCGGGGCGGATCGCCCAGCGCGGCCATGTGCCGCTCGGGTACTACAACGACCCGCGGAAGACCGCCGAGACATTCTTCAGCAGGGGCAATGAGCGCTGGGTCCTGCTCGGTGACATGGCGACCGTCGACACGGACGGCATCGTCACGGTCCTCGGCCGGGGTTCGCAGTGCATCAACACCGGGGGCGAGAAGGTGTATCCCGAGGAGGTCGAGCAGGCGCTGAAGGCCCATCCGGATGTGTACGACGCACTGGTCGCCGGGGTGCCCGACGAACGGTGGGGAAATCATGTCGCGGCGGTGGTGCAGTTGCGCGAAGGGGCGGCCGAGCCCTCGCTCGACGACGTCCAGGCGCACTGCAGGACCCGTCTGGCCGGCTACAAGATCCCCCGCCGGCTGGTGATCACCCCGCGGATCCAGCGCTCGCCGAGCGGCAAGGCCGACTACCGGTGGGCCCGCTCGGTCGTCGCCCCCCGGCGCGGACCCGAGGACTGAGACCGGGAGCCGGGGACCGAGAGTCACCCGGATGGCTCCCGCCCGGTTCACCCGAAGGACACCTGCACGGGCTCCGGCCAGGATCTCCCGAGTTCGCCGTCTCGCGTCAGCTCCGCACACCGGACGGCGGCCCGGACTGAGCCATTCGGGCACGCCGTGTACCGGACCGCTCACCCTATGTGGCAATAGAGGGAAATCGCCCATAGCGTCGGCTCATGAGGAAACGACACATCATGAGCCTTGTCTCTGTCGCGGTCGTCTCGGCCGCGGGACTCGTCGTCTCGGCCGCGGTATTCGGGACGGCAGTTCCGTCCACCTCCGTCGCGAGCCCGCGTGTGGTGCAACCCGGCGGGTCGATCCAGAAGGCGGTGAGCGCCGCCAAGCCGGGTGACACGGTCGTCGTCATGCCCGGCACGTACCGCGAGACCGTCCTGATCGACAAGAAGGGCCTGACCCTGCGCGGCCTCGGCGGCCGAACGATCATCAAGCCCCCGAAGGGAACGACGCAGTCCACCGACGCCTGCGCGAAGGCCGACAGCGGAATCTGCGTCCTGGGCAAGAAGGGGCGGACCGTCGACGGCGTGACCATCGATTCGCTCACCGTATCCGGATTCAAGAAGAACGGCGTCTGGGCCTCCTGGACGGACCAGCTGACCGTCCGGCGCGTGACCTCCGAGCACAACGGTGTCTGGGGCATCGCCCAGGAGCGCTCCACCCGCGGCCGGTTCACGGGCAACACCGCCCGCGCCAACGGCGACGCGGGCCTCTTCATCGCGAACACCGTGGACGAGGAGGGCGGCGCCACCGACACCCGCGGCACCGAGATCGAGGAGAACACGCTGGCGGACAACCGGATCGGTTTCACCGCCAGGCGCGTGAGAAACATGTCGGTCCACGACAACACCTTCACCGGCAACTGCAGCGGTGCCTTCATCGTGGGCGACGAGGGCAAGCCGCAGGCCGGAGCCATGACGATCCAGTCCAACCAGATCACCGACAACAACAAGTACTGCGCCAAGACCGAACGTCTGCCCGCCATCCAGGGATCCGGCATCGTGCTCACCGGCGCCGCGGACACCCACGTCCGCTCGAACACGATCAGCAACAACGTGGGCGCCACGCCGCTCTCCGGCGGCATCGTGCTGTTCAAGAGCTTCGTGGGCACGAAGAACACCGGCCACACCATCAGCGCCAATGTCGCGCTCGGCAACAAGCCGGCCGACCTGGCCAATGGCGACACCGGCAAGAACAACACCTTCGTCGCCAACGTCTGCAAGAAGTCCACACCGGCCGGTATGTGCTGACCGGTGCACCCCCGCACGAGGAGAAGCGAAACAGCATGACCACTGTGAGTCCCACCCCCACACCGCCCCCCGTACACGCCGCCCTCCCGCACCCCGTCACGCCCCCTCAGCCGGCCATGCAGCTGCGCGAGATCGTCTTCGGGGCGGCCCGCGCGGCCGCCGTGCGCGCCGCGGCCCGGCTGGGTGTCGCCGACGCGCTGGGCGAGACGCCCGCGACCGCACAGGAGCTCGCGACGCTGGTGAAGACCGAGCCGGTGCCCCTGCGCCGACTGCTGCGCGCGCTGTCCTGCTACGGGATCTTCACCGAGACCCCGGACGGGTACTTCGCCCACACCGAGATGTCCCGCCTGCTGCGCGAGGACGACCCGAACAGCCTGCGCAACATCTCCCTGTGGTGCACCGAGCCCTGGACCTGGGACGTCTGGCCGCGCCTCGACGAGGCGGTGCGCACCGGCAGGAGCGTCTTCGCGGACGTGCACGGCAAGGGGTTCTTCGACTACCTCCACCAGGACGCCCACGAGTCGGCCCAGATCTTCAACCGGGCCATGACCACCTCCAGCATGCAGTCCGCGCTGGACGTCGCGGAACTCCTCGACCTCACCGGGGTGTCCGCGGTCGCCGACATCGGCGGCGGCCAGGGGCATGTGCTGGCCAGCCTGCTGGAGAAGCACCCGTCGCTCCGCGGCACCCTGATGGATCTGCCGGGTGTGGTGGCACGTGCCGACGCCCGGCTGCGGGACGAGGGGCCGCTCGTCGACCGGACCCATATCGTGGCCGGGGACTGCCGCGAGGCCATCCCCGTCGCGGCCGATCTCTACATCATCAAGAACATCCTGGAGTGGGACGACGACAGCACGCGCAGGACGTTGCGCAATGTCGTCGCGGCAGCCCGCCCAGGAGCCAGGGTCGTCGTCATCGAGAACCTCGTCGACGACACCCCGTCGATGCGGTTCACCACCGCCATGGACCTGCTGCTGCTCCTCAATGTCGGCGGTGCGAAGCACACCAGGGAGAGCCTGGTGACCCGGATCTCGGATGCCGGGCTGCTGATCGACAAGATCGTCCCGGTCAATCCCTACCTCCACGCGTTCGAATGCGTGGTCCCCGGCTGATCTCCCTCCCCGGCGAACTTCCCCGGGAACAACGGAAAACGCCCCG
>NZ_JBHVWS010000025.1:0-124931 GCF_042882185.1 Streptomyces sp. NPDC058239
TGCGCTACTTCTACGCGCACGACGAGGTCGTACGGGAACTCGGCACCAAGCCGTCCCGGGCGGCCGAGGTCGCCGCGATGGAGAAGGAACTCCTCGCCATGTACGGCGACCCGGCGCTGGACGAGAAGCCCGCGCTGCTCGCCAAGCGCGGCGGCGCCTTCTACTCCGAGGCGGCCGTGGACCTGGCGTCCTCACTGCTCGGCTCCGGCGGCACCCCGGTACAGGTGGTCAACACGTACAACAGGGGGACGCTGCCGTTCCTGCCCGACGACGCGGTGATCGAGGTGCAGGCCCGGGTCGACGCGGCGGGGGCGACACCGCTCGCCGTACCGGAGCTCGACCCGCTGTACGCCGGGCTGATCTCCCACGTCACCGCGTACGAGGACCTCGCCCTGGAGGCGGCGCTTCGTGGGGGAAGGGACCGGGTGTTCAAGGCACTCCTCGCCCACCCACTGATCGGCCAGTTCGAGTACGCCGAGGCGCTCACCGACAAGCTGATCGCGCACAACCGGGAGCACCTGGCGTGGGCGTGAACGCTTCGGTCCTCGCGATCGATGCGGGGAACAGCAAGACCGACGTCGCCATCGTCGCCGCCGACGGCACCGTCCTCGGTGCAGCCCGGGGCGGCGGCTTCCAGCCGCCCCGGGCGGGCGTCGAGGCAGCTGTCGATGTCCTCGCGGAGGCGGCCGAGCGGGCACTGACGGCAGCGGGCGCCACGGCCACCACGCATGTCTCCGCGTGCCTGGCCAACGCCGATCTTCCGGTGGAGGAGAAGCAGTTGGCGGAGGCGATCATGCGCCGCGGCTGGGCTCGCAGTGTCGACGTACGCAACGACACCTTCGCCGTACTGCGCGCCGGCCTACTGGAGGACGCCGAACCACAGGGAGTCGCCGTGGTGTGCGGAGCAGGCATCAACTGCGCGGGCATGCTCCCCGACGGCCGCACCGCCCGCTTCCCCGCGATCGGCCGCATCTCCGGCGACTGGGGCGGCGGCGGAGGCCTGGCCGAGGAGGCCCTGTGGCACGCAGCGCGCGCCGAGGACGGCCGCGGAGAGCCCACCGCCCTGATGCACGCCCTGCCCGAGCACTTCGGACTGTCGTCCATGTACGCACTGATCGAAGCACTGCACCTGAAGCACATCGCGGCGCAGCGAAAGCACGAGCTGACACCGGTACTGTTCGCGACGGCCGCCCAGGGCGATGCGGTCGCCCGCTCCCTGGTGGACCGGATGGCCGACGAAGTCGTGACCATGTCCACCGTCGCCCTGTCCCGTCTCGGCCTCCTGCTCGCAGAAGAGGTGCCCGTGCTGCTGGGCGGCAGCGTGCTGGCTGCCCAGCACCCGCAGCTGGACAGCCGCATTCGCACCCTGTTGGCGCAGAAGGTCCCCAAGGCCGCAGTCCGCGTGGTGGCCGAGCCGCCCGTGCTGGGCTCCGTACTCCTGGGGCTCGACGCGCTGGGAGCAGAACCGCAGGCCCATGCCCGCGCGCGGGCACACTACGAGACCACCATCCGACGCTCTGATCCCTCGCCAGGCTCCAAGAAGCCGCGCAGTCTGCACGGCCGCGGCTGCTCTGCCGAGACGCCGGCGTAGCGGCCCCTTCCCCCCAGCCGCACACAAGCGGCAGCCGCCTCGCGCGCAGGAAAGATCGACGATCATTCGCCTTCCAGCTCGCCAAGACTCTTGGGCCCGTGTCACCGGCATGTGCAGTACGCCGAAAGTGGCTGCAGGGCTTCGATCGCCGGCTACGGTCGCAGCTGCTGTCGCCGTTCGTCAGCGGGAGGTTGGTGCCGCTGTTGTCGCTGGGGAGCGCGGAGAACCTTGACGCCCGGTCTGCTGTGTGAGCGGCCCGACCGGCGTAAATGCTGGGCCCTGGGCCACTGGATGTTATTGCGGCGCACGCATCGTAGTGCCCTCGTACCGGATCGCCGCCTCCATCCGGTACGGACGGATGTGTGGTCGGCCGATCCAGGGGACCATGGAAGCTGAAGCATCCACTGATGGGACAGGCCGCAGGTAAGTGGACAGGCCACGGAACGGGGCGTGGGGGCGCACGCGGCCAGGCAGGTGGAAGGAGTGCCCTGGTGAGCCCGGGCGAAGGGGACATGGCTGACGCAGGTCAGCCGGAGGCACGGTCGTCGCAGCCGAGCGGGCTGATGGACCTCCTCGGTGTCGCCGCGCTGCTGCTGGACGGCGATGGGCGGATCGTCCTGTGGAGCCCGCAGGCCGAGAAACTGTTCGGCTATGCCGCTGATGAGGCGCTCGGGCAGTACGCCGCGCCAATGCTCGTCCATGAACAGCACCAGGAACTGATGATCAAGCTGTTCGCCCACGTCATGGGGACCGGTGAGAGCTGGGCCGGAGCGTTCCCCATCCGGCACAAGAACGGCAGCACCCATCTGGCGGAGTTCCGTAACACGCGGCTGCTGGACGACCGCGGGGACTTCTACGCTCTGGGGCTCGCTACCGACGAGTCGACGTTGCGTGAGGTGGAACGGGACGTCGCATTGTCCACCCGGCTGATCTCCCAGTCCCCCATGGGACTGGCGATCCTCGACACCGAGCTGCGGTACGTGTCCGTCAACCCCGCCTTGGAGCGGATGCACGGCATACCCGCGGAGGACCACCTCGGCCGGCATTACCGCGAGATCATGACCTCCACGAAGTTCGAGGTGGTCGAGGCCGCGATACGGCAGGTCCTGAAGACCGGGATTCCCAGGATCGACCAGTCCACCATCGTCGGCCGCGCCCCCGCCGACCCGGAGCACGAGCATGCCTGGTCGATCTCGTTGTACCGGCTGGAGGACCCCCAGGGGCATGTCCTCGGGGTGGCCGAACTGGTGGTGGATGTCACCGACCGGCATCAGTCAGCCATGGAGGCTGCCAAGGCCCGGCAGCGCCTGGCCCTGATCGCCGCCAGCTCCCTTTCCATCGGCACCACCTTGGAGGTGGAAAAGACCGCCCAGGAGCTGGCCGAGGTCACCGTTCCCGAGCTCGCCGACGTGGTCGCGGTCGACGTCCTCGACTCCGCCCTGGAAGACTGCCACCCCGCAGCCCGCGACGGCCCCGCGCTATTTCGCGCCCTCGCAGTCAAGGCCGCATACCCGACCGAAGCCGCTGAGGCTGCCGACCCACCCGGCCACCTCGCCGAATACGGCACCGACCGGCTGGCCACCCAATGCGTACGCACAGGGCGCCCGATCCTGATCACTCAAGCGGACGACAACGACCTGGCGAGCATCGCCCGCGACGACCACGCCTCTGCCCTGCTGGCCCGCGCCGGCGTGCACTCCTACATCGCGGTGCCGCTCACCGCCCGCGGCCAGATCCTCGGCTTCCTCGGTCTCACCCGTGCGCGCAACCCGCTGCCCTTCGACGAAGACGACCTCGCCCTCGCCGGTGAGCTGGCCTCCCGCACCGCCATGTGCATCGACAACGCCTGCTCGCACCAGAGGATGCGCAACGCCGCCGAGACCTTGCAGCGCAGCCTCCTTCCGGAACATCCGCCCCGCCTTCCCGGCCTGGAGGTTGCCTCCCGGTACCAGCCCGCACAGGCCGCATACGAGGTCGGCGGCGACTGGTACGACGTCCTGCCGCTCGACGGCGACAAGACCGCACTCATCGTGGGCGACGTCATGGGCAGCGGCATTGACGCCGCCGCCACCATGGGCCGCCTGCGTGCCGCCACCAGCGCCTTCGCCGACCTCGACCTCGACCCCGCCGAGGTCCTCCAGCACCTGGACAAGATCACCTCGGGACTGGAGCACCCCATCGCCACCTGCGTGTATGCCGTCTACGACCCACACCGCGCCGAGTGTCGCATCGCCACCGCCGGCCACCTGCCCCCCGTCCTCGTACGCAGCGGCAAGCATCCGGAACTGCTCGCCCTGCCCACCGGTATCCCGTTGGCAGTGGGCGGCGTCGCCTTCGAGACCACCACCTTCGGCCTCGGCCCCGGCGACCAGTTGGTCCTGTATACCGACGGACTGGTCGAAACCCGCCACGACCCCATCGATGAACGCCTCGAGACTCTCCTCCGCGTGCTGGACGCGCCCGACCGCTCCCTGGAGAAAACCTGCGACCGGCTCCTTCAGGAGTTGCGGCGTCCCGGCGACCCCGATGACGTCGCCCTGCTCATCGCGCGGACGCATCCCTTCACGCCCACAGCGTGAAACTCCCGCCCACTGGTCATCGGAACTGCTGGAATCCTCGAAGCGTCGGAGCAGTTCCTGAGTGCGGACATCTCGTCCGCACTCGCTCCTTGGTCTCCATGTTGGTCAGCACGCCGCGACGCTACTCGTCGGGGCCGCTGCCGACGGCGGGACGAAAGTCTCCGTGCACCTGTCGGATCAGGACGGGCAGGCGTGCTCCGAGCAGCCGTCACCAACCACCCTGACCAGGACGGTACGCGATCGAGAACAGCAGCGGCCGCAGCTGTTCGAACTCTTCGGCCCGGGTCACTCCAGCCCCGCCTTGAAGCCCTGCCGCCACGACGGATGGCGCAGCTCCCAGCCGAGCTCCCGCTTGGCCTTGGCGTTGGAGAAGCCGCGCCCCTCGGTCATCATCGTCACCACCACATCCCCGGCCAACCGCCGGGCCAGCCACTTGGGGACCCGCACCGGTGGCTTCGCCCCCGCGCACGCCGCCAAATGGGGCAGCCACTCGCTCTCCGGGGCCGGTTCGTCGTCGACGATGTCGAACACGCCCCTCGCCTTCTGCTCCACGGCCAGGACGGTGGCGCTCGCGGCGTCGTCGAGATGCACCCACGAGGCGTAGCCGGCGCCGTCCCCGACAAGCGGGAACTGCCGCCTGCGTACGAGCACGAGCTGGTCGTCGGTGGCGCCCGGCCCGTAGAACGCGCCGTACCGCATCACCGCGCCGCCGGCCTTGAGGACCACGTCCTCGACGTGGCGGAGCGCCGCCGTCGCCGTGTGCGCAGCCGTCCCCTCGTGCAGGTCCAGCGGGTCCTCCTCGGTCTTCACCCATCCACCCTCGCGGATTCCGTTCCAGTTGGCGCAGCCCTGCGCGACGAAGTGCGATACGCCGGTCGCCCCGGCCGCAGCCAACAGGTGATCCGTCCCCTCAGTGCGCAGCCGGATGGTGGGGACGGACCACCGGTCGAAGTGCTTCAGGTCAGGCTTGCCGACGTGAGCGATACTGATCCCGGTCATCTGGTGCACGATCACGTCCGGCCGGGCCGAGGCCACCGCCTCACCGACGGACGCCGCGTCCAGTCCGTCCATCACGACGCCGTCCGCGCCCAGTTGTTCCACCAGGCCGAGCTTGGCCGTGCTCGTCGTCGTGGCCGTCACCCGGTAGCCCTTGGCCACCAGTTGCGGCACCAGCCGCCGCCCCAACACCCCGGTCCCGCCCGCCACGAACACCCGCATGACCATCACCTTCCTGATCCCGAAGTCCGTCTCCGAGACCTGAGACGAGACAGCCCCGCCGTCTGTGACATCAGGCCTGTGCCCACACCAGGCAGTGGCCGGGGGCGATGACCGGAGCCAGGCGCTGAAGGAGCCGGCGGGCGCGATCTTTGCCCTCCTGACCGTCCTCGCCCTCGCTCGCCGCCGCGTCGACGTGCTCGCCGGCCACCGAGCGGCTGCCCGCCGCGCTGATCCAGGGCCGGCGCGACTTCTTCGGCGCCCATACCTACCGGCGCGTCGACAAGAACGGCACCTTCCACACCCGGTGGCCGGGCGACCCCACCGAGATCGAGGCCGAGGGCTCCGGCCACTGGCGTCGTCTTCCCGATTCCCGAGATCTCGCCCCTGGCGGCGCGGAATGCGGGTGAGCGCCGTTTCGAACCGGCCGGAGCGGCGCCCATGACGATCCGTCGACGCCCTGAGGAGGCCCGGCTTGTGAACATGTCTCCCCCGCCCGGCGCCCGGGGGCGAATGCCGTTGCGTCAGCGGTCACTGCCATCCGTGGTTCAGGGTGATGGTGACTGCCGGTCGGCGGTGGCCGGCGGGTTCGTCTGGGGCCTTGCTGCCGAATGGAGTGATCGACGATTTCAGTTTCCGTGGGCACGGGCGTGACGACGCACGCAGCGGCGCAGAACGGAGCTGTCACAGACAGCTCCGGGCGGAGAAGCTCTTCGGCGCTGCCACCCCGAGCTGCGGCGCGCGGCCACAACGCAGGCCGGCAGGCTCGTCCCGCTTCCCTGGCCCGTAGCTCCAGCGGCCCGGCCGTCTTGCCGCCTGCCGGAAGTGGCTTCTTCGGCATCGCGACCGCCAGCGCCTCCCCCGCATTGTCCGGGCCTTCGCGTCAGCCACCCGGATGCGGTACGAAGTCCGGTGTGAACGAACAGACTCAGCCCGCGACCGTTCGCGTGTTCATCGCCCTCGCCCCGCCCGACCACGCGAAAGAAGAACTAGCCCAGGAGCTGCGCCCCGCCTATGACACACACCCTCACATGCGGTGGAACCGCATCGAGGACTGGCACATCACCCTGGCGTTCCTCGGGGAGCTGCCGGCCGAGACAGTTCCGCTCCTGCGACCGCCTCTCGCCGGCCTCGCAGCGGACCACCAACCATTCTGTTTGGCACTGCGCGGCAGCGGAAACTTCGACGACCGGGTGCTGTGGAGCGGAATCGACGGAGACCTCGATGAGCTGCACATGCTCGCCGCCGATGTGCGTACCGCGGTCAAGAGCTGCGGTGTCGCCTTCGAGGATCGGCCCCTGCGCCCACATCTGACGTTGGCCCGTGCCCGCCGAGGAGATCGATCCTCGGCAGCAGAAATCGCCGAAGGGTTCGCCGGATTCAGCGGCCGCCGGTGGCCTGCCGAACGTCTGCACCTGGTCGGCAGCAACGTCGGCCGTAGCCGTGGACCGATCCACTACCGCGACATCGAGGCCTGGGCCCTCGGCAACGGGAACTCCACTGGATCCTGAACGCACCAACCAGGGCCGGCCGACAGGCAGTACCCGACCCGGCGGGCGATGAAATGGTCGAGTGCGGCGTCGTCTGCGGCTGCGGCCTGGGGCAGAGGTCCACCGTTCCATCACCGCGTCCCAGGGGGCTTATGAGCACCACCGTGTCGGTCGACGACGACGTCCGCACCGAGCTCCCTCACCAGGTCGACCTCGGCCGTACTCGCGGTAGTGGTCACGTGCGCGCTCAACTGCTCGGCCGGCTGGACGGCGATGGTGCCGACGCCGCCGGAGCCCGCGTGGATCAGGACCTTCTGCCCCGGCTGCACCTGTGCCCGCTCGACCAGCGCCTGCCACGACGTCAGGGCGACCAGGGGAAGGGACGCGGCCTCCTCCATGGCGAGCGTGGCCGGTTTGATCGCCACGTCGTCCTGGTGGACGGCGATGAGTTCGGCGAACGTGCCGATGCGGTCCTTGTCGGGCCGCGCGAAGACCTCAACGCCCACCGCGAACCGCGTGACGGCCGATCCCGCCTGGACCACCACCCCGGCGAGGTCGTTGCCCAGGATGAGCGGACACTCTGTGGCGTTTGCTTCGGTCTCCTGGCGCCCGTCGCCGATGCGGAGGGCGGCCATCACCGACGTGGCATCTGCCGCGGGCCTCAAGCGCAGCGCCGCTACCGGGAACCAGCCGCACTGCTTTCGGGTGTCAGTCCACCGGTGCGGCCGGGGCGATGACGCGGCTGGAGTCGCCTCCCCGGATGCTGTCCAGGGATCCGGCGATCGCCTCGTGGGGAACTCCGAGCGGCACCTCGCTGACTTCGGACAGGCGGGCGAACTGCTGCGGCGTCAGGTGGACGTCGAGAGCGCCCAGATAGCTGTCGAGCTGGGTGAGGTTGCGCGGCCCGATGATCGGGATGAGGGAGGTCGCGGACCGGGCGGCACGCTCTCGCACCCAGGCCACCGACACCTGGGCAGGTGTCACGCCGATCTCCTCGGCGATGGCCAGGACGGCGTCGACGACGGCGGTCTTCTGGACGGTGCTCTCCGTGTGGATGACCGCTCCCAGGTCACTCAGTCGACCCTCGGTACTGCGCCGGTACTTTCCGGTGAGCAGTCCGCCGCCGAGCGGGGACCACAGGGCGGCGCCGAGCCCGAGACTCTCGGCCATCGGCAGCAGCTCGCGGTCGGCGGTCCGCTCGACGAGGCTGTACTCGTTCTGGATGCCCACGACGGGCGCCCAGTTCTTGAGGTCCGCGAGCGTCACCGCCCGGGAGACGCGCCAGGCGGGGAAGTTGGACAGGGCGGCGTGGTGGATCTTGCCGGACCTCACGAGGTCGTCGAACCCGCGCAGGATCTCTTCCATGGGGGTGAGCCCGTCGGGGAAGTGCACCCAGAGCAGGTCGATGTAGTCCGTGCCCAGGCGCTTCAGGCTGGCCTCCACCGACGCGACCATGTTCTTGCGGCTGTTGCCCGTCCTGGAGACGCCCGGCTGCGGCGTGGCCCCGAGGGCGAACTTGGTGGCCAGGACGAAGTGGTCCCGGTCGGCGGAGACGAACTTCCCCGTCAGCTCTTCCGACTCGCCGAACTGGTAGGTGTCCGCGGTGTCGAGGAAGGTGCCGCCTGCTTCGGCGAATCGGTCGAAGATTCGGCGCGCCTCATCCGGCTCGGCGCCGGCACCCCAGCCGGTGCCGAAGTTCGCCGTGCCGAGCGCGTACTCGGACACGCGCAGTCCGGTCCGGTGTCCGAAGGTCGTGTATCGCATCAGGTGTCCTTGCTCCAGGAAATCGATAAGAGGGAGGCGGTGCGGCGGGGCGTGCCTCACGCCGCAGGCGGCGAGGCAGCCAAACTCCGCCTGACGTACCGAGTGGTCTCGTCGGCGAGGATCTCGGGCAGTCCCGTCTCGATGCCGTACAGGGCCTGTGCGGCGACATCGGCCGGGGCGGTCTTCTGATCGGCGGGAACAGCCGCGGCCATGTCGGTGTCCATGTATCCGACGTGCAGCGCGGAGACGGTGATGCCACGGGGCGCCAGTTCCTCCCGGGCCGCGTCGGTCAGCGCCCATGCCGCGGCCTTGGCCGCGGCGTAGGACCCGAGGCCGGCCGGGTGCAGCCAGGACAGGACGGACAGGACGTTGAGCACGGCGCCGCCGCCATTGCCCTCGATGACGGGGGTGAAAGCCCGCGTCACGGCGAGCGGACCGAAGAAGTTCGTCTCCATCTCCAGACGCACCGCGTCCAGGCCGCCCGCGATCAGCGGCGTGGCGGTGGAGATGCCCGCATTGTTCACCAGCAGCGTCGCGTCGGACGCGGTGCGGGCCGCGGCCCGGATCGACTCCTCGTCCGTCACGTCCAACCGCAGCGGGGTGACGCCCGGCAGGTCCACCGCCTCGGGGCGGCGGGCCGCCGCGTACACCGTCGCTCCGCGCTCCACGAGCTGGGCGGCCAGATGCCGCCCGAGCCCCCGGTTGGCGCCGGTGACCACCGCGACCGCGTCCTTCAGTTCCATGCCTGCTCCCAGCGTTGCGGGCGCCAAGCAGCCCGCACGAATTAGATTATGATTGCAATCTAAAGCGTGATCTAGGATAGATGTCAATCGACTTCCAATCGGGAGGTGGCTGATGGGCCGCGTATCGCAGGCGCAAGCGGAGGAGAACCGCCGTCGGGTTGTGGAAACCGCGTCCCGGCTGTTCCGGGAGCAGGGCACCCATGTCAGCGTCGCCGACCTCATGAAGGCGTCCGGACTGACCCACGGCGGCTTCTACAAGCAGTTCGCCTCCAAAGAGGCGCTCATCGACGAAGCCACCGCGCACGCGTTCGACGAACTCACCCGGCTCCACAAGGGCGGACTCGAGCAGTACGCCGGACAGCGCGACGCCGCCCAGCAGGCTCTGATCGACACCTACCTCTCGATCGAGCACCGCGACAGCGCGGCAGACGGGTGCCCTGTCGCCGCACTCGCCACCGACATGGCGCGCGAACCCGGAGACCGCCAGGCACGCCGCGTCTACACCGAGGGCGTGGGTGACTTCGCCGAGTGGCTCACGACCGAGGAGCAGGACGGCATCACCCGGCTGTGCACCATGCTCGGCGCACTCGTCCTGGCCCGAGCCACCAAGGGCTCCCCGCTTTCCGAGGAGATCCTCACCGCCGCGCGCGCGGCATTGACGGCAACCAGCTGATCAGGGACACGGTGCTCGGGCAGCACTCCGCAGGAATTCACCGGCCCGTCAGGAGCAATTGCGCACGCGGCCGACGCGTGGCGCCCCCGACCATCGGCATCGTGGGCAGCAAGGGGCTGCGACGCGCAGGTGCTGGTTCGGTCGGCCGGTGAGGGGCCCGGCGAAAACCCAGGATGGCGAAGGAAACACCCCGGCTCGGCCCACCCGGCCCTCGCCCCACAGGTAAAGATCAAGTCAGACCGCCGGTCCGGCCGGCAGCACGGCACGGGCGATTCCGGTGAGGTTGCCCTGCAGGACGAGGATCTCCCTCCGGTTCGATCCGTCGAGATCGGCCGCGTACACGTTCCCGGCCAGGTCGGTCACGTACATGCGGCCGTCGTCCGGATCGAGGGCGAGGCCGATGCCTTCCATGAGGTGCGTCAACAGGATCTCGGGCATCCGCCGCCCGTCCGGCGGGTCCATCGGCGAGCGGTTCACGCTGTTGCCCCGCGGCGGGTCCCCGCGATCCGTCCAGTACAGCATGCGCTCCGCGAGGTCGAGCTCCAGGTCGATCGGCTCCGGCAGCCCCTCGAACAGCACCTCGATGTCGCCGCGTTCGGCCGCTCTCTCCCCGGCGGGCAGGTCGACTCCGGCACGAAGGATCTTCCCGAGCCCCGCGTCGCTCGGGCCCTTCTGCGTCCAGTAGAGGTGTCCGCCGACAGGGTCGACGGCGACTCCCACGCACCATCTGGTCTCGTCGCGACGGTCGTCCTCTCCCTGGCCCGTCTGCACGAGGGTTTCGACGTTCGAGCCGTCGAGGTCGCAGCGCATCACGCGCATGCCCTCGCGGTCACCCCAGTACAGCTTCCGGCCGGCGGCCTCCAGGTGGAGTTGCTTGGGCGTGTGCGTGACGCCGCTGGGGACGATCGTCGTCCGGTTGCCTCCGTCCAGGTCCACGCGTTCGATCGAGCCGTCGTTCTCCGGTGGAAGGCCCATGTTCGTCCAGTAGATGTGCCCGGCCACGACATCGACGGCGACCCCGTCGGGGATCCTGCACCCGGTGACGACGACCTTCTTGTCGGAACCGTCAGAGTTCACGGAGAACAGCCGACCGCCACTGCTGGCCTCTAGCACGAACAGTCTCTCCCGGCTCCCCGTCACGGTCCCTCCTTCGCCGGGTGACCGGCTGCGGCGCCCGGCGGGCCGGACGGGTCGTACTGGTCGCGCACGGCCAGCAGGGCCGAGAGCATCGCGTCGCGCCGAGCGGCCAGTTCATCGACCGAGTGGCCGTCCGCCTCCTCCAGGACGCCGCCCACGATCTTCTCCCTGAGCTCGGGCGTGAACTCGGGCGTGCCCAGTTCCTGCCAGGAAGCCACCATCCGAGGCATGAGGGTGTCCATGAAGTGCTCGATGCCGCCCTCTCCTCCGCCGAGATGCCACAGCAGATGGGGGCCCATGACGCCCCATCTGAGCCCCGGTCCCCAGGACACCGCGTCGTCGGAGTCCGCCACGTCGAGCACCCCCTCCTGGACCAGGTGGACGACCTCGCGGTACAGCGCGGCCTGGATACGGTTGGCGACGTGCCCAGGGAGCTCCTTCTTGAGGTGGATCGGCTTCTTGCCGATCGCGGCGTAGAACGACATGGCGTCCCGGATCGTCTCTGGGGCGGTCTTCGTGCCGCCGACGACCTCGACCAGCGGGACGATGTGCGGGGGGTTGAAGGGATGACCGATGACGGTTCGCTCCGGACGCCGGCACTCGGCCTGGATGACGCTCATCGTGATGCCCGACGAACTCGACGCGATGATCGCGCCCGGCGGCGTGGCGTCGTCGATGTCGGCGAACAGCCGGACCTTGAGCTCCGGGCGCTCCGGCGCGTTCTCCTGGACGAAGTCGGCGTCCGCGACGGCCTGACGCATGTCCGCGGTGAAGCTCAGGCGATCGGGCGAGGCTTCGGGCGCGAGCCCGATCGAGGCCGCCGCGTCCCATGCCGCCTCCACGTACGACCGCAGGGCAGTCTCCGCCGTAGGGGCGGGGTCGGTCGCCGTCACGTCGAAGCCTCGGGCGAGATAGTGCGTCGCCCAGCTCGCTCCGATGGTGCCGGTACCGACGATTGCCACGCGGTGGACGGGTCTGTGCGCATTCATGTTGGTCACTGCTCCTGGGAGTCGTACGCGGGCTGCGGGGGAGGTGGGCGGCCGACCTGGCCGGCTTCATCGGCCGTGCCAGACAGGGGCGCGTTTCTCGGCGAACGCCCGTGCGCCCTCCTGCGCGTCCTCGCTGGAGAACAGCCCGCTCGTGAGCTCGTCCTGGCGTGTGAAGGCGTCGCTCTCGTTCAGGCCCTGCGTTTCACGCAGAACCTCCTTGACGGCCGCCAGCGCCAGCGGTGCGTTCCGCGCGACGCGGCCGGCCAGCTCGCGGGCCGCGTCCAGAGCGGCGCCGGGTGGGGTCAGCTCATTGACGAGGCCGTAGTCCTTGCCTTCGGCTGCGGTCAGCGGCTCGCCCGTGAGCAGTACGCGCGCGGCCACGTGGTGCGGAAGGCGGCGCGGTAGCCTGACCAGTCCGCCCTCAGCCGCCACGAGACCACGCGTGACCTCGGGAAACCCGAAACGGGCGTCCTCCGCGGCGACGATCAGGTCGCAGGCGAGCACCAGCTCGAAGCCGCCGCCGAGCGCCCAGCCCTCGACCGCGGCGATCAACGGCTTGCGCACCACCGCGCGGGTGAGCCCGCCCAGTCCCCGGCCCGGCAGCAGGGGCAACTCGCCCTTGGCGAACGCCTTCAGGTCCATGCCCGCGCTGAACACCCCGCCCGCGCCTGTGAGTACGCCGACCGACAGCTCCGGGTCCGCGTCGAGTAGATCCACGGCCGCGGCGAGCTGTACCGCGACCTCGTGGTCGACGGCGTTCTTCTGCGCCGGGCGATTGATGGTGATGGTCAGAACGCCGCCGTGGCGCTCGTGGAGCACCATGTCGGCCGCTGCGGGCGCCGTGCTCATGGCGACGGCTCCGTTTCCGTCGTGCCGGGGATCGCTCCCTGGGCGCGCAGCTCGGCGATCTCGGCGGGGCCGAATCCCAGCTCTGCGAGGATCTCGTCGTTGTGCTCGCCCAGGTCCGGTGCCCGCTTGGCCGGGACCTTCGCGACGCCTCGCAGGTTGACCGGGCTGTTGATGGTGTACTCCAGCCCGCTGACTCCTTCCAGCGGTACGACGATGTCGTTCGCACGCAGCTGCGGGTCCTGTGCGGTCTCCTCCGGCGTCTGAATGAGGCTGTAGGTGACGCGTTCCCGGTCCAGGGCGTCCTTCCAGTGGGCGAAGGGCCGCGAACGGAACTCGACGTCGAGCAGCTCGGCCAGCGCGGCGGAGTTCTTGACGAAGCCCTCGATGTCCGCGAAACGGGGATCCTCGAGCAGTTCGGGGTGCCCGATGACTCGCGTCAGTCCCGGCCAGTGCGGGGGTGAGGCGACCAGCATGAACCACTCGCCGTCCGCGGTCCGGTAGGGGTTGATCAGCGGGTTCGCCGGCGCCTTCCGGTCGTGCAGCTCGAACGGCGTGCCTCCGGCGAGCGCGCCGGCCACGAGCGTTCCTGTGGCCCAGACGCCTGCGGCGAGCAGCGACGTCCCGACACTGGCCCCTTGTCCCGTCTGTTCGCGGCGGTACAGGGCGGTCACGATCGCCGCGTAGATCGCGATCGCAGACATGTAGTCGCCGCTGCCCCAGACCGGCACCGTCGGCGGGGCTCCCGCGTCCCGGGTGGAGGCCAGCAGTCCGCTGCGCGACCAGGCGGCGGTCAGGTCGAAGCCCGGCTGCCCGGCGTCGGGACCGGCATCCCCGAAGCCCGTGATGTCGGCGTAGACGACCTGCGGGTTCCAGCCCGCGACCTCGTCGTAGCCGAGGTGCAGCTTCTCGCGCGTGCCGTGCGGAAAGTTGGTGATCACCACGTCGGCCCACTCGACGAGGCGCTTGAGGATCCTGGTGCCCGCCGGAGACTTCAGGTCGATCACCATGCCGCGCTTGTTGCGGTTGGCGAGGTGCCAGCTGTAGTTGGCCTGTGCCCGGGGACTGGGCGGCAAGGAGCTCAGCCGCCGCTGGGGGTCGCCCTGTCCCGGCGGCTCGATCTTGATGACGTCCGCTCCGAAGTCGGAGAGCACGGTGGCCGCGGCCGGTCCCGCGATGAAGCTCGACGCGTCGAGGACCTTCAGGCCGGTGAAGACGGATTCGGTGGTCATCGCAGTCACCTCACGAAGGCGCTCAGGCCGCCGGTCACGGCACGTCCGACGATGAGGGTCTGGATCTCCCGCGTGCCCTCGTACGAGTAGATGGCCTCCGCGTCGGCGACGAAGCGGCCGATCTTGTAGTCGAGGACGATGCCGTTGCCGGCCAGCAGTTCCCGCGCCCACCCCACGGTCTCGCGCATCCGCACGGTGCAGTAGGCCTTCGCCAGGGCGGACTGTTCGTCCCGGTAGACCCCTGCGTCCTGCAGCTGGGCCAGGCGCGTCACCATCCCGCACGAGGCCGTGGCGTTGCCGAGCATCTTCACCAGCAGGTCCTGGACGAGCTGAAATCCCCCGATCGGGCGCCCGAACTGCTCGCGCTCCTTCGCGTACTGCAGGGCGATCTCGTAGGCGCCGAACATCACTCCCACCGCCTCCCACGCCACGCCGCTGCGCGTCTGGCGCAGGATCTTGGCCGTGTCCTTGAACGAGTTCGCGTTCTGCAGCCGGTTGGCCTCCGGAACGCGGCAGCCGTCGAGCACGATGTCGGCGTTCTGCACGATCCGCAGCGCCATCTTGTTCTCGATCTTCGTCGCGGTGAACCCGGGGGTGTCCTTCTCCACGACGAAGCCCAGCACGTGCTGCGTCTCGACATCGCGGGCCCAGACGACCACCAGGTCGGCAAACGTCGCGTTACCGATCCACCGCTTCGCGCCGTCGAGGATCCATTCGTCGCCGTCGCGGCGCGCGGTCGTCCGCAGGCCGCCGGCCACGTCGGAGCCGCCGTGCGGCTCGGTCAACGCGAAGGCGCCGATCTTCTCGAAGCGGCTCATCGCCGGCAGCCACCGCCGCTTCTGTTCGTCGGAGCCGCAGGTGAGGATGGTGCCCATGGCCAGACCCGTGTGCACGCCGAAGAACGTCGCCAAGGACGCGTCGGCATGCGCGAACTCCAGCGCGATGAAGCCCGCCAGGAGGTTGCTCGGCCTGGATTCCGGGGAGTCCGGGTCGGCCCAGTCCACAAGACCGAGCCTCCCGAAGCCCTCGACCAGCTGGAAGGGGAACTCGGCCCGGGCCCAGTAGTCGTCGACGATCGGGGCGGCCTGCGTGCGGAGGAACTCACGGACGGACTCGATCTTCTCCCGCTCCCTGTCCGACAGCAGTTCCTCGTATGCGTAGAAGTCGGCGGGCAGCAGCCCTTTGTCCAGGTAGGGACCGGAAGGTGTCGGCAAGGTCGTTGTGCCGCTCATTACAATCTCCCTCAAGCGCCGTGGGGCATGGCCCGGAGATCCGCGCCCGTCAGCGCTCTCCGCGCCCGGCGTTTCGAATCTCGGGCGCGATTAAACGCGGATCCGGGGCCGGTCCCCCGGATCCGCGCCGCCCAGGGGTGCCGTGTCGCCGCGGACCACCCCACTGGCCCGTAGCCGCCTGTGCGGAAGAGGTGAGGCAGGGCCGCGAGGACTGACGGAACGTCATGTACGTGGTGGTGCTGCTGCCGATGGGCCGTTTCTGCTGCGTATGTGAGCCGGACATTCAGGCCGTGCCCACATCCGGCGGCATCTCGCAGGCGATCGCCGGCGCGGGCCGGGCGCGCGCGACGCGGTGACCGACCCGACGGCAGTAACCACCGCCGAGGAGCTGTTGGCCCAAGCCCGGGTCACCCATTTGCCCAGGAACCTCTGGATCGTCCTCGGATCCCGGTCCGTGAAGATCGGCGTTGACCGCTTGCACGCAGAGGATCGCACGGCCGCCGCCTACCGCCGATCCTCTGCTGTCAGTTGATGAAGCGTCCATCCCCGCCCGTTGGGGTCGAGCGGTCTGGTGGCGGTGGTGAAGACCTCTGCGGCACGGCGGTACGAGAGTCGGCCGCGGCTTGTCGTGAACAGCGGTCCGTGGACGCGGCCGAGGGTGAGCAGCGGGAGCAGTCTCGCTGCACCGTCGCCCCAGCACAGCGGAGCGTCTGCTGTTGCCCAGAACAGCTCTGCCGACCGTGCACGCATCGTCGTTCGCGGCGGAACTCCGGAAGGGCTGGGTCGAGTTCCGATCCCGCACCTGGCTGTGGGTGGCCTCGGTGCACTTCTGCCTTTTCAACATTCTGGTGTGGGCACCGTCTCTGGTCCTCGGCCCCGTGATCGCCCAACAGCGACTCGGCGGCGCGACCTCGTGGGGACTGGTCATGGCTCTTTACGGGCTGGGCGCAGTGGACGGCGGCGTCGCGATGCTCGGCCGCAGTCCACACCGGCCATTGATCGTGGCAACCGCCGCCACGCTGGGCTTCTCGCTGCCCTCCGCCGCCCTCGCCACCGGCCGGCCGCTGCCGTGGATCTGCGCCGCCGCATTCGTCGCCGGCATCGGCTCCGCGGTCTGCGGTCTGCGGTCTGCGGTCTGCGGCACTCTCTACACGACCACCAAGCAACGCCAGGTGCCGCAGGAGACGGCCAAGCGGCCAACCCCGAACCCTCAGCACGACACGCCCTCCAGCCCTGCGGCCCGGGTCACTACCGCACCACGCATCTGTGCCCACTCGTTAACGGACCCGTGACCCTGAGGGGCTCACACGCCTGCAGGAGACACTCAACCGGCCAACCCCTGATCCTTGCCCCGCGCGACTTCCGTCGTCTGTTCAACACCGACGCCGTCCGCTCCGGCCTGCCACCTCATATCGCGCAAGTCATCACCGGCCGCGCCAACATCAACACGACGATGGACTGCAACGCCATCTACCCCGCCGAGACCATCGAGGCCCATCGCGCATCTATCGCCCCGCCGCCGTGCCCTGCGGCCCGCCGAGGAGTACCGAACCCCCGGCGAGACCGAATGGGAGGACTTCCTCGGCCACTTCGAGCGCCGCAAGCTCTCCGTCGGAACCTGCGCTCGCGCACACGGCACGGCACGCATCCGCGAGCACGCTCGCTTCCCTGAACTAACGGGATGCCACCGTGGTGTGTGCTGACTCCGTGGAGACTCGCATCAGCCAGTCGGCGATGTCAGTGACGACTGCCGGATCCACGTGTTGCGCCGGTGCGTATTCCGCAGGCGTCGACGGGCCGGTGCCGGGGAAGAACAGGTGGTTGTCGGGGTCGTAGACGCGGATCGCCACGTCCTGGTGACCGGCGAGGCCGGCCTCCCACCGTGCCAGGTCGTCAGCGACGGTGACTTGGTAGTCACGGCCGCCCTGGAGAATGAGCATTGGTTTGTCCAGGGCCGCCGCGCTGGCGACCGGGTCGTAGTCGCGCAGGTCCAGCCAGTACGGGGCAGCTATGCCGAGCGGCAGCTCGCTGGTCGGCGTCGACGAGGAGAGGTCGGGACTGTCCACCATCCTCGCCTGCCTGGTGAGCGCCTCGATGGCGGGCTCGGCCAGGGCGGCCGTCTCGGGATGCGACGCGAGGTAGCGGACCACCCGGACGGCGGCCCAGTGCATCGGCTGTGCTTCGCCGGCCAGAAGGACCAGCCCCGCAACGGACGACTCGGCGGCCGCCACGCGCGGGGCCACGGTGGCGCCCATGCTATGGCCCAGGACGAAGACCATGGCGGGGTCCACAGCCGGGTGCTGCCGGAGCAAGTGGACGGCTGCGATCGCGTGCGGCAGGTACTCATCGGCCATGGTGAAGTCGCGAAGCTCTGCAATCTCGCTCCGATGGGCGTGCGTAACTTTGTCGAACCGCAGTACCGTCACGCCGCGGCTCGCCAGCCCCCAAGCGAGATCCTTGCCCGGCTTGTTCCGCCCCATCGTCATATCGCGGTCGAACGGTCCCCCACCGCCCAGCAGCACGACAGCGGGCCGAGGCCCCGACCGACGCGGCAGGCTCAATGTGCCAGGCACCGCGAGTGGACCCGAGCCGACCGTCACGTCGTGCTCATCGAACTTCTCGGGGTCCGCGTAGTCGGGCGGCTCCCATGGTTCGACGGCAGGCACGACCTGGAGGTTGACGAGCCGGCCCGCGTCGTCGACCGACACCACCACCGTCAGCTCCTGGCGCTCGCATGTCACGGGAATCTTCACTGCGACCACCCCCGCCCCAGCCGGCTCGCTCACGGGTACACCGGTGGAGGAGATCGGGCCGTACTGACCGAACATGGCTGCCCAGCCGACCCGGAGCGCATCCGCCGTGACTTTTGCACGCAGTGGCGGCGCGAACAGGTCGCAGATATCCGCGAAGCGACCCTTCTGCGCCATGTCGAGGACAGCTATGCCTGTCGGCACCGGCTCGGACCGCATCGTCAATTCCCCCCACACCTACTGTTCTTAAGTTTGAGAACGGTATCACATGTGAGATAGTATGGCGGTGGACACGCTGGAACTGCTCGCACATCCCGTACGGCTGCGGATCGTGCACGCCATGCGCGGCGGGCGGACGCTGACGACCTCACAGCTGTGCGCCCGGATGCCCGACGCCTCGAAGGCCACCGTGTACCGGCACGTCGGCCTGCTCGCCGACGGGGGTGTCCTGGAGGTCGAGGGCGAGCAGCGGGTGCGTGGCGCTGTGGAACGCCGGTACCGGCTGTGTCAGGAACGGGCGGTGATCGACGCCGACAAGGTCGCGTCGGTGCCACTGGAGGACCACCGCCGTGTGTTCGCCGTGGCGATGGCCGCCCTGCTTGCCGAGTTCAATGCCTACCTCGACCGGGATCACGCCGACCCGATGGCCGACTCCGTGGGCTATCGGCAGCATGCGCTTTGGCTCAGCCAGGACGAGCTCGCCGAGATGATCAGCGAGTTGCGCAGCGTGATCGTGCCCCGGATGGAAAATGAGCCCGCACCGGACCGTGCGCAGTACCTGCTCAGCCCGATTCTGTTCCCGATCGAGGAAGGCACCGTCTGACGGGACGGCTCACGGGTCGGGCTCCTGGGTGTCGTTGGCGCGGGCAGCCATACGGAGGAAGGCGGGCGGACCGAAGTGGACCACCGTGGACCCGCGTTCCTGCTGGGCGCCGAGTTGGGCGAGCTTTCCCTCTGCGCCGGCGAAGCTGACTTGGAGTCCTTCGGCCCCGCCGAGCCAGCCCTCGCGCGGCTTCTCGGCCTGTGCTTCGCGTCGCCCTGCACGTACCAGGCCCGTGACGACGACTGCGGCGACCAACGCCACCAGCAGCACAGTCCCCATGCTTTCCCCTCCCCTGCCTTCGGCGGTATGCCCGCCTTCTGCCTCCCCGGATCGGAACTGGTCCATCCGGGAGGTTGGTCAGTTGGGAGCGCCGGTGTTCCACGAGGTGAGTTCGACGCTGAACCCGGTGTAGTGGAGGGGGTGGACGAGCCTCCGGCGACGTGCAGGATCTCGCCGGCGCGGAACGCTCCGACGGAGACGCCGGGGCAGGAGCGCAGATGCGTAAGGCGGAGGCCGAGCCGGACAGGCCGTCCACCGGCCCCCGCCCGTCCCTCGCCCGGTCCCCTGGCCGACGGCAACCGGTGCCGGCTCGTACCAGCTCGTCGGGGGGCCGAGCAGTTGCCGTGCGGGCTTCCGGGTTTCCCCCCATGCTGGAAATGAGGGGGTAACGCGACGGAGGAAGTGGTGAGGATGCGGACCGTTGTGGACCTCACGCGCTGCCAGGGCTATGCGCAGTGCGTGTTCCTCGCGCCGGAGGTGTTCCAGCTGCACGGTGAGGAGGGATTGCTGTACGCCCCGGCCGTCCCCGACGACCAGGTCGAGCGCGTGCGCCAGGCCGCGGCGGCCTGCCCGGTCCAGGCGATCCTCCTCGGTGAAGAGGTGAGCGCCGGTGCCCGGTGACCTCAAAGACGGCCGTATCGTCATCGTCGGCGCGTCGCTGGCCGGGTTGAGGGCCGCAGAGACGCTGCGCGACGAGGGCTTCACCGGCTCGCTGACCGTGGTGGGGGATGAGCCCTACCCGCCCTACGACCGGCCACCACTGTCCAAGCAGGTGCTGCTCGGCAATGTGCCGGCGGACACCACGGGGCTGCCGATGCGCCGGGACCCGGACGCCGACTGGCGGCTGGGAGTAGCCGCCACCGGCCTGGACTCTCTCGGGAAACGGGTCATGCTGGCCGACGGCGAGTCGCTGCCGTTCGACCGGCTGCTGATCGCCACCGGGACCCGGGCGCGGCCCTGGCCCAACCCGCAGGAGGCATCCCTGGACGGAGTGTTCACCCTGCGCACCCGCGACGAGGGCGGGAAGCTGGCCGAGCGGCTGGCCGCCGGGCCGGGGCGGGTGCTCGTGATCGGCGCCGGCTTCACCGGCTCGGAGATCGCCTCGGCCTGCCGGGAGCGAGGATTGGACGTCACGGTCGCCGAACGCGGCCCCGCACCCCTGGTGGGTGCGCTCGGCGGGACGCTGTCGAAGCTTGCGGCCGTCATGCAGCGCAACCACGGCGTGGATCTGCGCTGTGGGGTGACGGTCACCGCCCTGTGCGGGGACGGGAACGGCCGGTTCACCGGTGCGGACCTGTCCGACGGCAGCCATGTCGACGCGGATGTGTGCGTCGTGGCGTTGGGGGCCGTTCGCAACGTCGAGTGGCTGGAGGAGTCCGGGCTGGCAGCGGGCCCGCGCGGGGTCGCCTGCGACGCCGGGTGCCGGGCCTTCAACATGTACGGGATAGTCACCGACGACGTCTTCGTGGCCGGTGACGTCTCCCGGTTCCCGCACCCGCTGTTCGGGTACCAGATGCTCTCCCTGGAGCACTGGGGCAACGCCGTCACGCAGGCCGAGGTGGCGGCCCACAACATGGTCAGTCCGGGACCCCTGCGGCGCCCGCACCTCGCCCTCCCGACCTTCTGGTCGACCCAGTTCGGGCTCAACATCAAGTCGGTGGGCGTGCCCACCTTCTCCGACCAGGTGGTCATCGCCCAAGGCTCTCTGGAGGCGCGCCGTCTGGCGATGGTCTACGGCTACCAGGGGCGGGTCACCGCTGCGGTCACCGTCGACATGGCCAAGTCGCTCGACTACTACAAGCACCTGATCGAGACGGCTGCTCCGTTCCCGCCCCCGCCCGGCGCGGCGGACCGTGCGCTCGCGGCCGACATCCCTATTCCGTCCGACGTGCCGGACCCGAAGGGCCTGTCCCACGGCCCTACCGTGGCACTCACCGGTTACCTGCCCGATCGCCGACTGACGGTGGTGCGGCCCACCGGCTGACCCACGTCCCGCCCAACCACGAGGAGCCACCATGGACTCCGACACCTTGCTGGCACGGATCACCGACTACGAGAACCGCCCCAACCCCTACCCGCTGTACGCGGAGCTCCGCGAGGCCGGTCCCGTGGTGCGCCAGGCAGACGGCAGCTATCTGATCGGCACCTACCATGACATCGCCGCTCTGCTCCACGACCCTCGCATGAGTGCCGATCCGCGCTCCCGCACCGCCCCGGCTGCGTCCGAGGAGACGACGAAGCCGCCGTTCCTACGGCTCGACGACCCCGAGCACCACAGGCTGCGCACCCTGGCCATGCGTCCGTTCGGCCCGCCGCACAGCCCGGGCCGGATCGATGCCATGCGCGGCGAGATCGCCCACATCACCGAGGAACTGATCGAGGCGCTCCGGGATCGCAAGCAGATCGACATCGTCGATGACTTCGCCTACCCCCTGCCCATCACAGTCATCTGCCGACTGCTCGGCGTCCCGCGCGAGGACGAGACGCTGTTCCAGACATGGACCGACGTAATCGTCGCGTCCGCCGACATCGGGCCCGAAGAGGACACCACCGAACGGGACCAGGCGGGCATCCGGGCCCGGCAGGAGATGGGCCGGTACCTGGTCAACCTCGCCGAACAGCGCCGCGACCGGCCCACCGCCGACATGCTCTCCGCCTTCATCAACGAGCCGGACCCCGCCCTGCGGCTCACCGACGAGGAACTCGCGGAAACCACCATCCTGTTGTTCATCGCCGGACACGAGACCACGGTCAATCTGATCGCCAACGGCGTCCTCACCCTGCTGCGCCAGCCCGACCAGCTGGACCGGCTGCGCCGCGAGCCCGGCCTGCTGCCGCAAGCGGTGGAGGAACTGCTGCGCTACGAACCGCCGGTCCACATGCGCGAGAGGGTCCCTCTCGCCGACATCGACGTCGCCGGCACCACGATCCCCGAGGGCGCGTCAGTCGTACTGGCGCTGGCCTCAGCCAGCCGCGACCCCAAGCGGTTCCACGAGCCCGACCGGTTCGACCCCACCCGCCGGGACAACGAGCACTTCGGCTTCGGCAGCGGCATCCACCTGTGCTATGGCGCACCCCTCGCCCGCATCGAAGCCGAGACCGCGCTCGGCGCCCTGATCCCCCACCTCGGCACGGCCGGCCTGGTCCAGGACCCGCCCCCCTACCGGCAGAACGCCATGCTCCGCGGACCCCGCCACCTGCCCATCCAACTATGAGGCCGCGTGGCGGCACACAGCACATCAGGCGATCCATCTTGCAGCCGACGGCAGCTGTCGCCCTCTGGCCTTCGTACTGACCGCAGGACAAGCCGGTGACGCGCCCGCCCAATGGATGCGGATGTGGGGACGGTGCGGGAGCGGGCCGACGACCTCGGCCCGCTCCCACGAGGTCAGTCGTCGGCCCGAGTGCCCTTCACCTTCAGGTGGCGGACGCGGCCCGCGTTGTCGAAGGATCCGAAGCCCACCCGGCCCGAGGCGAAGACCGGGTCGGTGGCCGTGATCAGCGGGTTGCGGCTGCCGTCCAGGTAGACGGCGGTCTCACCGGTGTCGGCGCAGTGGGTGAGGCGTACCTTGTGCCATCCGTCGTCCTTGATCGCCGGAGGTGCGCCGTAGGTTCCGTTCCACTGGTCGTCGATGCGCAGCCGGTCGGCGTCGTTGACTGTGAACAGACCGTTGTGCGGGTAGATGGTGTTGTCGCTCGACAAGTGTGCGTACTGGAACCGGGTGTCCGACTGATAGTCCCAGATCAGGATGACGTCACGGTTGGTGATCTCGACGGGGGTGTCGATCCGCACCTCCGCCTCGATGGTGACGGAGGAGTAGCGCGGGCCCGCGGTCAGGACGGCGTACTCGAAGGGGCGGCGCGGTCCCGGGCGGGCGACGCCCGGCTCGGTCATGATCGTCTCCCTTGCGGTGTACGCCCACTTGGCCGGGGTGACCGGCGCCCAGTTGTCGGGCCCGGTGGTGTGGGTGGTGGGGGTGTTGCCGATCCGGCAGTCGGCGAAGGTGCGGGTCCCGGTCACCTTCCAGACCTTGCCGTTGGCCTTCGAGACGATGTACAGGCCGCCGCTGCGGTCGGTGCCGAAGCGCAGGTCGACACGCTGGTCACCGGCGAGGTCGCGCATGGTGACCGTCTTCCCGGTGGACTTGTCGAAGAGCATCAGCTGTTCGAGCGGAGCGAGTTCGCCGCCGCGGTGCATGTCGCGAGTGTCCGCGGCCAGGATCCGACCGTCCACGAGGTCGCCGAAGATGTACTTTCCGCGCAGCGCCGGCGCGTCCTTGCCGCGGTAGACGGAGCCTCCGGCGATGGCGCGGCCCACATCGGACCGGCAGTTCCAGCCGGATCCCGGGTCGTGGTCGTAGGCGGCGACCGGGTAGGTGTAGCCGTACTGGGCGTCGTCGGCGGGCAGGGGAAGGATGCGGGCGCACGGGTCGGTGGCCTTCTTGTCGAATACGAAGGGGCCCTCGCGCTCGCTCCAGCCGAAGTTGTCACCGGCCTTGACCTCGTACACCGACTCGATGGCGTGCTCGCCTATGTGGCCGAGATACATACGGTGGCTGCCGCCCGCGTCCCAGCTGAAGCGGTGCGGGTCCCGCATGCCTATGGCGTAGATCTCGCCGAGCGCACCGGGCTCACCGACGAACGGGTTGGACTTGGGGATGCCGTACCGGCCGTTGGCGCTGTCACGGCCCACGGGGTCGATCCGCAGAAGTTTGCCGTGCGGGAGCGTCAGGTTCTGCGGTTCGCTGTTGCCGACGCCCTGTCCCCCGTCACCCACTGCGAGGTAGAGGAGGCCGTAGTCCTCGTCGTGAGGCTTTGCCGTCGGGTTGAAGTCGATCTGCTGAATGCCGTGGACCTGGCCGGTGAAAGCGATACGCAGCACCTCGCGGTGGGTGCCGTGGAAGACGGCCGCGGAGGGGTCGTCGGCGGTCCACTCAGTGATGATGCCGTGATAGGTGAGCGTGCCGGCCTGCCGGTAGTCGGGAGTCTCGGTGGCCTGTGAGGCGAGCTCGGTATGGATGGTGTAGAAGCGCCCGTTCGTTCCGAACTCCGGGTGGAATGCGGCGTACCCGAGGCCCTGACCGAGGCCCCGGCCTGAGAAGAAGTGCGGGAATGCCGCCTTGACGTCCAGGTAGGGGTGCGGGGTGCCCCCGGAGGTGCGCGTCGCACTGCCGGGATCGGTGAGGTACAGGGTGCCGTTGAGGTCGGGGGTCGCCATCCGGCCGGAGCCGTCGGGGAGTTCGTTGATGGTGTTGATCCGGGCGTGGCGCATCAGGCGCGGGTCCGTCGGCGCCGGGACGGGTTCCGACTTGGGGAACTGTGCGAACTCCTGCAGGACGAGAGCCGTCCTGGACTGGACGGGCTTCTGCGGAATGGGGTCGGTCAGGGCGGCGGTCGCCGCGGCGGGCTCGTCGGCATGGGAGGGCGCGGCGAGACCGCCCAGGGCGAGGGCTGCGCTGACGGCCACGGCCGCCCAGTGCCTTCGATACGTACGTCGTGACGCCATGCGGGTCCCTTCGAGCTGGCGTGACAGGTGAGGAAAGGACGATCCGGGGGCGAGAAGGGTCAGCGGCCCCGCGTCATGCGCCGGTACTCCGCCGCCACCGCTCCGGCCGGCACCGGGCGGTTCAGGAACAGGAGGTCGTCCATGCGGCAGTCGCAGGCGTTGTTCTCCCGGGTGTTCTGGGGGAAGCTGCCACCGATCTTGATGCCGCGCGGATCGGTGGGCGAGGCGCGGTGGGGCGCCGGCGTGGTGGTGAGTTCCCAGGGGTCGCCCGGCGTGACGTAGAAGCCGTCCAGGGGCTTGCCGTCGCGGTAGAGGGCGAGGGTGCCGTCGCGGAAGTCGAACGTCGCGGCCAGGTGGACCCATTCACCACGGGGCAGCAGTTCTTCCCAGGGGGCGCCGGCAGCGAAAGTCTGGGAGGCGCCGCTGTCCAGACGTCTCCCCAGCGCGACCAGCTTCAACTCACCGTTGACCTGGATGAGTTCGAGCAGCGCACGCACCGCGTGACCGTCGGAGGCTCCGGACAGTACGCCGGCCAGCCCAATGGCGTTGTAGCGGTCGCTCGGGTCGGCCGTGTTGGAGTTGAGGGCGGGATTGTCGCCCGTCATCTTGAACCAGCCCATGACGGTGGCGCCCCGGGCACTGCGGAAGGCGTCGAGGGACGACATGCCCTCGGCGTCCCAGGTCCCGGCCTTCCAGTCGTCGTTGCCCGCGGTGGCCGGGTTCTGCTGGCGCACCTGCAGGGCGGGCGAAGCGCCCGGGTACGCCTCGTCGGCGACGCGCATCGCGGAACCGCCGTTGATCAGGCTGAGCGCGGTGCCGGAGCGTCCGATGTCGCGCTCACGAGCGGGGTCGGCGGGGTCCGGGTGCCCGAAGTCGTACGCCGCCACGGCCTGGGCCCGCAGCGGAGTGTGGGCGGTCGAGGGGCGGGCCGCCTGGGCCGGAAGCGTGGCGGCGGCAAGCGAGGCGGTCGCGGCGAGCGCGGCGACGGCGAGTGAGTAGCGTCTGGTGCGTGGCGGAGCCATACAGCCTCCCAGCGGCAGCGAAGGGGCAGCCGACCATGGTCTCCCGGTCGACAGAAAGCGCTTTCGTACGCGGGCAGAGACCATGTAACTCCCTCGCGACGACCCTGACAATGGGCGTGTACTCGCCAATTTTGTGGGCGCCCTTCGACGGCGGCGCGGACTCCTTGCTGACAAGGAGGCAGCCCGCGAGCGGCCCATCAAGGCACAGATGCCAAGCAGCTCACGGCGGTTTACGGGCGGCTCGCCGCGAGTCCGAGGGGTACGGCGGGCGGGTGAAGCGGTCTGGTGCGCAACCTCGCAGGCGCCGGTCCACCCGCTGGACGGCATCGCCCCGCTCGGCGACGGCCCGCGAGTTACTGCCGGGCGCGCACACGACCGGGATGCCGCAGGCGCGTGCCGCGGCCAGGTCGATGGTGTCGGTGCCGACGCCGTGCTTGGCGATGACCTTGAGGCGACCGGCGGCCTCGATGACATCGGCGGCGATGATGTCCATGCCGGAGATCACGGCGTCGGCGTCGCGGACGTGGTCCAGCAACTCGGCGTGCCTCAGAACTTGTTCACCACCGATACGAGGGAGCCCTGCGTCCGCGTGTTCCAGGACAGTCCAGGGGTCTCGGGAGTGGCGGGCGAAGGTGGGGCCGGCAAATGAGGGTGGTGGTACCGAGCGTCATGCCGTGACTTCCCGGGAGGTCCAGTCGGGCGTCAGGCGGATGTGCCGGATGGTCTGACGGTGGTGGGTATAGGCGATGTGCAGGGCGCCGTCGAGTGTCTGGATGATCGACGGGTAGGAAAGTTCACGGTTGAGGCGGTCGCGGGAGTTGTTCGTCAGGCAGTAGCCGTCGCCGGTGACGAGGTCGTGACGGTGCGGCCAGGTGCGGCCGCCGTCCGTGGAGAGCGACAGGGTGAGGGGCGCTCGGGGAGAACCCCAGTGGGCGGCGCCCTCGTCGTGGACCGCACCGCCCGCCTCTCCCCCGGTCCCGTCTCCGGCCCCGGCCGCGTCGTCGATCTCGTCGTAGAGGGACTCCCGGCGCTCCGTGGAATCGGCGGCGCTGGAGTGGTTGTGCACGAGGGCGAGGCGGCCGTCGGCCAGCACCTCGTACTGGATGGAGGAGTTGTTGTTCGGCACCGCGAGGGGTTCCGGGACCGTCCACGTTTCGCCGTCGTCGTACGACACCGACCGGTGCACCGCGTCGGCGGCCCGGCTGCGGAACAGCGCGAGCAGTGAACGGTCCGGCAGGGAACGGATGTTCATGTGAACGCGGCCGGTGGAACCGGGGACGGCGCGCTCGCGCCAGGTGAGGCCGGCGTCATCGCTGATCAGGACGGCACTGGTGTCGGTGCCCCCGTCCCATCGGCGGCCGGGCGCCATCACGCAGCGGAAGACCGGCAACAGCCAGCGGCCGGAGGGCAGCACGGTGGGCGGTTGGCGTACGTAGACACCGCCGCGTTCGTCGGCCGGGAACAAGGTCCGTGGCGCGCCCCAGCTCGTACCGGCGTCCCTGCTCACCCGCAGCCGGACCTCCGCCGTGTCCTGGTGGCCCGAGCGCTGGGCGGTGTGCAGCAGCCACAACTCTCCCTGAGGGGTGGAAAAGAGGAGTGGGTTCTGCTCGGAGCGGTCCGGGTCGTGGGAAAGGCGGACCGGGTCGGTCCAGCGGTCCGCCCCGGGGGCGAGGCGGGAGAAGTACACGGAGATGTCCCCGACGCCTTCCTGCGTTCCGGAGAACCACACGCAGCCGAGGTCCCCGCCGGGCAGCACCGCGAGGTTCGCGGCGTGGCTCTGCACGGCGGGGGCGGGCAGGACGGCCTCGGTGCGGCCGTCCTGGGTGGGGTGGGCGCGCAGAATGCCGTCGGTCATCGGGTGGCCTCGTCGGAGCGGGCGGCGGCGAGGTGACCTCGGGCGGACTGTTCGAGGTGGATGACGTCGCTGGCCACGGTGGCGAAGGTGAATCCTTCGGCGAGGCGCTTGGCGGCGCCGGCGCCGTCGGAGTTGTGGATGCCCGCCGCGATACCCGCGGCTTCGGCGGCCTCTCGGACGGTGACCAGGGCCGCCTCGAACTCGGCGGACACGGACGGGTCGGTGGAGGTGGCGCCGCCGATGGCGATGCGCAGGTCGGATGGGCCGATATAGATGCCATCGAGGCCCGGGGTGGCGCAGATCGCCTCCACATCGGCGAGGCCGTCCGCCGTCTCGATCATGGCGAGGACGACGGTCTCCGCGTGCGCGTCGGCGGGGTTGGGACCGATGTACAGCTGGGAGCGCATGGGCCCGTAGGAGCGGCGGCCCAGCGGCGGGTAACGGACGGCGGCGACCGCGTCGGCGGCGTCCTGAGCGTTGTCGATCAGAGGGACGATGACGCCGGTGGCGCCCGCGTCCAGGGCGCGGCCGATGGACGCGGGGTCGTTGGCCTCGACGCGGACCATGCTGACAGCGGTGGAGCCCTTGGTGTCCACGGCCATGAGGTTGTTCAGCATGCCCTGGTAGCCGAAGAGGCCGTGCTGGGCGTCGAAGGCAAGGTAGTCGTAGCCGAGGCGGGCGAGGCGCTCGGCGGCGACGGGCGAGTCGAGCAGTGACCAGTAGCCGATGAGCCGCTGACGGGAGCGGAGGGCGGCGGCGAAGTCGGCGGGAATCATACGATAACTCCTCATTATGTTTAGGCAGTTGGGCAAATGCGGGTCGGTCAGCGGTTGTAGGCGGGCATCGGTCCACGCAGTTCGGCCCCGACCTCGTCGCAGGCGGCGGTGACGTCGGCGGGCAGCGGGCCCGCCTGGGCGGCGGCGACGTTGGCGCGCAGGTGCTCGGTCTTCGAGCCGCCCAGGAGCAGCGCGCCGGTCGAGGGACGGCCGAGCAGCCAGCGCAGGGCGAGTTCGGTGAGCGGGATGCCCGCGCTCCCGGCGATTCGGGTGAGGTCGGCGACGGCGGAGAAGAGGTGCTCGTTCCAGTACCGCTTCTTGTACATGGCGGCGAGCTTGGAGTCGCCGAAGCGGCCTGAGGACGGGTCCTGCTCGAAGCGGTGGCGGCCGGTGAGCAGGCCGCCGCCGAGCGGGTTGTAGACCATGGTGTGCAGGCCGGTGACGGCCGCGTACTCGACGTACTCCTCCTCGATGCGGCGGGCCAGGAGGTTGTGCAGCTGCTGGGCCACGACGGGGCGCGGGGCGCCCGACTCGTCGGCGGCGCGCACGAATTCGGCGATCTGCCAGGCCGCGAAGTTGGAGACTCCGAGCGCGCGGATCTTACCTTCGGCGACGAACTCCGCGACGGTCTGGAGGGTTTCGGCGATCGGCGTGGCCCGGTCGGGCTGGTGCAGGTAGAAGAGGTCGACGTGGTCGGTGCCGAGCCGCTTGAGGCTGCCTTCGAGCGCGGCACGCAGCCCGGCCGCGGACAGCGGGGCGTGCTCACCCTGGTCGGGGTGCGGGATGCCGGCCTTGGTGGCGAGGACGATGCGGTCGCGGCGGCCGGGCAGCAGCTCGGCGAGGATGCGTTCGCTCTCGCCGCCCGCATAGCCGTTGGCGGTGTCGACGCCGGTGATGCCCGCGTCCAGCGCCGTGTCGAGCATGGCGGCGGCGCCGGAGCGGTCGACGGTGTCGCCGAATGTCATGGTGCCAAGGACGAGGCGCGACAGCGGCAGCGGGACGGCGGGCAGGGCGAGGTCGCCAGGGGTGTCGGCGGCGGTCATGAACGGGTTCCTTCCGGGGTGGTGCTGAGCAGGGCGCGCGGTTTGACGCCCTTGATCGCGGTGGGATCGAGAGCTGCGCGGCGCAGGGCACGCGTGTAGGGCTCGGCGGGCGAGGCAAGGACGGCGGCGGTGCGGCCACTCTCCACTGCGCGGCCCGCACGCATCACGATGACGTCGGTGCTGATCTCCCGCACGACGCCGAGGTTGTGCGCGATGACGAGGTAGGCGATGCCGGTTTCGGCCTGCAACTCATGCAGCAGGTCGAGTACTTGGGCCTGCACGGACACGTCGAGCGCCGAGGTCGCCTCGTCGCACACCAGGAGGTCGGGGCTGGAGGCGAGCGCGCGGGCGATGCCGATGCGCTGGCGCTGGCCGCCGGAGAACTCGGGCGGGCGGCGCTCCAGGGCGCTGGTGGGCAGGCCGACACGGTCGATGAGTTCGGCGACGCGGCGCGCCCGCTCGGCCTTGTCGCGCAGCCCGGTGAGCCGCAGCGGTTCGGCAACGATCTGCCCGACGCTCAGGTGCGGGTCGAGGGAGCCGTAGGGGTCCTGGAACACCATCTGGATGCGGCGGCGCAGCGGGCGCAGGCGGCGTTCGGGCAGGATCGCGATGTCGGTGCCGTCGAGCAGGATGCGCCCCGATACGGGCTTGAGAAGGCGTACGAGCGCGCGGGCCACGGTCGACTTGCCGGAGCCGGACTCCCCCACCACGGCGAGCGAGCCGCCGCGCGGCACCTGGAAGGAGATCTGGTCGACAGCGCGGAACGGGCCGTCGGGGGTGGGGTATTCGACGACGAGATCCTCGACAGCGAGGAGGGGGCGCTCGGGTGAAGCGGTCACGTGGCTGCTCCCTGCACGGCGGACTCGGTATGTGGCGCGCAGTCCTCGTCCCAGGGGCCGAGGCTGGGTACGGCGGCGAGGAGGTTGCGGGTGTAGGGATGTGCGGGCCGGTCGACTATCTGCTGGGCGGGGCCCGACTCGACGAAGCGGCCGCCCTTCATGACGTGGATGCGGTCGGAGGCGATCCGGGCCACCCCCAGATCGTGCGTGATCATCAACATGCCGATGCCGGTGCGTTCCTGAAGCTCCATCAGGAGGTGGAGGATGCCGGCCTGCACGGTCGCGTCGAGGGCCGAGGTCGGCTCGTCCGCGACGAGCAGTTCCGGTTCGGCGGCGAGGGCGGCGGCGATCAGGATGCGTTGCAGCATGCCGCCGGAGAATTGGTGCGGGTAGGACTTCCAGCGGGTCTCCGGCTTCGGTATGCGAACCTGGGCAAGAAGCTCAACCCCCTTGTCACGGGTTTGGGCTCGGTTCAGTTCGGGGTGGCGCAGGCGCAGTGCGTCGCCGAGCTGACGGCCGATGGTGTGGACCGGGCTGAGCGCGGTCATCGGGTCCTGCGGGATGAGCGAGACTGTTCGGCCACGCACCTCGCGGGCGGCGTCCGGCTCGGCGACCAGGTCGCGGCCGGCTATGCGGGCGCTGCCGGAGAGGACTGCGAGTCCCTCGGGCAGCAGCCGCAGCACGCCCATCGCGGTGGTCGACTTGCCCGAGCCCGACTCGCCGATGAGGGTGACGGTCTCGCCACGGCGGACGGTGAAGCTCACACCGTCGACGGCGCGGACGACGCCGCGCGCCGTGATCAACTCGACCTGAAGGTCCTCGACGTCGAGCAGGGGCACATCCGTACCGGGTGCTTCCATGGCTCAGGCTCCCTTCGGTGCGGCGGACTTGCGGGGCGTGCGGGTGCGGTCGCGCAGCCCGTCGCCGAGCAGGTTGACGCCGACGACGAGGAACGCGATGACGAGTCCGGGCAGCGTCACTAGCCACCAGGAGGTGGTGATGTAGTCCTGTCCGTCGGAGATGATCCGACCCCAGGTCGCGAACGGCCGCTGAGGTCCCGCGCCGAGGAAGCTCAGAGCGCTCTCCAGGAGCACGGCCTGGGCGAGCAGGAGAAGAACGACGAGGCTGGCGGGCCGGACGATGTTGGGGATGACGTGCCGTACGAGGACGCTCCAGCCGCGTAGTCCGAGGACCCGGGCGGCGGCGACGTAGGGCTTCTCGCGTTCGACCAGCACGAGGGAGCGGGTGAGGCGGGCCACCTCGGGCCACTGGGCGACGGCGATCACGCAGGTGATGACGGTGATGGACGAGCCGAACAGGGCCACGACCAGGAGCAGCATCATCAGTAGCGGAAGGGCCAGTTGGGCCTCCAGGAGACGCGAGACGACCGTGTCGAGCCGGCCGCCGAAGTAGCCGGCCGCCGAGCCGGCGACGATGCCGATGAGCCCCGATACGACGACGGCGAGGACGCCGACGCCGAGCGAGACCTGGCCGCCGTGCAGGATCCGCGAGAGCAGGTCGCGGCCGAGCTGGTCGGTGCCGAGCAGATGCCCCTCGGTCAGGGGCGGTAGGCGGCGCCGGGAGAGATCCTGGGTGTTGGCGCCGGGCAGCGGGAGCAGGCCGGCGAGGACGACCGGCAGGGCGACGAGCACGGTGCACACGGCGCCCGCCCAGAGTTTGATCCGGGCCGAGCGCTGCTGCCGGGCGGCGTGGGCGCGGGTGAGGTCGCGTGCGGTGACGGCGCTGGGCCGCTTCGCGGCAGGCGTGATGGTGGTGGCGGTGGTCATGGCTCAGGCCGCCTTTCCGAGACGCACCCGCGGGTCGAGCAGCGGGTAGGCGAGGTCGACGAGGAGTTGGACGAGGATCGCGAGGGTCGCGGTGACCAGGACGGTGGCCTGGATCAGTGGGTAGTCGCGGGTCTCCAGGGCGCGTACGACGAGGGAGCCGACGCCCGGCCAGGCGAAGACGACCTCGACCACCACGACACCGTTGAGCAGCGCGGCGAACCGCGTGCCGAGGGCAGTGACGAGCGGAACGGAGGAATTGCCGAGGGCATAGCGCCAGGTGAGGGCGCGCTCGGAGACACCGCGTGAGCGGGCCACTGTGACGTACGGGGAGGCGAGGGCGGTGGACATCTCACGGCGTACGAGCCTTGAGATCAGGGCCAGTTGGAGGATGGCGACGGTTACCGTCGGCAGGACGAGGCCGCTCCACGAGGTGAACCCGGAGGCGGGCAGCACCGGCAGCAGCACGGCGAAGCACGTCAGGAGCATCACACCGGTCCAGAAGTCGGGCATGGACTGCCCGGCGACGGTGAGGATGTTCGCGCCCAGCTCCCGCTTGGTGTCGGCGCGGCGCGCCATCCATACGCCGAGCGGCACGGCGACGACGACGGTGAGGGCGATCGCGGCGACGGCGAGGGTGATCGTGTAGGGGACGCGGTCCATGACGACGCTGAATGCGGACGCGTGGAAGGAGTAGCTGGTGCCGAGGTCGCCGGTGCACAGGTCTCGCAGAAAGACCCCGTACTGGGAGATCAGCGGCTGGTCCAGGCCGAACAGGCCGCGGATGCGGGCGAGGTCGGCGCTGGTCGCGTTGGGGCCCGCGTAGGCGGCGGCCGGGTCACCGGGGGCGAGCCGGACCAGCAGGAAGACGGTGGACACGGTCAGGAAGACCGTGAGGAGGCTCTGCCCGATCCTGCGCACGAGATACGTCGTCACGGCTCATCCCTCCAGCCGCAGCGCGGTCAGGTCGTAGGAGTTGATCGGCTGCAGCCGCAGATCGTGCACGCGGGTACGGCGGGCGAGCAGCGTCTTGGGGGCGAACGCCCACAGGCTGGGCCAGGTGTCCCACACGGCGTGCTGGACGGCGGCCAGTTGACGGGCGCGGCCGGCGGCGTCGACCTCGGTCGCGGCCGCCGTCAGCCTCCGCTCGATGCGCGGGACGACGTATCCCATGAAGGCGTCGCCTGTTCGGTCCTTCTCGGCCGTCCCGCCGTACATGCCCTGGAGCGTGGTGAGGGCCTGCCCGGTGGGGCTTCCGTAGCCGTTGCCGATGACGTCCCAGTCGCCCCCGCGTCCCTGACGCCACTTCAGGATGTCGCCGCCGGGTTCGAACTCCTGGAGCGTGGCGCGCACACCGACGTCCTGGAGCATGCCGAGGACGGCCTCCATGACGGAGGTGTCGGCGGCGAACTCGCCGCTCTCCCAGATGATTCCGAGGCGGAGGCCGTCGGCACCCAGGGACTTCAGCAGGGCGCGCGCCTTGGCCGGGTGGTAGGTGTACGAGCCGGTGCGCACGGCCCCGTCGAGGGCGAGCGGCACGACGCCCTCGGCGGCGTCCGCCGACCCGGTCAGCACGTCGCGTACGAGGGACGTCCCGTCGATGGCGTACGTCAGCGCGTGCCGGACGCGGGCGTCCGCGAGGGGATGCCCCTTGGGTTTACGGAAGTTGAAGAACAGCTGGCACATGCGGACCCCGGAGGTCTCCTGGACCGTGACGCCGGGGAGTTCGGTGAGCTGTTCGGCGGAGTCGGGGGCGAGGGTGTCGATGACATCGAGCTCGCCGCTGCGCAGCGAGACGATGCGGCTGGACTCCTCGGGCACGAACCGCACACGCACCTTGTCGATGCGCGGCCGACGGCCCCAGTAGTGGGGGTTGCGGGCCAGGGTGTACTCGCCCGCACCGCTGTTGGCGCCGATGACGCGGTAGGGGCCCGCGCCGACCCCGGACTGGAGTTCCTCGGGGCGATTGGCCTTGGCGGGCGTGATGTGGATGTTGGCCATGAGACGGTCGAGTACGGGCAACGGCCGCTCGGTGTGCAGCAGGAAGGTGCGCTCGCCGGTGGCCTCGACCGTGGGCAGTTCGGGGAAGAGGCCGAGCAGGAAGGAGCCGTTGACCTTGCCGTACATGGTCAGAGCGGTACCGACGTCCTGGACGGTGACGGGAGTGCCGTCGGAGTAGCGCACGCCCTCGCGCAGCCGCACGCTCCACACCGTCGGCCCGGTCATCTCGAAGCGGTCGGCGAGCACCGGCTGCACCTTCATGCCGGGGCCGATTCGGGTGAGCGCCGGGCGCACAGCACGCTGCACGGTGACGGCCGCGTCGAACTGGTTCAGCTTGTTGTCGAGGCTGACCAGGGAACGGTTCAGGCCGAGACTGAGGGTGCCTGGGCCGGGGGATCCGGTAGGGCCCGCGCACCCGGTCAGCGGGCCGAGGGCCAGGCCGGCGCCGCCTGCCGCGCCCCAGCGCAGCATGGCGCGACGACCGGGCATCGTCACACGCGGGTGAGCGCCTGCTGAGGCGCTCCAGGGGTTACTGGTCATCGTCGACCTTCCCGGGTTTCAGAGGGGCGACAGGCTCGGACCTGACACACTCCACGCGGACCACGCGGGGCTGCGGATGTTGTGGCGGAGAGTGACAGGTGTCGCGGCGAGAAACGTGCCATGGTTGCGCGTTTCGCGCAAGATGTCTCGCGCATTTCGCGCAAGCTGTGTCATCATCAGCCGACGAGGCCGCCCGACCGGGCTGCCCGAGGAGGTACCCGTGTCCCTCACATCCCGCGGTGAGCGGGCCCTGTCCCCCGCCGACACATCGGCGCTGCTGCGTGTACTCGCCCTCGCCGACGACCTGTCGGGCGCGGCCGAGACCGCGGCGGAGCTGCGCGTGCCGTCGCGGATCGTGCTCGATGCCGCCGCCCCGCTGCCGCGGGCCCGGGCCGTGGTCGTCGACCTGCACTCACGCCGGCTGCCCGCGGAGGCGGCGGCCCGCGCGGTCCGGGCCGCGCTCGCCGCGCCGCGGGCTCCCGGCACCGTCCTGTTCAAGAAGGTCGACTCGCTGCTGCGCGGTAACTTCGCCGCGGAAGCCCTCGCCTACGCGGCCGGAGCCCGGGCCGTGGTCATCGCCCCCGCCCTGCCCGTCGCGGGCCGGACCGTCCGCGACCAAGTGGTGCACCTGAACGGCGTCCCACTGCACGTCACCGCGGCCTGGCGCGCCGAGCCCAGGCCCGCACCGCGCTCGGTGACCGAGGCCCTGGCCATCGGGGCACAGGCGACCGGGCACACTCCCGGCGCCCCTGGCGACGGGGACGGACCGGCCGGGACGGAGCGGCAGTGCACCCCGTCCGGGCTGCGGACGCCGCCCGCCGCGAGCAACGACCAGTACGCGAACGACGGGGCGCAAGCGGAGCGGCACAGCGCCGCGGCCGGGTTGCGCACCCTGCCCGTCCCCCTGGCCACGGTGCGCGCCGGCATCGGCATGCTTTCTCAACGCCTGGGTGCCATAGCCGAGTTGGGACGGCATCCGCTGTGCGACGCCGAAACCGATGCCGACCTTGACGCGATCGCTGCGGCGACGCTCCGGCTGGGCAGCGGGTTCCGGCTCCTGGGGACGGGAGGCCTGGCGGGGGCACTCGGCAGGCTGCTGGGCGACGCGAAGGCAAGATCTGCGCACACCCCTGAAACACCATCACTTCCAGCACCCACAGGCACCGCGGCCTCCGGCGCCCGCCCCCTGCTGGTCGTCGTCGGCACCGCGGAACCCACCGCCGCTGCGCAGATCGCGCAACTCGTCGCATTGGGCGCGTGGCACGTGCCGCTCGATCCCGCGGCACTTGAGGACATGACACTGCCGCCGGCCCCGATCCCCCTCTCCCCCGGCGCTGTCACCGTCATCAGCATCGACAACTCCCGCAGTTTCAGATCGAGTTCGGCCCACCACGTCGCCTCAGGACTCGCCCGCACCGTCGCCGCGCAGACCCCCGCCTGCGACCTCGTCCTGACCGGCGGCGAAACCGCCAGGAATGTGCTGGACGCCGTCGGTGTCGCGGAGCTCACGCCTGTCGGCCAGGTCCACCACGGCGCCGTCCGGCTGCGTACCCCCGACGGCAGGTCGGTCGTCACCCGCCCCGGTAGTTACGGGGGCGAGGACTCGCTGCTCAGGATCGCCCGCGCCCTGCGCCCGGACGCCGGATTCTGACCCGGCGCTCGGCATCCGACGCGCGCAGCACAAGCGCGCTCGACCGGGCACAGCCCCACCACCGCACACAGCCCGGCACCACCACTGCCTCCCGCACTCCCGCTCCACTCCCACTCGCTCTGCTCGCAACGCCAGGAGACATCCGTGAACGCCAGCACGATCGCCACCGCCACCCCCTCCGGCCCGGCCGGTGCGGACCGTCGGCTCCCGCTCATCGCTCTCACCATGGGCGACGCCGCCGGTATCGGCCCCGAGGTCATCGTCCCCGCCCTGCTGGACGCCGACACCGCGGCCCGCTGCCGCCCCGTGGTCGTCGGCGACGCCGGACGGCTTCGCGAGGCGGCCAGGATTCTCGGCATCGACTGCACGATCGCCGCCGTACGAACCCCCGCGGAAGCGGAGTTCACGCCCGGCCGCATCAACGTCATCGATCTGGGCCTGATCCCCACCGGCCTCCCCTGGGGCGAACTGTCCCCGGTGGCCGGCCACGCCGCGTACGAGTACATCCGTGTCGCCGCCGAACTGGCCCAGCGCGGCGACGTCCACGGCATCTGCACCGCCCCCCTGAACAAGGAGGCCCTGCATGCCGCGGGCCATGTCTTCCCCGGTCACACCGAGCTCCTCGCCCACCTCACCGGCGTCGACGAGGTGTCGATGATGCTGAGCACTCCGACGGTGAAGGTCATTCACGTCACCACGCACATCGGTCTGATCGACGCCGTGAACCGCATCGAGCCGGGCCTGGTCGAGCGGACCGTGCGCCGCGGCCACGAGGCAATGGTGCGCGCCGGGATCGCCGAGCCCGTCATCGGCGTGTGCGGCATCAACCCGCACGCGGGCGAGAACGGCCTGTTCGGCTACGGCGAGGAGACCGAGAAGATCGTCCCCGCACTCGAGGTGCTGTGCGCCGACGGCATCGACGCGCGCGGCCCGCTCCCCGCCGACACGGCCTTCTTCCTCGCCGCGCGCGGCGACTACGACCTCATCGTCGCCATGTACCACGATCAGGGCCACGGTCCCGTGAAGGTCCTCGGCATCGAGGCCGGAGTGAACCTGACGGTGGGTCTGCCCGTCATCCGTACCTCGGTGGACCACGGGACGGCCTTCGACATCGCCGGCACGGGGCGTGCCGAAGCCGGTAGCATGATCGAGGCCCTCCGCCAGGCCGCCGAGATGTCGGCCATGCCGACCGGCTGATCCCGGCCGGTCCCCGCCGGCCCCGGCCAGGCCCGCCCATCCACCTCACAGCCGTTTCCGTATGCCGCCCGGAGGACTCCCACCTGATGTCTGCTCTCGGTTCCCAGGCCAGACGCGACCGGATCGCGCGCCTCGCCACGACGACGGGCCTGACCAGCGTCGAGGAGCTGTCCCAGCTCTTCGACGTGACCGCGTCCACCATCCGCCGCGATCTCGCGAAACTCACCGCCGACGGGCGTCTGGCCCGCACCTACGGCGGCGCGATGGCGCTCACCGCACACCCGGAGGCTTCGCTGCGCCAGCGCACAGGCGAGGCGTTCGAAGCCAAGCGGGCCATCGCGCGCTGGGCGGCGGCCCAGGTGCGGTCCGGCGAGTCGCTGCTGCTCGACGCGGGCTCGACGGTCGGCGCGCTCGCCCATGAGCTGCGTACGGGGAAGAACGTGACGGTGGCGACGACCGGCCTGACGGCGCTTCAGGAACTGAGCGATGTGGAGACGGTACACGTCGAGTGCCTCGGCGGGACGCTGCGACCGCTCAGCCAGGGCTTCGTCGGGCCGCTCACGGAAGCGGCCCTGGAGCGGCTCACGTTCGACCGGGTCTTCCTCGGCACGGACGGCGTCTCCCCCGAACACGGCATCTGCGAGGCCGACCTGAGGCAGACCAGGCTCAAGGAACTGATGGCCCGCCGCGCCGACCACGTCTATGTCCTGGCGCACGCAGCCAAGTTGGGCCGCAGGCCCTTCCACACGTGGGCAAGGCTGCAACGGGGCTGGACACTGGTGACGGACTCGGCGGCGGACCCGGAGATCGTGGCGGCACTGCGTGCGCAGGACGTCTCCGTGGTCCTCGTTGATGTGACAGAACAAGAGGATTGACGACCGCGGTTGCAGACACAAGGCCCCCGCTCGCGAGCCAAGGCCCGGGCGGCGGGCGACCCGCACCCGCCCGCACGGGGTCCGGCACCTGTTCGCCGCCTTGGACGTGGCCGAGACCCAGCTCCACGGTCACGTCAAGAAGACCAGGAAACCTGTCGAGGTTCCTGGAGTTCTGCCGCTGTCTGCCCACCGACAGCCCACCTGGCGATCGTGTGCGACACCCGCTCCCCCGCACCTGACCACCAAACGATGCCGTCACGTCGCCGACTGGGCCGCAGCGGACAATGTCCGAACTACTGCTCACCTCAGCCAGAGGCGTCGCGACCTCGCTCTCCACGGCATCCGGCAGGGCGTCCAGACATACGTCATTGTCGGCGAAGACGAGATCAACGACCTGAGCCGCTGCACGACGGAGCATCTCCTCAGAGGTCATGAACGGAAGTATCCGCAGGTCCAGGTGTGACGCGCGACCGGTGCCACTCGACCGTGGTCCGGAAAAGTCGGACTAGCCGACCGGTCTAGTAAACATCGGTCGACCAGTCGTACACTCGCGGCATGGGACGGACCAGTGACGCCAAAGAGAAGATCATCAGCGCCGCGCAATCGCTCATCGAGTTGCGCGGTTACTCCTCTTTGGGCGTGGCCGAGATCTGCAAGACGGCCGGTGTGCCCAAGGGCAGCTTCTACTACTTCTTCGAGTCCAAGGAAGTTCTCGCTCTGGCCGTCATCGACGAACACTGGGCCGGCCAGAAGCGGGAATGGACAAGCATCCTGAACAGCGACGCAGAACCACTGCACCGACTGCGGCAGTTGTTCGAGGTGACGGAGTCCGGCCAGCGCGCCGGCCAGCAGAGCTGCGGCACCGTCTCGGGGTGCCTGTTCGGGAACCTCACCCTGGAGATGAGCAACCAGACCGAGACCGTCCGCATCCGACTTCAGGAGATCTTCGACGCACAGGTCGAGATGGTCGACTCGGTCATCACCGAGGCTCTTGAACGCCGAGAGGTCACCGTGACGGATACCCGGGAAGCAGCTCGGTCCGTCGTCGCCCAGCTTGAGGGCCAGGTCCTGTTCGCCAAGCTCTACAACAACACCCACCGCCTCAGCCCTCTGTGGGCGAACTGCCTGGCCCTGCTCGGTGCTCGCGCACCGCAGGCGGCTCCGGCCGGCATCTGATGCCCGCCCGGCGCGGCGGGCAGTAGAAGGGCTGGACGGCGGGCGCCAACGGGGCGTCAGGTCATAGGCGGGCCAGGGCGATCGGTCCGAACCGCAGCGGTTTCTGCCAGTGCGGACTGCCGTCCAGGGACGATACTCCGCATGACGGACATGGGGCGCGGGAAGCCGATCCGCAGGAAGGCGGCGGCAACGGCGGCGGCCAGGATCAGGTCCTGGTGGTAGCCGTGGCGGAGCAGTGGGGCGACGCCCAGGGGGCCGAGGATCTGACCGACGGAGTATCCGGTGGTCAGCAGGGCGACCGAGCGGGGGAACCGCAGGTGGGCTCCGGCAGCCAGGGCGATGGTGCTGACGCCGAGGAACGTCGCACCGAACAGGAACGCGGAGATCAGGGCGGCTGCGACTCCGTCGATCAGGGCGGGCAGGGCGATGCCGACAGCCTGGATGACGAGTGCTGCGCAGAGCAGGCCGGGGCGGGACCGTCGTCGGCCCAGCCAGGCCCACAGCGCCGACGACGGTACGGCAAGCCCGACCAGCACCCAGGCGCCGCTGCCTGCCCAGCCCGGGGAACTCTGCTCGATCGCGGCGACCAGGAACGTGCCGGCGACGATGTAGCCGATGCCCTCGAGGGTGTAGCCGGCGAACAAGGCGGTGAACCAGCGGTTCATGCGCGGACACTGCCGAGTGGGGCCCCCGGTCGCGGAGCCAGTGGTGGATGCGGGCGTGACGTCGGGGCGCAGATTCCACGAGCCGGCGGCGAGGACCGTGGCGAGTCCTGCGGAGGCCCACCAGGCGGCCCGCCAGTCCGCGACGGAACGCAGGATGAGGACGAGCAGACCGGACAGCGCAATGCCGGCGCCGACTCCACCGAACGCCCAGCCGGGCAGGTGGGCGGGGTGTTCACGCAGGTGACCGAGGAGTGAGCTGGCGGCGACGACGAAGATCAGGGCGCTGGTCAGGACGGCCAGCAGCCGCAGCCGCCGCGGTCGGACGGTGGCGGACTCGCCGGCCGCCGGCGGAATCAACCGGTCTGCCGGACCGCGACCGGTGAACGCCTCGCGCAGTCCGTCGGGACCATCGGTGGAGTACTCCCGGTCCGGGGCATGTACCGGGATGACGATGCGGGCCGCGAGGAACCCGGTTCACGGACAGCCTGGTCGCTGGTCAGGCCGGACAGCCGTCCAGCAGCGGAGTACGGTCGCCGCCGCGCACGCCATCGACAGGTGGACGTGAGCGAACCGCTCGTCGACTTGCTCCACGATGTCCGGGGAGGCGTTGTCGCCGCTGACGTAGACCGTCGGGGCGTCTGGACCGCTCCGGGCGAACCCGGTGACCGCGCCGGTGATGTACTCGGTGCCATCCGGGCCCGTGCACGCCGACCAGCCACACCGTGACCGCCCGCCGGAGGCCGGCGGGGACTGCTGCGTCGACGTGCCGTCGGGCTGCCATGCCCTCATCGTCTGCCTGCCACCAGGGCCGACGCCACGACCCGCTTCCTCCCTGCTGGTAGGAGCGGCCTCCCACCGACGCAGCATGGCGGGCGTGGAGCTGCGCCAACTGCGGTACTTCGTCACGGTCGCCGAGGAACTGAACTTCGGCCGGGCCGCCGAGCGGCTCCTGATCGCCGGACCCTCGCTGTCCCAGCAGATCCAGGCACTCGAACGCGACCTCGGCGTCCGCCTTCTCGACCGCGACCGCCGCTCGGTGTCCCTCACTCCAGCCGGTGCGGCACTGCTCCCACACGCTCGCGCCCTGCTGGAGCGGGCCGACGATCTCAAGCGCCGCGCCGGCCGACTGTCCGGATCGGAACCGGTCAGGCTCGGCTACGTAAACTGGCTTCCGGCAGGCCTGGTCGCCCGCACCTCCGCGGTGGCGCGACTGCACATCGACGCGTGGATCGCGCCCTCCCACACACAGGCCGCCCGGGTCGCCGACGGAAGCCTCGACCTCGCAGTGTGCTGGGTGCGTACCGAGGACCTGGAACAGCGCGGCCTCCGGGCCGGGCTGATCGGCGCCGACCGGCTCTACGCCGTCGCCGCCGGCGACGACACCAGCGACGTGCCCGCCCAGGACACCGTCGTCCTCCTTGACGACGACACGACCTCCTGGTCGTCCTGGAACGTGTACGCGGAACAAGTGGCCCGCGACACCGGGGCCCGTGTGGTACGCGTCTCCGACGGCGGCATCACCGGTCCGGCCTTCTTCGACCACGTCCGTCGCAGCAGTCGCCCGGTCATCAACTCGCCCAAGGGCCAATCCACTCCGCTGCCGCCCGACCTGATCCAGCGCCCGGTCGTGGCACCGCAGGTCTACTGGACCTGGTCACTGGTCTGGCGCACCGGCGAAGACCGCGCCACGGTCCTGGCCGTCATCGACGCCCTCTGCGAGGGCGTCGATGACCTCGGCATCCATGCCGCGGGCGCCTGGTTGCCCGACGGCGACCCGCACCAGCGCTAGACAATCCCCGCTCCCCCACCGGACGCGGCCGAGGAATTCACTGCGCCGACGCCTGCTGACGTGGGCTGGGAGGTTACGCCTACCAGCTATGAGTAAACCGGTCCTGGAATCGGCTCTGTCGATCTTTGACTTCATCCCGTCCGGCACGTAGCTTCCAAATAGGCGACCGGTCGGTTAGTGACTCGGTCGAAGAAGCCTCAACCTCATTTCGGAGAAGGTCATCATGAGCTCTCAGGCCAGAAGGTCGCAGTCATCACCGGCGCGTCTCAGGGCATCGGCGCCAGTCTGGTCGATGCCTACCGGCAGCTCGGATACGCCGTCGTCGCCACCTCCCGCACGATCGCCCCCACCGACGACGCCGACATCGTGACCGTGCAGGGCGACATCGCCGACCCCGCCACCGCCGAACACGTGATCGCGGCGGGCGTCGAGCGGTTCGGCCGTATCGACACCCTGGTCAACAACGCGGGGCTCTTCGTCGCCAAGCCCTTCACCGACTACACCCAGGACGAGTTCGCCTCCGTGACCGGCGTGAACCTGACCGGGTTCTTCCGCATCACCCAGCTGGCCATCCGGCACATGCTCGCCCAGGGCGGGGGCCACATCGTCAACATCACCACCAGCCTGGTCGACAACGCCGACTCCAACGTCCCCTCCGTGCTGGCCTCGCTGACCAAGGGCGGCCTGCAGTCCGCCACCAAGTCCCTCGCCATCGAGTACGCCACCCGTGGCATCCGCACCAACGCCGTCTCCCCGGGGACCATCAAGACCCCCATGCACCCCGACGAGACCCACCAGGCCCTCGCCGCTCTGCACCCGGTCGGCCGAATGGGCGAGGTGAGCGACATCGTCGACGCGGTGATCTACCTGGAGAACGCCCCGTTCGTGACCGGCGAGATCCTCCACGTCGACGGTGGTATGAGCGCCGGCCACTGATACCGCAAGCAGCAGAGGGCGGCTGCGCATGGGCCGACGGACTCGTGAGCATCCCCGGCGGCCTGACTGTCATCGAAGCCGCGCCTCTGCAGTGCGCGGGCCTGATGGCTTTCACGCCCTGCATCAGGTGGACACACGAGACGGCTCCCTGGTGGCCATGCGGGGGCATCTGCGGGCTGGGTCACCCGGCCCTGCGATACGCCCACAGACTCGGCCACGCGGTCTCGCCGCCATCGCCCGCGGTCCCGAGAAGGAGCGGCTCGCCGAGGAGACAGGTGCCCCCGAATGCATCGACAGCGCCGGCCAGGACCCGGCCGCGACACTGGGCGGCCTGGTGGCGCATCGGTCATCGTCGACACCGGCTCCTCGATGAGCCCGACCCCACATCCGATGCCGGAGAAGGACCGACCGGCCGGCACACAATGCCGGCACGGGACGGCCGCATCGGCGGCCGCCATCGTGACCCGCCCGGCCCAGCAGTTGTGCACCTCGATCCCACTCGACAGGAGAACCCCTGATGAACAGCACGACAGACAGCGAAGCGATCCTGCACGGCGTGCTCGACCGGTGGAAAGCAGCCGTTGACGGCCACGAGCCGCAGCGGGTCGCCTCCTGCTTCACCGAGGATGCGATTTTCCAGGGACTGCGCCCATACAGCGTCGGGAGGCAGGGCATCGCCGACTACTACGATTCCCAGCCCCTCGGGATGACAGCCGAGTATCGGATTCTCGAAACCAGGCAGCCCGCCGACGACCTCGTGCTCGGTTACCTGAGCGTCGACTTCTCGTTCACCGACCGGCCCACACTGGGTGTCAAGCTCGTTGTACTCGTACAGCGCGCGGAGGACGGCTGGTACATCAGCCACTACCAGGTCTCCCGCCTCGATTAGCCACGTCCGATCTCTCAGGCAAAGGCTCCGCAGATCCTCACGACGAACCGGTAGTGCGCAAGCACATCGTCGGGTGACCCACGCGCCTCGTCGAAATCCTCGGATGACATCGAGCCTGTCCGTCCTACGGCCTCCGCGGACCGGTGGGCGCTTGGGGCGGCAGACCTCGACGACCTGCTCGCCGGCGGTCTCCAGTAAGAGGTCGCGCAGGCAGGCGCGGTGGGGAGCCCAGCGCGAGGCGGACACAGGTCCTGGGCGATCACGTGGTTGTCACGCTCTGTGATTTCCCGGGGTCCACCGCGAAACGGAGTGGCTGTACGCCTGGCAGACAAGCGGTAAAGGTTCCGGGGCCTTCTCAGATCGCCGGAGCGTTCATCGAGGCGCGAGTTGCGGCGGAGATGAGAATTTCACGGGGCACCCGCGCTGCAGCGGCAAGGGCGCGACCCACCGGGTAGGCGTGGGCGCCTGCCGGAAGATTTCCGCGGCGCCCGCTGAGTACCACGTCGATGGAGCCCGTGGTGCTGTGCGATTCTGTGGTTTGGTCCAATCGCCGAAGTGCTTGGCGGGCGACTGCTTCCGCGCTGTCGTACAGGGTGGTTCCGGTGGGCAGGCTCTGCAGAATCTCTGGTGCCACCAGGGGATAGTGCGTGCATCCCAGCACCACGGAGTCGCAATTCCGGGGGGTCCGCTCGGCCGCGTCGGCGATCGCTTCTGCTGCTGCGGCCATGTCTCCGTGGTCGATAGCCTCGGCCAGACCGGGGCATGCGACACGTGCGACAGGCCGACCGCTCGCGAAGTCCGCGATCAGGCGATCCTGGTAGTCACTCGCCGTGGTCCGGACGGTTGCCCACACGGCGATGCGTTGGCCGGCCGCTGCGGCCGACTTCACGGCGGGCACGGTTCCGATCACAGGCACACTGGGTTCAAAGCTCTCACGCAGAGCGTCGATCGCGGTGACGGTGGCGGTGTTGCAGGGGACCACGATGGCCTCCGCACCTCGCTGGACGGCCAATTGGGCGGCACTGAACAGACGGTCCGTGACGAAGGAGGCAGTTCTCGATCCCCAGGGGGCGCCGTCGGGGTCCAGAAGCAGAAGCAGATCGAGTTCCGGGGCGAGGTGCCGAAGCCATCCTGTGGTGGAAAGGAGGCCGAGCCCTGAGTCGATCAATGCCACCATCATGGAGGCCAAGCTACCAGCCGGCCACTGGCGCAGATGACGGCCCGTCACCGGCGGCGGTGGGGGCGGTCCTCCCAGCGGTGAGTGGTCCACGCTCGGCGGATCATGCTGCGCACGGTGATGATGGTGTCGGCGAGGTCGAGGAAGTCGTCGAAGACGGTGGCCCGGCGCTCGTAGCAGCGGGCGAGGCGATGGAAGGCGTTCTGCCAGGCGTGGGTGCGTTCGACGTGCCACCTCTGACTTGCCTGAAGGGGTGCCTTCTCTCCCTTGTGCGCGATGCGGTCGTGCAGGCCGCGTTCGTGGAGCAGGGTGCGGGTCCTGTCCGAGTCGTAGCCGATGTCCGGGTGCACGCTGACGTCTTTGGGCAGCGGTCCCAGGTCCTGCAGGCGGTCCAGGGTCTGGGCGAGTAGCGGGGGTTCCAGCCGGCGCACGGCCGAGGGGATTCCATAACCGTCCGTCATGCCTGAGCCACCATGACGCCGCCCGGGCTACGCACCCCCGCCCCGATACGGCGCCCGGTCGGGTGTCGCGACAGACACCCCGAGGGGGCGGGCCAGACCGATCAACCCTTCGTCCAGGCGCTGCAGATGCCGCAGGACACGGTCCGTGACACGGTCGTGCCGGGGGGAGCCGGGCTTGTCCGTCTCCAGCATGGAGGCCAGGCTCGCACCCGTCTCCACCACGCCGCCGCTGTCGTCGTCCTCGACACGCGCGACGAGGACGTCGATGTTGTGCGCGATGCGCCGGCCTGCTCCCTTCAGGAGCGGGTCCGCGGCGACACTCTTGCTGTTCGGGAGGAGTTCGGCCGTCGCCGCCAGTGAACGTGCGTGGTAGGCGCACGTCTCCAGCAGCGCCACGACGTAGCGAGCGGTCTGGCGGCGGGTCCTCAGCGGGGTGATCGGGTGGGTCAACGGCTGCGTGGAGGACCGCAGATCGTCCAGTGCCGTATCGAGCTCCCTGGCCATGTCCAGCAGATCGAGGGCGGGCCCGCCGCTCAGCTGCTCCACCGCGGCATCGGTGACGTCACCGAGCCGGGTCAGCACCGTGCCGAGGAGTTCGTCGGTACGGCGATCGGTGTGCACCGGCAGGATCACGGCCGCCGCGATCACGCCGCAGGCGGCGCCGAGCGCGGTCTCCTCGATGCGCAGGACGAGCACCGCGGAGCTGTAGGTGTTGAGCAGGGTGTACAGCAGCCCCAGTGCCGCCGTGACGAAGAAGGACATCAGGGCGTACGACAGCGGCGCGGTGAAGAACATGGCGAAGATGAAAAGCAGTACGAGTGCGAACGCCGTCCAGGTGTGGTGGCCCACCAGGCCCGCCAGGCCGACACCGGCGACGACGCCGAGAACCGTGCCCAGCAGCCGACGGTAGCCCTTGACCAGGATCTCCCCGGTGGACGCCGTGTTCAGGAAGACGACCCAGCAGGTCAGCACCGCCCAGTACCAGCGCTGGCTGGAGAGGAACTCCCCGCCTACGATGGCCAGCGCCGAACCCACCGACACCTGGAGCGCGGCACGGGTCGTGGGACGCTCCAGTCCCTTGCGGACATCCTCGACAGGCTCGGTCTCCTCGGCCCGCGCGATGGCTACGTCCTCGGCGTCCAGTTCCTCGCGGGAACGCGTCGTCGCGGGTGTGTCGTCGGACTCGTCCTGGGGCCCGTCGAGGGCCAGCCGCAGGCCCATGACAGCGCGCGCCGCCTCCCCGATGCCGCGGAAGACGTCCTGGACGGGGGCCGAGGCGCGCGGCAGATTTTCCTCGTCCCGATAGCCGAGCAGCCGGTTGCGGAGGTGGGCCACCGCGGCGCCGCGATTGTTCGAGGCTGGGCGGGCGACGAGCAGGCGCAACGCGTTGAGATCACGGCGGAGCGTTGCGGTGATGTCATCCTGTGTCCGCAGTTGGTTGCCGGGCGCGGGCACGGGCGCGTGCGGCAGATGAAGCGTGAGCGTATCGGCGCGTTCGGAGCTGCGCGCGGTGAGGATGAGTACGCCGAGCCGCTCGGCGGCGATCTCGGCGTCGGCAATACGGCGCTGGACGAGCAAGGCGGTGGCGCTGTCGCTGGTGCCCTCCTCCAGCCGTCCCTGGATCATCATCGCGCTCTGGTGGAGGCGCGCGGTGTGCCGGCGTACGTCCTCCAGCGCCTTCTCGACGTGGTCCGGCCCGGCGTCAAGCAACTCGATCTGAGCGGAGACCAATTGGGCGAGGCGGGCGCGGAAGGCCTCGCGCAGTCGCAGCAGAATGCGTTCGGGCGTCTCAACAACCAGGCCGAACCGCACGACCGCGCTGCAGACGAACGCGACGACCAGCGTGCCGCACAACCCCGGCAGCGCGGATACTGAGGCCCTGACGAACAGGGACACAAAGTAGATCTGAAACCCGATGAGTCCCAGGGCCGTACCGCGATCACCGAACCGGCGGCTGTACACCGCGGCGAAGATCAACGCGAGGAAGAAGAGGTCGCCCGCGACGACCTCGGTGCTCAACACCGCTCCCAGTGACATCGCCACGAGCGCCACGGGCAGGCCGAACGCGAGCGTGATGGCCTGTTCGCGCCGCTGCTTCTCCTTGATGGCGAAGGTCGCGACCATGGCCGCGATGGCACCTGCCACCATGTGGCTCACATCGGCCTTGAGCAGCGCCAGGACCGCGAGCGTGAGCGCGATGGCGCCGACTGTCCGCAGGCCGGCCATCAGCCGCAACAGTCCGGGGTCGGAGGCCGAGAACCGGTCCCAGATCCTCGTCCGGCTCGCCCGTGTCACTGTCCTCACCCTGCCGCTTTCCCCGCTCGCCGCCATAAACCGGAAGTTCCAGCATGGCACGCGTCACCGCCCCGCCCTGACCCCACCGTCCCGCGGGAGTGATCAAGCGGTTGTGCGTACATGCCGGACGAGAAGGGCTGGCGACTGCTTCCGTTGTCAGCCGGTCGAGAGCGGGTTCTCGGAAAGGTGCGACTCATGCGTGGCCGCCCAGGAAGCGAGAGGGCTCATTGCTTCCGCGGACGGGGAGCCGGGTTCGGCCGCGTAGACGGTCAGGGTGACGGGGCGGTCGGCCTGCTCGCGGTGCTCGCCGCCAAGCACTTCGGCGCCGAGCGGATCATTGCGATGAGCCGCCACGAGCCGCGCCATAAGCTCGCGCGCGAGTTCGGCGCCACCGACATCGTCACCGAGCGCGGCGACGAAGGCGTCGCCAAGATCAAGGAACTCACCTGCGGTCTTGGCGCCCACTCCGTCATCGAGGCGGTCGGCACCCAGGAGTCGATGCTTCAGGCCATCGGATCGACCCGCCCGGGTGGGTGGGCACGTCGGCTACGTCGGCGTCTCCCACGACGTCGCCCTCGACGGCCAGGAGCTGTTCTTCGCCCACGTACACCTGCCCGGCGGCCCCGCACCGGTCCGCCAGTACCTGCCGCAGCTGATCGACCTGATCTGGAGCCGCCAGATAGACCCCGGCAAGGTCTTCGACCTCGACCTGCCTCTCGACAATGCCGCCGAGGCATACCGGGCCATGGACGAGCGCCGCGCGATCAAGGCGCTCCTGCGCCCCTGGCCCTCCTCCCACCCTCCCCTGCTCGCCTCTGGTCGTTACGGACGGGGCGAGCAGGGCCACCACCGCACCTGCGCCGCTACCGCGGGCGAGTCCCCCTCGTCCGACAGGAGCCCGCGTGAGCACCCCCGCGACAGGACCGTCGCGCGTGAGCGGACCATCGGCCGCGCCCTGGCAGTCGTCCTCGCCCTGCTGACGGTCTTCGGTCCGATCTCGATGGACCTCTACCTGCCGGTGCTGCCCGCCCTGACCGGCGAGCTGCACGCGTCGACCTCGGCCGCGCAGCTGACTGTCACCGCCTGTCTGCTCGGCCTGGCGCTCGGCCAGGTGACCACCGGGCCGCTGTCCGACCGATTCGGGCGGCGCCGCCCCCTTCTGACCGGTGCCGTCGCCTAGCCAGCGCGGCGGTAGCCGTTGCGGTGATCAGCAGCAGCCCATCAGCAAGGCCCCGCTCGCAGGCCAGTTCCCGATCAGCCGACTGTCACCGAAGTCATGACCGAGTACGCCCAGGTCCTGGGAGTCCCGCCAAGGAAACGTGTCGACGCGCAGATGTTGCGCGTCCAGGGAGAGTTCAGCCCGGTCCGCGAGCGGGCGGTGGGTATCGGAGGCGGGGTCGTCCCCACGGCCGGTTCAGTCGAGCAGGTCGTACCTGTCGGCATTCCAGTCGGCGAACAGCGTCATCGCCTTCTCGGTCTCGGTGCGTTCGGGTGTGGTGGAGGTGGCCGGCCACCAGTTCTCAACATGGTGGGCGTCGACGAGGACGGATTCGCGGTAGCCGTCGAAGTTGCCGGGGTCTTCGGCGACACCGATGTGGATGGGTGTGTCATCGGGCAGGTCTTTGATGGCTTCGCGGAGTTGCGCGGCGTTCCATACCTGCGGGGCGTGGTCAAAGGTGTCGGCCATGGGCACAGGATGCAGGACCGGACGGGCAGTCCGGGTGAGGACACGGTTGCACCCCGGGCCGGAGCGCTGATCCGGGGTACAGGCGGCTGGAGTGAAGACCGGAACACCAGAGGCGAACTGAACCCGGCCGGTGGCCACCGTACCGGGCCGGAGCTGCGATACGTACCGGCCGCGGCCACCGACTGGTGGCACTTCCGTCCCGAGCACTTCCCCGAACCGGCGCGACACCTGAACCTCGGATCAAACGCCCCACCGTGCGACCGGACGACCACAGTTCTGTACTTCACGGACGGCTCGCTCACGCAGTTCGTCGGGATACTTCCGGGGTGCAGGCATCAGACGTGTGCTTCCCATCTGCCGAGGCGATCACGCCCGGTTTCAGAGCCGCTACGGAATCCGGTTCGGCTCAGCCCCGTATGGACCTGTCGGATTGTGCAGATGGTGCGGTCGGCATGAGGCTGGAGGCCAAGCCCGTGGGCGGCCGGACCAGGAGCCCGGTGCGGCCGCGCCCAGCCGTCGAGCCGAGGATGACCACGGCTGACCGGCGTAAGAAGCCAGGGGCCACCGTTGTCGGAGTCGACGGCTCGGACTCATCGAAGCAACCATTCGCTGGGCCGTGCGAAGGGCGGAGTTCATCCATGGTGTGGCGAAAGCGGAAACCATTGAGGATTTCCCGCAGCTCCACGGCGCGCTCGACTGGTTGCCCCCACTACCGGCGCTGAAGCGGTCCGCCAGGCGATCCGCCCGCACCGGCTGACCCATCACCAGGTTCTCGCGCCGGGCTTCACCACTGCCCAGCGCCTGCTGTGCCGGACGGCCTCATCCCGGAGGAGCCACGACCGGCAGCATCTCCCATATCCCTCGTCCTCCAGAAAGAACGTGATCAGCGTGGCCCGGAACTGCCGTCTGATCCTGAGCTCGCCGTCCGAGGTATGGGGCCTGCTGTCCGACGGCCACCGTTACGGGGAGTGGGTGACAGGAACCCAGCAGGTCCTCACCGCGGACCCGCATTGGCCAGAAGTAGGCGCCCGCCTGAAAGTCCGAGTCGGTGCCGGCCCCCTGACCCTCGACGACACTTGCGTCGTCCGCATCTGCGAACCGCAACACCGCCTCGAACTGGAAGCGAAGGCAGATCCTTTCGGCGCAGCCCGCATCGCCATGAACTTGATCCCCTGGGGCGAGAACACCCTCTTCGTTCTCGACTGGCACCCCCTCCGGGGCCCCGGCACCCGGATGCACGGACTCCCCGTGGATTACATCGTCGCGGTCCGGAACGGCATGATGCTGACGAAGCTGGCCCGGATCGCGACGCGCGAGCATGGCGGAAGCGCTTGAGGCACCTTGCAGAACACCCGAGGCGGATCAGCTCTCGTCCAAGCTCATCCGCGTCGGGTGACTGGCCGTCCGCCGTCAGCGCCTCGGGATGCGGTGATCGCGCGCCCTGAGATGATCACAGCTCGACTGCCACCCAGAAGACCATCATCCCGCGGCGGTGAGTCGCGCACCTTGGTCGAAGCACATGATCAGACGAAGTCCGCCCCTTCGTCCGGCGAATGCCCAGGTGAGCGACCTGGTTCGACGGATGATTCGAGCGCGGCAACATCACTTGCCCCAGGGGATGCGCTGCGGCATCCCTACGCTTCGGGCACCGGCTCGGCCCTCAGGTACCGACCCCAGATCTGGTCCTTGCGATAGGGACCGTCCCCGCCGCTGTCGTACTGCGGTGTGTCAAAGGCGACCCAGTACAACAGCTCGCCACTGAGCGCCTGGACATGTTCGTTGGGTCGGGTGCCCCCATGGCATCGATCGTTCCAGGAAACTCGACCTGCCAAGGACCGTCCCAGCCCGGGTCACGAACGACCGTGACGCGGCTACCCGGTGCCAATGCACCCGTCGGCCATGTCTGACTCAAAGGGCTGCCGAGGATGTTCTCTGTCGCCTGGCGGTCGCCTACGTTCGCTGCGTCCGCAGGAACAGAGTCGGCGCTGTCTGTCATGCCGCCCACCCTGCCCGCATCACTCCAGAAGCGCCAGAAGGTCGAGTGGCCCGGGGGAATCGTCCCCGGGCTCCCGGAGCTCCCGGGCTCCGACGGAACGGAGCGTGAAAGTCTTCCGTCATTCCGCTCTTGAGGTGATGCGTCCGCAGGGTGGGGGCCTGCGTCGGGCGGGTGACCGTGAGGCCCTGGCCGCAATCGTGTTCGTGGCGACGTCTGGCTGCACGTGGAGGCAACTGCCTCCGGTGTTCGGTCCGTGCCGGCAGACGGTGTACCGACGTTCCACCCAGTAAGCCGGGACCGGGTCTGGCCGACTGCCGACGCCTGCACCGCCGCTACGAACGCAAGCCCGAACACTTCCTCGCTTTCATCGGCATCGCCGCAGCCCTCATCGGCTGCTGCCGACTGACCTGGCACAACAACGTCGAAGGTCATGTGCAGCCGGGGAACGATCCGTGATGCTGGAGCTGCCCCGTGTCAGGCGAGCCAGTAGTAGGGCAGGCGAAGGAGATCGGCGGTACGGGCGGCTACAGCCTCGGCATGCGGCGGGACACCTTCGCCGACAAGGCCTCGAGCCAGGTGCACGTGGAGGGACTGGAGGGTGGCAAACGTGTTGAACACCCAAATCGGGAGGGGCCCGGGACCTCGGCCGTCCAGGGCCTCCGCAACCACGGTCAACCAGCCGGTAGCCTGCTCGCGCTTCAGGCCAGGGGCCTGGAGGATACGCATGAGCGCACGGGCAAGCCGCGCGTCCTCCAATTGCGCGTAACGGTAGTCGACTTGCGTGGCTGTCATCCTGCGGGCACACAGTTCGAGGAGTTCGGTGCGGCGGTCGGGCAGGGCCTTCGCGAACGCAGCAGTAGCGTCGGCGCCGTGTGCGACGGCGTGCAGCCAGCCCAGGGAGTCGTCCCAGCCGCGAGTGTCATGCTCGGCCGGATACCAGGCCGAGAATCCGGCGTACCAGCGCTCCGCAGCCTCCTCCGGCATGAGGCCGGGGACGGCTTGTCCGCGCGCCAGAACGGAGCAGAGAATCAGCGGTGCGAAGGTCCGGGCCTGAACCTCGGGGTGGGTGAAGCGGCTGGCGGCGGTGTCGCCGAGTGCCTCCAGGATTTCATCGAAATGTCCTCCCTTGATCCACCGGGAAACAGCGGTGTAGGCGTAGTCGTCACGGATCTCAGGGTCTGGTGAGACCAGCATGGCCAACAACTCGCCGGCGAGCTGCGAAGCGGGCATGACCTCGGGGAAGGGGAAGTCATCGGCGGCAATCGACGGCCAGTCAATGGGATTAGCATTCATCGGCTCAGACTTTCACACTGCTGGCGGAGACCAGCAATGGCCTCGTCTGTTACCGCAGACTCACCATTTCGCTCGGCGCCCGTAAACGCGATGCCACCCCCTCGGGCGTACAGGCCCAGTAGGCGGGCGGCCTTGGCGTGGAAGGCCGGGTCGCGGATGAAGATCCAGGACCGGTACTGCCAGGGCTTGATCGCGTCGGCCTTGAGCCAGCGGCGCATGGTGGAGTCCGAGACGGCCGGGACATTGGCCCGGGCAACTGCCTCACGTGCCAGTTCCGGACACGACCAATGCGACAGAGGAGCACAGGTCTCGGCGGGCAACTGACAGGACATCGCCTTGACTTCGGCGACCTGCAGCCGGGTGAACGAGGGCGGCCTGCCCGAGCGCTTGCGGTCAGGCAGGCCGCCGACGGCGAACCGGCCCCGCCAGCTGCGCACCGTGTCCACATGCATCCGCGTCAGCGGAGCTATTCGGGCGATGGAACGCCCCCGGGCCGCCAGAAGCACGATGGCGGCCCGTCGCCTCGCCCGATGCGGAGTCTTGTGTCCGCAGGCCATTTTCTTCAGTTGGTGGCGCTCGGACGCGGTCAGCACGATTTGTACGGCAGGGGTGACGAGCACGGGAAGGGACGGCCGATCCTGGGGAGACATGAAGTGACGGAGCCGACATTCATCCCCCGTTTTCCTGCGACAGCACTTCAACGCCTCGCTCACCACCCGGAGTGGGTACGGCGGGTGTAGCCAAACCGGTGGGTCGGACATCGTTTCTATTGGAGGGTGGTAGCTGGCCACTCCTGGTCGGCTTGCTTGTAGACGCCGTTGGGCGGCCTGGTAGAACTCAGGCATGACATACAGGTTCACGGCGCGCGTGGTGGGCACTGAGATTATCCCCGGCGACGACGTCATGCTGGCCGGTGTCGCTGAGGACGAGGAGGAAGGCAGTTTCAGCCTGGTGTTCATGGGCAGCGTCGCCGAGCCCTCCCGGCAGGACCTAGCGCTCGGTTGGGACACGCATTGTGTGGTGACACCTGACCAAAACACGGCCTATGGCTGCGTCCGGAAGACAGCCCTGACGAACAACATGCTCACCGTGTCGCCAGCCCAGGATTCTCTCGATGCCTTGGCGCTGGAGGACGCGGAGATCAAAACAATCCTCGATGCACCGGCAGAGGACGTCACACGGCTGCGTCACATTCTAGCGAAGGTCATGGCGTGCGGGCGTCAAAACGCCCGCCCTGAGCGTGTTGGGCTCTAGTTTCGTTTCGCCTCGTGAGTCGGCGGTGGCAGATGAAAACTTATGCTATGCCCATAAAGGCAAGGAAGTGTTCCGCTTTGCGCTCGTAGCGGCGGTGCACACGTCGGCAGCCTGCTAGCCAGGACACTGTCCTCTCGACCACCCAGCGGTGAGGGCCCAGTCGCTGTGAGGATTCGATGCCCTTGCGGGCGATGCGGTGGGCGATGCCGCGTTTACGGAACCATCGACGCAGGTGGTCGCAGTCGTAGCCCTTGTCGGCATGCAGCTTTGCCCGGCTGTCGGCGGCGCGGGCCGCGGCGGGACCGGATGGGAGGGATACCGCGCACAAGCGGTTCAGTGCCTTCCCGACGGCTGGGCACCTGGCCGCCTACGCCGGTCTGGCACCGGTCACCCGCAGTTCCGGCTCGTCCATTCGCGGCGAACACCCCTTCCGGCGCGGCAACAAACAACTCAAACGCGCCTTCTACCTCGCCGCTTTCGCCTCGCTCTCCCAACCGGAATCACGCTCGTACTACGACAGAAAGCGCCGCGAGGGCAAACACCACGTCGCAGCCCTCATCGCCCTCGCCAGACGGCGCATCGACGTGCTCTTCGCCGTGCTCCGAGACGGCACCTTCTACGAACTCCCGGTCACCGCAGCAGCTTGACGAAGCCCATAGGGGCACCTTTTGCAGCCCGGACACTGACGGAATCGATCGCGCAACGCGACAAGTCCAGCTCAACCCTGGCACCGAGTTCATCGAGAACAACGCGGTGCAGCCGGGCCCACGCCCGCGCTTTCGACCACTGCGCGAATCGCCTGTAGACCGTCGGCCAGGCCGGTCCGAACACCGGCGGCAACTACCGCCACGCGCAGCCCGTGGTCGCCACGAACAAGATTGCCGCCAACATTTCACAATCGCCCGCCCGCCGTCGGCCACCGCCCTGCGGACGCACCACCTCCGTCGGCGGCACCACTCGACGGAACAAGACCCACAACTCGGCCGGCACTCCAGCTGCTCAACGAAACACGTCATGCACGGCACAACGGCCCGCCGAGCCGAAGGAAACGACGTTTAAGTCCCCTATTGTCTGTCCATGTTGCATACGAGATTCACTGAGATGTTCGGGATCACTTATCCGGTGATGGCGGCCCCCATGAGCTTGCACAGCGGCGGGACACTTGCCGCCGCGGTGTCCGCCGCTGGCGGGCTCGGCTGCTTCGGGGGTACGCATCCCTGGAAAGGCCCTGACTGGATCCGTACAGAGATCGCGACCATCCGCGCCAGGACAGACCGGCCGTTCGGAGTCGGCTTCATCACGCCGTTCCTCTCCTTCACCGAGCCGCTGTTCCAGGCAACGCTGCAGGAGCGGCCAGAGGTCGTCGCCCTGTCATTCGCCGGCCCTCAGCCGTGGCTCACTCGGGCCAAGGACGCAGGAGCCCGGGTGATGTGCCAAATCCAGAACTACGAGGACGCGGAGACGGCTGTCGCTGCGGGTGCCGATGTCCTCGTGGTGCAGGGCATCGAGGCCGGCGGCCATACCGGGACGATGGGCCTGCTGCCGTTCCTGGCCGGGGTCGTGAGGCGGTATCCCGATGTCCCGGTGCTGGCCGCAGGCGGCATCGCCGACGGTCGAACCCTCGCGGCCGTCCTCACCGCCGGTGCGGACGGTGCATGGCTGGGCACGGCGCTTCTCGCCACGCCCGAGGCGGTCGAGGTGCACGACATCCACAAGCGTCTGATCGTCGAGAGTGATGGCAGCGACACTGTATGGACGCAGGCCTACGACATCGTGTCAGGAATGCCGTGGCCGGCGGAGATCGGCGCACGCGTCCGCCGCAATCGGTTCACCGATGAGTGGTCGGAGCGTCAGGCAACGCTGCGGGACCGTAAGGAGGAATTCGCACCCACGGAAAACGTCAACCCATTCGAGGCCCCACCCGACCCGGACACGAGCATGATCCTCTACGGTCAGTCAGCGTCCTTGGTCGACGCTGTCCGCCCCGCTGCGGAAGTGATTCGCGCGGTCAGCGACGAAGCCGAGGCGATCCTGGACTCGCGGCCTCGCTCGCTGCTGAACTGACCGACAGTTCCTCACCACCCCGGAGGCTGACGGAGTCGATGGCGCACCGGGACCAGTCCAGTTCGCCGCGGGCGCCCAGTTCGTCGAGGACGACGCGGTGGAGCCTCGCCCAGGCCCGGTCCCGGCTCCACCGGGCGGAACGTCGTACACCGTCTGCCAGCACGGACCGAACACCGGAGGCAGCTGCCTCCACGTGCAGCCAGACGTCGCCACGAACACGATTACGGCCAGGGCCTCACGGTCACCCGCCCGACGCAGGCCCCCACCCTGCGGACGCATCACCTCCGTCGCGGGCACCACCCGCCGAAACAGCGCCCACAACTCGTCCGGCGTCGCGATGCAGAGGCAGCAGCGCAAGCAACTCCTCACGCAGCGGCTCCAGGACGCATGCTGGAACGGCAGGCCCGGCCCCTCCCCGGTCGCAGAGCGTCAACAACTCCACGATGGGGACGCCGTTCCTGTCTGAACTACCACCCGGCCCTGGCCGCACTTACTGGCTGTCAGATATTTGGCATGGCCACCACCGTGCGCAAGAGAGGACAAGAGCCGGGGCGCACCGCACCCGGCCCGCCGCACGGCGACCGCATCGTGAAATTGCCATGGCTGACGGACCGGGGCTTCGTAGGGTGGGCAGACATGACGACCACAGCCGATATCGGCACCACCGCTGTCCCTGCTCTTGCCGCCCGCACCGCCCACGTGGCGGCGTCCCCCGTTCGGGAGATCCTGTCGCTGACCGCCCGCCCCGAGGTCATCTCGTTCGCGGGAGGCCTCCCCGCCCCTGAGCTTTTCGACGCGGAGGGCATCCGCGCGGCCTACGACGCGGTGCTGCGCGAGTCGCCGCGACAGGTGCTGCAGTACTCGACCACCGAGGGCGACCCGTCGCTGCGCGCAGCCGTCGCCGCCCGGCTCACGACGCGCGGCCTGCCGACCGAACCCGAGGACCTGCTGATCACCGGCGGCTCGCAGCAGGGCCTGTCACTGCTGGCCTCAGCTCTGCTGGAGCCCGGCGACACCGTCCTGGTCGAGGACCCGACCTATCTCGCCGCGCTGCAGTGCTTCGGACTCGCAGCCGCGCGGATCATCCCGGTCCCCACCGACAAGGACGGCATCATGCCGGACGCGCTGGACGCGCTCGTCGCGGCGGAACGGCCCAAGCTGCTGTATCTGGTGCCCAACTTCCAGAACCCGACCGGCCGGACGCTGTCACTCGCACGCCGGCGAGCGGTCGCGGAGGTGGCGGCACGGCGCGGACTCTGGGTCGTCGAGGACGACCCGTACGGCGAGCTGCGCTTCAGCGGAGAACCGGTGCAGTGGATCTCGGGCTGCGCCGGGGCAGAGGACCGCACAGTGCTGCTGAGCAGCTTCTCCAAGGTGATGGCCCCCGGTCTGCGGCTCGGCTGGCTGCGCGGCCCGGCCGCGCTCCGGCGTGCCTGCGTCATAGCCAAGCAGGCCGCCGACCTGCACACGTCGACAGTCGACCAGGCCGCCGCAGCCCGCTACCTCGCCGACTCCGACCTGGACGCCCACCTCACCACCGTCCGCAATGCCTACCGCGAGCGCCGCGACGCCCTGCTCGCCGGACTGGCGGACGCGTTGCCCGCCGGGAGCAGCTGGAACCGTCCGGACGGCGGCATGTTCCTCTGGGCCCGCCTCCCCTCCGACCACGATGCGACCGCCCTGCTCCGGCAAGCGGTCGCCCACAACGTGGCCTACGTCCCCGGCGCTCCCTTCTTCGCCGGCCACCCGGACCCGGCGACACTGCGCCTTTCGTTCACCACCCACACCCCCGCCGAGATCGCGGACGGCCTGACACGCCTGGCCAAGGCACTCTGCTGACCCCAGCCCCCACCAGGCACGGCCCGTCCCCGATCCCAGAGCGTCAACAACTCCACGATGGGGACGCCGTGTCTGTGCCCTGGTCCTGCCCTACTGGCGGACGCTCGCAGTGCTGCTGAAGCGGTGGCCCGCCGAATCGGACACCCCCTCGGGCCGGCCCCGCCTGGAGATCCACATGAGGGATTCACGCACAGGCATTCGCCGTTCCCCTTCCTTTTGCGGTGATCTTCGCCACTTGCCTGGATCTCCCGGCATCTACGACTGAGACACGACGCACTGCCTGACCGCGACGCCGGGCAAGGACGCTGCCTCCATGTAAAGCGACACATCGCAGTGGGGCACGGCCTTTGCCGCGACTCCGAGGGGTTGTGAGGCACGTTGGCGACGCACGGCACATCCAGCCGTTCGACGTCATTCGGTTCCGGATTGAGTCGCCGACGACCAACGTGCCCTGGCGCGAAGAGAAGTTGGCCCACCTCGTGCCGAAGAAAGTGAGGTTCCACATCGGGCGGAAGGGTCCCGGAGCAGACAGGAGCGCGCGGCACCGCTCACTCAGCGCCCCTGTTGCTACCAGGATCTCGCGGCCGGACCCGGGGCAATGTCCGAGCCGGCTGATAGCGTGCCGCGTCCGGCCGAAAAGATCATGAGAGGACAACAGCCGTGCAGGAAGTGGCGCGCCACGAGGTCAGCGGACAGCACATAGCCCGGGCACTCGAGGACATCAGCCGACGGACTCGGGGGCGGTGGCACTGGATGCGCTACGACGACGCGTCCCCGGAAAAGCTGCGGGAGATGCATGACGAGCTCCTCGACCACATCGCCGCCCGCACCGTGGAGGATCCCGCGCTCGACGAGGCATCGCACTCGGCACTTCGGACCGCGGCGGAGTGTTCCCTGGGGGTGCTGAGCGTCGGCTGCTTCCCCAACGGCGACCAGGAGATCGTATTTCCGCTCATCGACGAGAGGCTCAGCAGCGATGACATCGCCTTCGGCGACGTCATCGAGCAGGCCCCCACGGCCGGAACGTGGGTCGACACGTTTACGATATGCCTGGTCAGTGGCCTGGTGTGGGAATGGCGGCGGGTGATCGGTCTGCTGCTGCGGGACGACTACGCGCCCGCGATCCGCGACGGGGTGCCGTACTCGGAGCTGAACTCGACGTCGGATCCGGCGGACCTTGCTGCGATGGACGCACTGTGCGGCTACCTGACCCAGGCGCGCGGGCACCTGCCCCGAGACTGGCCCACCATGACCCTGTGCAGGCCGGACGCCGACGAACGCACCGAGGCCGCCCGGAAACTGGACGCAGCCGGCCCCCTGACACCGGACCAGCGCCTCCTTCGCGTACTCCTCGATGACGACCAGCACGCCTTTGAGCAGGCTCTCGTGGCCCGGCTCATCGAGCACCGGGAAAGCGTGGGACCCGATCCCGCCCCCAGGACCCTGCTGCCGCTCGGCACCCTTGGTCTGGCCGCCCTTGCGGTCCAAGTACATGGGTGGGAGTTGGGTGTCCGGTCCGGCTATCTGCCGCAGGGCATGCTGGGTTCTCCGGAGGCGCTGCGGCGAGCGGCGGAGGCCGGCGGGAATGACCTGGGCCATTGGACCGCCAAGTAATCAATTCGGACAGCCCTCAGTCCTCAAGTACTTGCGGAGGGCGCTCTACTGTCTGCTTTTGGTGAGTGGTGCGGCGCTGTCAGTGGGCTTGGCCACGGTGCGAACGCCACGAAGACGACGTGGCAACAGTGGCGACGGTGCTGATCGAGGGGCGGTCTCACGCAGTCAGCGGCAGCGACGGAGAATCGGAGTTGTGACCGCGCTTCCGTGATGCCTACGGCTGGGTGGCCTCGAAGCTGCTCAGGGGGATGCCGAGGGCCCGTGCGTCTTCGGGGCGGGCGGGCCGGCCGCCCACGTTCACCCACTCGTGCCAGGCGCCCATGTTCGGCTTCCAGCCACGGCCTCAACTTCGCGAGATCGTCCAGACCGGGCATGTCCGGCCGTCAAGGCGGTGGACTCACCTGTCGTGCACCCGCGTGCGACGGCGTTGTGGCTTGCTGCGTGCGGTCGCGCAGGGTTGTCATGACGTATCGCGCGAAGCGGCGTACATCCGCGGTGTCGCCCCTGCGCCCCCACAGCAGGCGCAGGGTGATGCTCGGGCCGTCCTCCAGCCGGAGGCTGACCGTGCCGTCGGGCGTGCCAGTCCCGTGCTCCGGCGCGGCCGTGAGGGCGACGGCGTGGCCGAGGCGGACCACGGCCAGCATCTGGAGTCCGTCACTCATACGCGGGCCGTCCCTGCCCAGCAGGCCGTCCGGCCAAAGGGCAGGGGCGCCGAGCGGGGCCTGGGAGCCGGGCCGGTCGACCAACTGCTCACCGCCGAGCTGCGCGGCAGTCGCGGCCACGGCTCTGGCGGTTTGAACAAGTACCCCAACGAACCAGTCAACGCGGACAGTTCGGCATCCCCCGCCCGGCTCTCTGCCCAGCCGTCACACCCGGCATCATGCCCGGTCATCGAACAGCCGGAGACCGCGTCACATGATCTCCGGCTGTAGTACAAGGGACCGACGGTACCGGGCCGTCCCGGCTGCGGTGAGCAGAGCCCGAACGGCGGGCCCTGCCGCATCCAACACCGGATTCCCACACATGCCGCTCGGCGTCGCCTGCATGGTCGTCTTCATCACCGGCATCTGGCTCTTCAGCGCCCAGGCCATGGTGTATTCGTCCACCTCCACCGTGTACGCGCCCGCCCAGCGGGCCACCGGCCTGGGCCGGGTCACCGGCACCGGGCGCACCGGTGCGGCCGTCGGCCCCTGGCTCGGCGGCGCCGTCGTCGAGGGCGGCAACGCCGGCCTCGGATTCACCACCTTCGCCGTCGCCGCCGCGCTGGGCGCGGTCGCGATCTGCCTGGTGCCGATGGCACGTCACACCCGGCGCGGGTCTGCTGCGCAGCAGACCTCGGCACTGTCCGGTGCGATCGACTGACGCCCCGCCCCACCCCACCTCGCGAGGTGACGCGATCGGACGCGCCCGCGGAACCGCGGCCGACGCCGGGCGTTCCGCGGGCGCGTCCGTCAGGTGCGTCGGGTGCGCCTGGAAACCGCGACGTCCCAAGCCGTTGACGAACCGGGTGCCTGGGGAACAAAATGAAGCAACAATATGAACTTAAGTTCACCTGGCGAACACATAATAAAAGGCGGGCGGATGGACAAGGTGGTCGCCTCGGCCGCAGAGGCCGTGGCAGATGTCCACGACGGTGCGTCGTTCGCGGTCGGTGGCTTCGGCCTCAGCGGCGTACCGAACACACTGATCCAGGCGGTGTACGACACCGGGGTCGGCGGACTGGGTGTGGTCTCCAACAACTGCGGCGCGATGGACTCCGGTCTCGCGGTCCTGCTCTCGGCGGGCCGGATCGCCCGGGTCACAGGCAGCTACATCGGCGCGAACAAGGAGTTCGCCCGGCAGTACCTCGCGGGTGAGCTGGAGGTCGAGCTCATCCCCCAGGGCACCCTGGCCGAGCGGCTGCGCGCCGGCGGTTGCGGCATCCCCGCCTTCTTCACACCGGCCGGCGTAGGCACGCAGGTCGCCGACGGCGGACTGCCTTGGCTCTATGACGGCGCAGGCGGGGTCTCGGTGGCATCGCCGCGCAAGGAGACCCGCGAGTTCGACGGCGTCGAGTACGTGCTGGAGCGGGGTATCACCACCGACTTCGCACTGGTCCGGGCCGCCAGGGGGGACCGGCACGGCAACCTGGTCTTCAACAAGTCGTCCCGCAACTTCAATCCGCCGGCAGCCATGGCCGGCCGGATCACGATCGCCGAGGTCGAGGAACTGGTCGAGCCGGGCGAGATCGACCCGGACCAGGTCCATCTGCCGGGCATCTTCGTCCAGCGGGTGGTGGCGCTCACTCCCGAACAGGCCGTGGACAAGAAGATCGAGAAGCGTACGACCAGGAAGGTGTCGGCCTGATGGCCTGGACGCGAGACGAGATGGCCGCCCGCGCGGCCCGCGAGCTGCGCGACGGTGAGTACGTGAACCTCGGCATCGGGCTGCCCACACTGATCCCCAACCACCTTCCCGACGGCGTCCAGGTCGTCCTGGAGTCGGAGAACGGAATCCTCGGCACCGGCCCGTTCCCCCGCGAGGACGAGGTCGACCCGGACCTGATCAACGCCGGCAAGGAGACCGTCACCGTCCTGCCCGGCGCCTCCTTCTTCGACTCTGCGCTCTCCTTCGGGATGATCCGCGGCGGCCACATCGACACCGCCGTGCTGGGCGCCATGCAGGTCTCCGCCCGTGGCGACCTCGCCAACTGGGCCGTTCCCGGCAAGCTGGTCACCGGCATCGGCGGGGCCATGGACCTGGTGCACGGGGCCCGGCGGGTCATCGTGACGATGACTCACACCGCCAAGGACGGCAGCCCGAAGATCGTCGAGGAGTGCACACTGCCGCTCACCGGCCGGACCTGTGTCGACCGCATCATCACCGACCTCGGCGTCCTGGACGTCACCGACGACGGCCTCGTCCTGGTGGAGAGTGCCCCGGGCGTCACCGCCGAGGAGATCCAGCGCCTGACCGCCGCCCCGGTCCGGATCGCCGCGGCGGTCGAAGTGAGCGCGCGATGATCCGTCAGCTGCGCGAGGTCTACATCGTCGACGCCGTCCGCACCCCGGTCGGCAAGTACGGGGGCGCCCTGTCCGGGGTGCGCCCCGACGACCTCGCTGCCGGAGTGCTGCGGTCCCTGCTGACCCGTACACCGGAGCTCGACCCGGCTCGGATCGACGACGTCCTCTTCGGCAATGCCAACGGCGCCGGTGAGGAGAACCGCAACGTCGCCCGGATGGCCGTGCTGCTCGCCGGACTGCCCGTCACCGTCCCCGGCAGCACCGTCAACCGGTTGTGCGCCTCCGGCCTCGAAGCCGTCGTCCAGGCCGCCCGCGCCATCGCGGTCGGCGACGCCTCCGTCGCCGTCGCGGGCGGCGTGGAGTCGATGAGCCGCGCCCCCTGGGTGCTGCCAAAACCCTCGCGTGCCTTCCCGGCCGGCAACCAGGAGCTGTTCTCCACCACGATCGGCTGGCGCATGGTCAACAAGCGCCTGGAGCCGCAGTGGACCGTCCCGCTCGGCGAGGGCGCCGAACTGATCGCCGACCGGTACGGCATCACCCGCGCGCAGCAGGACGCCTTCGCCGTGGCAAGCCATGAGAAGGCCGCCCGCGCCTGGAAGAACGGCCTGTACGACGGCGAGGTCGTGTCCGTCGACGGCGTCGGCCTGACCCGCGACGAGACCATTCGGGACAACACCTCGCCCCAGTCGCTGGCCGGGCTGAAGCCCGTCTTCCGCCCGGACGGCACGGTCACCGCCGGCAATGCCTCGCCGCTCAACGACGGCGCCGCCGCGCTGCTGCTCGTGGACGAGGAGGGCCTGAGGGCCACCGGTCGTGAGCCGCTGGCATGCGTCCGCGCCTCGGCCGTCACCGCCGTCGAGCCGCAGTACTTCGGCCTCGGCCCCGTCGAGGCCGTCAGAAAGGCCCTGACCAGGGCCGGCCGCGGCTTCGGCGACCTGACCACGTTCGAACTCAACGAGGCCTTCGCCGCCCAGTCCCTGGGCTGCCTGGCCGAATGGCCCGGCCTCGACCCCGCGGTCGTCAACCCGCGCGGCGGAGCGATCGCCATCGGCCACCCGCTCGGCGCCTCCGGTGCCCGTATCGCCGGAGCCGTCGCCCACCAGCTCGCCGCCGCGGGCTCCGGAACCGGCCTCGCCGCCCTGTGCATCGGCGTCGGACAGGGCCTCGCCCTGGTCCTGGAAAGGTAGGAAACCCCGTATGACCACCCCTCTGACCCAAGGTCGGATCTCCGAGGAGATAGCCGAGCAGCGCGAGGCCTACGCCAAGGCCGTGGCGGCCGGTGCGCCCGCGAGGAGCCACCCCGACCGCGGTTACGCCCCTTACCGCAGCAGCGTCCTGCGCCACCCCTGCAAGCCGCTGGTCGCCCTGCACGACCCCGAGGCCGTGGAGCTCTCCGGCCCGGTCTTCGGCGTCACCGATGTCACCGCCCTCGACCACGACCTGACCCGTCGGCACCAGGGCGAGCCGCTCGGCGAGCGCATCAAGGTCACCGGCCGGGTGCTGGACCGGGACGGCCGCCCGGTGCGCGGCCAGCTGGTCGAGGTCTGGCAGGCCAACGCCTCGGGCCGCTACGCCCACCAGCGCGACGACCATCCCGCCCCGCTCGATCCCAACTTCACCGGTGTGGGCCGCTGCCTGACCGACGACCAGGGCGCGTACGAGTTCGTCACCGTCAAGCCGGGCGCCTACCCCTGGCGCAACCACGTCAACGCCTGGCGTCCTGCCCACATCCACTTCTCGCTCTTCGGCAGCGCCTTCACTCAGCGGCTGATCACCCAGATGTACTTTCCGGGGGACCCGCTCTTCGCCTACGACCCCATCCTCCAGTCCGTCACCGACGACTCCGCGCGCCGGCGGCTCGTCGCGACGTACGACCACGACCTGTCCACCCCCGAATGGTCGCTCGGCTACCGCTGGGACATCGTCCTCGACGGTCCGGCCGCCACCTGGATCGAGGAGGGCCGCTGATGTCCACCACCCCGTCGCAGACCGTGGGCCCGTTCTACGGTTACGCGCTGCCCTTCGCGAAGGGCGGCGAGATCGCCCCCGCCGGACACCCCGACGCCCTCACCGTCCACGGCTACGTCTACGACGGCGCCGGGGCTCCCGTCCCCGACGCCCTCATCGAGATCTGGCAGCCCGCACCCGACGGCTCGCGCCGCGGCGCGCCCGGCTCGCTGCGCCGCGACCCCGTCACCGGAGCGGTCATCGGCCGGGGCGACGTCGGTTTCACCGGCTTCGGCCGCGTCGGGACCGACGCGGACGGCCACTACGAGCTGCGTACGCTGCCGCCCGGCGGTGTCCCCTACCTCTCGGTGATCGTCTTCGCCCGTGGTCTGCTGCACCATCTGCACACCCGGATCTACCTGCCCGGCCTGACCGACACCGCGGCCGACCCGCTGCTGGCCGGCCTGGAGCCCGAGCGCCGCGCCACGCTCCTCGCCGTCGCCCACGGAGAGCGGCTGCGCCGCTTCGACATCCGGCTGCAGGGTGACGGTGAGCATGAGGAGACGGTCTTCCTTGCCTTCGACTGACTCCGCCGAGGACCACGGCCTGCTCTCCCCGGGGCAGACCGGGTCACCGGTCGAAGCCGCCACCGGCGACGCCGCCTACGTCCGCGCGATGCTGGACGCCGAAGCCGCGCTGACCCGCGCGCAGGCCGCGCTGGGCCTCGCCCCCGCCGCGGCGGCGCAGGCCGTCACAGCGGCGGCCGCCGAGACCGCCCGCTACGACGTCCGGGATCTCGCGCTGCACGCCCGCTCCGGCGGCAACCCCGTCATCCCGCTCGTCGCCGACCTGACCGCGGCCGTCGCCGAGCACGACCGGCAGGCCGCCGCCCATGTGCACCGCGGCGCCACCAGCCAGGACATCCTGGACACGGCCGCCATGCTGGTCGCCGACCGCGCCCTGGAACCCGTCCTCGCAGACCTCGGACGCGCGGCCGGCGCCCTGGCGCGGCTCGCCGCCGAGCACCGCGACACACCGATCGCCGGACGCACGCTCACCCAGCACGCCGTGCCCACCACCTTCGGCCTCAAGGCCGCCGGCTGGCGCTCACTGGTGCTCGACGCCCACGAACGCCTCGCAGCCGTCCGGGCAGCGCTGCCCGCACAACTCGGCGGAGCGGCCGGCACCCTGGCGGCCTTTCACGCCTTCGCCGAGGCCGACGGCTCGACCGCCGACCCGGATTCCGGCCCGGACCTGGGCCTGCGGCTGCTCGCCGGCTACGCCGCCGAGACCGGACTGGCCGAGCCCACGCTGCCCTGGCACACCCTGCGCACCCCCGTCGCCGACCTGGCAGGCGCCCTCGCCTTCACCGCCGGGGCACTCGGCAAACTCGCGGCGGACGTCCTGTCGCTGTCCCGTACGGAGATCGGCGAACTCGGCGAAAGCAGCGGCGGCGGCTCCTCCGCCATGCCGCACAAGGCCAATCCGGTCCGCGCCACACTGATCGCCGCCGCGGCCCGGCAGGTCCCCGCCCTCGCGTCCGTGCTCTACGCCGGGCTCGCCGCCGAGGACGAGCGCCCGGCCGGCGCCTGGCACGCCGAGTGGCAGCCCCTGCGCCAGGCCCTGCGCCTGGTCGGCGGAGCCGCCCGCGACGCCGCCGAACTGGCCGAAGGCCTGCGCGTCCACCCGAACCGGATGCGCGACAACCTCGACGCCACCCACGGCCTGATCATCAGCGAGCGGCTCACCTCGGTGCTGGCGGCCCTGATCGGCCGCAGCGAGGCCAGGCAGGCGCTGACCCGGGCCTCCCGCCGCGCCGTCGAGCAGGGTATGGACCTCGACGAGGCCCTCCGGGAGGAACCCGGCATCGCCGGCGCCCTCCCGCAGGACCGACTGCGTGAACTGACCGACCCCACGCAGTACGCCGGCTCCGCGGGCGCCCTCGTGGACCGCGCCCTGCGCCGCACCGGCACCGCCCAGAACCCGACCTGATGAAGCGTCAGGTTTCGACGGCACCGGACGGCCCCGCACACTCAGCACGAGGAGACCGCATGAGCACTTCTGCCCCCTCGCAGCGTCTGCTGCACCACCGTGTGGACGGCCGGGACTCCGCCCCACCGCTGATCCTGGGCCCTTCGCTCGGCACCTCGCTGGCCGTGTGGGACCCCCAGACCCCGTCGCTGGCCCGGACCCACCGAGTGGTGCGCTGGGACCTGCCCGGCCACGGCGGCTCCCCGGCCTGCCTGCTGCCCGACGGCGGCACCGTCGCCGACCTCGGGAAGCTGGTCCTCGGCCTCGCCGACGCGCTCGGCATCGAGGAGTTCGGCTACGCCGGTATCTCGCTCGGCGGCGCCGTCGGCACCTGGCTCGCCGTGCACCACCCCGAGCGGGTCACCTCGCTCGCGATCCTCTGCTCCTCGGCCCGCTTCGGCCTGCCGGAGGGCTGGTGCGACCGCGCGGCGCTGGTGCGCGCCGAGGGCACCGGCCCGGTCGCGGAGACCGCCCCCGCCCGCTGGTTCACCCCGTCCTTCGCGGCCTCCCCGGCCGCGCGGGCGATGGTCGACGACCTGTCCGCGGCCGATCCCGGGGCCTACGCCGGGCTCTGCGACGCACTCGCCGGCCTCGACCTGCGCGCCGAGCTGTCTCGCATCACCGCGCCGACCCTGGTCGTCGCAGGCCGCGAGGACCTGGCGACGCCTGTCGCACACGCCCGCGAGCTGGCCGACGGCATCCCCGGCGCGGCCCTGACCGAGGTGGCGCACGCCGCGCACCTCGCCAACGTCGAGCGTCCGGTGCCCGTGCTGGCAGCCCTGCTGGGACACTTCGCGACCGATGCCGCCCCGCCCGCCGACGACGTCTCCCGGTACGACGCCGGTATGGCCGTGCGCCGCGCCGTGCTCGGCGACGAGCACGTCGACCGGGCGGTCACCCGCACCACCGACTTCACCGCCGGTTTCCAGGACTTCATCACCCGCTACGCATGGGGCGAGATCTGGACCCGGCCCGGACTGAGCCGCCGGACCCGCAGCTGCATCACCCTCACCGCGCTGGTGGCCCACGGCCACCACGAGGAACTGGCCATGCATGTGCGGGCCGCGCGGCGCAACGGTCTCACCCCCGCGGAGATCGAGGAAGTCCTGCTCCAGTCGGCCGTCTACTGCGGCGTGCCCGCGGCGAACGCCGCTTTCGCCATCGCGAACCGCATTCTCGAAGAGGAGAACTGACCGCCATGGACCACACCACCGTCGGCATCATCGGCGGCGGCCCTGCGGGCCTGCTGCTAGCCCGGCTCCTGCACAACTCCGGCGTCGACTGCGTCGTTCTGGAGAGCCGTGACCGCACCTACGTCGAGCAGCGCCAACGCGCCGGCATCCTCGAACAGAGCACGGTCGACGTGCTGCGGGAGTCCGGCGCGGGCGAACGGCTGGACCGCGAGGGTCTGGTCCACGACGGCATCGAGCTGCGCTGGGACCGCCGGTCACAGCGGATCGACTTCCCGTCGCTCACCGGCGGCCGCAAGGTGTGGGTGTACGCCCAGACCGAGGTCGTCAAGGACCTGATTGCCCTTCAGGTGGTGGACGGCGCACCGCTGTTGTTCCAAGCCCAGGTGAACGCGGTCGCCGGAGCCGACACGGACCGGCCCGTCATCCACTACACCCACCAGGGCCAGGACAGGACGCTCAGCTGCGACTACATCGTGGGCTGCGACGGGTTCCACGGCGTGACCCGCAGGGCGGTCCCGGACAGTGTCATGAGTACCTTCGAGCGGGTCTACCCCTACTCGTGGTTCGGCATCCTGGCCGATGTCCCGCCGTCCTGCGACGAGCTGATCTACGCCCACTCGCCGCGCGGCTTCGCCCTGCACAGCATGCGCTCGACCACGGTCAGCCGGCTGTATCTGCAGGTCCCGAACGGCACCGACCCGGCCGACTGGCCGGACGACCGCATATGGGACGAGCTCGACGCCCGTTTCGCGACGGACGGCGACTGGCAACTCGCACGCGGCCCGATCACCTCCAAGGCCGTGCTGCCGATGCGCAGCTTCGTCACCGAGCCCATGCGCTGGGGCCGGATCCTCCTGGCCGGCGACGCCGCCCACATCGTGCCGCCCACCGGTGCCAAGGGGCTCAACCTCGCTGTCTCCGACGTCGTCGTGCTCGCCCGGGCCTTCGCCCATCTGAAGGACAGCGGCTCCGCCGAGCTGCTCGACGCGTACTCGGACACCTGTTTGCGCCGGGTGTGGCGCGCGGAGCACTTCTCGTACTTCATGACGACGACCTTGCACACCGACCCGGGTCAGAGCGCATTCGAGACCCGGCTCCAGGTCTCCCAGCTGGACCGCGTCTCGTCGTCCCGGCACGCGGCTGCGGAGCTGGCCGAGAACTACGCGGGCCTGCGCATCGGTTGAACTCCTGCTGACGCAGCGGCGGTGCGGGGCCCGAAGAGGGCCACGCACCGCAGGCGTTGCCCGGGGCCGGGCGGCGGTCATCCCGTCGGCACAGGCGAAGCGGGAGCGCAGGGCCCGACCGCCTCGCGCGGCCGAAGGGTCCGGCGGGTACGGTTTCCGCACACCCCGGAGGCTCGACGAGGAGGACCGCATGCCGCATGCCGCGACCGCATCCGAGGCGGACGCCGCAGAACCCGGCGGCGACCCGGTCGGGCCGCTGGAGCGCGGTCTGGCCGTGCTTCGCGCCCTGGCCGCCCACCCCGGACCGCGGATGCGCCCCGGCGATCTGGTCCGCGCCACCGGCCTGGCCCGCTCCACCGTCGACCGCATTGTCACCACCCTCACCCACCTGGGATATCTGCGCATCGAGGACGACCGCGACGTGCTGCTCGCTCCGCGCCTGATGGAGCTGGGCAATGCCTACCTCGCCTGCTCCGGTCTCCCCGACGCCCTGGAACCGCTCGCCGTCGCGTTGGCCGACGAGCTGGACGAGTCGGTCTCCCTCGCGGTACCGGACGGCGCCGGGGTGCGGTTCATCAGCCAGTCCACCCGGCGGCGCACCATGGCGCTGGCCTTCCGGATCGGCGACCTGCTGCCCGCCGAGCGCTGCGCCCCGGGCGCCCTCTTCGCCGCCGACTGGAGCCCCGAGCAGCAAACCGCCTGGCTCACCCGGCTGCGCGAAGACCCCCGTGACGCCGGCTTCCCCGCCGTTCCTCCCCGCTCGGCGCCACCGGCCCCGGACGAGGTGGAGTCGGCCTTCCGGCAGCGGGTGGCGGATGCCCGGGACACCGGCTGGGCCGCCGACGACCAGCTGATCGAGCCCGGTCTGGTAGCCGTCGCGGTCCCCGTCCACGCACCCGACGGCAGCACCGTATGTGCGCTCAGCGTGGTCAGTCACACCAGCAGGCACAGCGCTCGGTCGCTGGCCGAGCACGCCCTGCCCCGGCTGCGGGAGTACGCGGCGCGGATGGAGGCAACACTGGCCTCCCCCGCGCCGGCGCACACACCGCTCGCACCCGGCGGCCCGGACAACTCACGCGCCGCCAAGGCGGAGCTGGGTCCGGAATTCCTGCAGTCGCTGACCCGGGGGCTCGCCGTGCTCACCGCCCTGGGATCGGCACCCGGTGGGCTCACCCTGTCCGGCGCCGCGGAGGCCACCGGTCTGGCCCGCGCCACCGCCCGCAGGGCGCTGCTGTCCCTCCAGCAGCTGGGGTACGCGGCCCCGGCCGGTGAGGGGCGCCAATTCACGCTGCTGCCCACGGTGCTGGAACTGGGCTACGCCCGGCTCTCCCGGCTGACCTTCGCGGAGATCGCGCAGCCCCATCTGGCCCGACTGGTGGAGCAGGTGCACGACTCGGCGTCCGTCGCGGTGCTGGCCGACGACGACATCATGTACGTCGCCCGGGTGCACACCGTACGCATCATGAGCGTCAACATCACGGTCGGCACCCGTTTCCCGGCGTACGCCACCTCCATGGGCCGGGTGCTGCTGGCCGGTCTGCCCGAGCGGGAGGCGGCCGAGCGGCTGGCCCGCGCCCCGGTGCGGCCGCTGACGCGGTTCACCCGGGTCGACGCCGCCGATCTCGCCGAGGCCGTGGCGCAGGCCCGACGGGACGGTCATGCCCTGGTGGACCAGGAGCTGGAGGAGGGTCTGCGGTCGATCGCGGTGCCTGTGCACGACCGCACCGGCCGGGTGGTGGCCGCCGTGAACGTCTCCACCCACGCCAGCCGGGGCACCCTGGACGACGTACGGCGAACAGTGCTGCCCGCGCTCACGGCGGCGGCTGCCGCGATCGAGGAGGACCTGGCGGTCGTGACGGAACGGGCCCGGCTCGCGATCCCTTGACGGCTCCGGCTCGCGATCCCCTTTGTGTCGCCCGGATCAGTGCCGCGTACAGGTCGTCCAGGCCGCGCGCCGACCGGGCCAGGATCTCCGCCGGGTCGGCGATCAGCAGCACGTCGAACCCCAGGCCCTTCGCCCGGCGTACCCCCAGAGCACCTCACGGCCACCAATCATGAAAGACCACGGTCGGCCCTCGGAGTGACGCATCGGCACAACGCCAAGGGAACAGCTCCGTTCGTCCGGGAGAGAGTGCGGGCCGGGGGCAGGCATCGGATCCTGCAGCTGACATGCCCGGCCACAGCAGCTGACCGGTCTTCACATGTGCCGGAGCGTGTATTCCGCGCCGGCATACTCGCCGCCCTGCGGATCGCTCCCGGCCGGGTCTCCGCCCGCCGGAAGACGCGATGCGAAGGCTTCGGCATCGTCCACGGGCATGTATCCCAAATCCGCCCCGGTACCGGTATCCCAGAAACGGCGGGTGTTGGCAGAGACCGCGTACACGGTCTCGAAGCGCACGTCCGGAGCGGTGAGAGCCGCACGGACGAAGCCGAGGCCGTCGCGGGGACTCAACCACGTGGACAGATGCCTTCGCTCGCTCGGCGTGTCCTCGAAACTCCCGATACGCAGGCACACCACCGACAGACCGAACTTGTCCGCATACAGGCGTCCGAGCGCCTCCACCGCAACCTTGCTCACCCCATACAGCCCGTCCGGACGCGCGGGCATCACGGGTGTCACGGTCTCCGCGACCGGATAGAAGCCGCTCACACGGTTGCTGCTGGCAAGCACGACCCGTCGCACCCCCTGCCGGCGTGCGCCCTCCAGCACGTTGTGCGTCCCCCGGACATTCCCGTCCAGCAGATCCGGCAATGGCGCTTCATCGGGGACCCCACCCAGATGCACCACCGCATCCACGTCCTTCAGGACTGCTGTCACCGCTTCAGCATCACGTAGATCAAGCCGGTGAACATCCTCCGTCGGCGACTGCGCAGTGAGCCCGGCACGATCGATGAGCACCAGCCGCGCCACCTCATCACGCAAGCCGGCCCGCATCACCGATCCGATCCGCCCGGCGGCACCCGTGATCGCCACAGTCTCAAGTCTCATTCCCATGACGACCACCCTGCCGCACACCACCGACATCCGGACCTCTGCGAACCTCCCCGCGGGCGACCGGAAGCGACGCACCGGAGCAACTCCGGCCGGCCTGCCCGGACATCACCAACGCCTTGCGACCTGCCGCGCGCCTTCACCGACCTGGTCCGCCACCGCCGCGGCCACCTGCCGGGTGAGTGGATCCGGCAGGCGGAACACTGCGACCTGAGGCCGATCCGCTCCTTGACCAGCTTCCTGCGCCCGGACATCGATGCCGTCGCAACCGGACTCCCCCTGCCCTACCGCTCCTGCGTGGTCGAGGGCCACGTCTGCAGAATCGGACTCCTCAAACGGAGCATGTACGGCCGCGTATCCGTCGCACTCCTCCGAGCTCGGATTCTCACCCCACCGCGATGCCGGCCCTTGCACCGAAACTCAGCTTGGGTAGCGAGGAGATTCGTTGCGCAGCCTCCAGATCTCCTTCCACCGCCGGGCCTGCTCGGCCGCCAACAGCGGGTCGGGCGCATCGGCCCGCTGCACCGCGAGACTGACCCCGCATTCCCTGCACAACTGATGGATCCGGTGGGCTCCGTCGTACCAGACGGCGGTGTTGTCCCGCTTTCCGCATACACGGCACGTCAGCGCAGGAGCTTCATCGGGCGGGACCGATGACCGGAGCACCCGCTCGACCACCGCAGGCAGCGGCTCGTCTGGATGGATCGTCGGCTCGGGACAGTAGGCGATGTTCCCCCACCCACGCTGCCTGCTTCGCCAGGACTCGTCTGCTTTCACCTGCCGAAAGCCGCGCGCTTTGTCCGCTCGGCGACTTTTGGCACAGGCGCGCTCGTCGGCAAGCCAGAGCTGTCGGGCGTGGTGCAACTCCTCGACGGCCCGTATGAGCGAGCTCGGATCCTTCTCCAGATTCTTGGGAATCCCCGCGCTGAGGCAGAGGTGGTGATAGGTGGCTCGGAAGCCGTAGGGCGCGAATTGGACGAGGCAGGACCGCAAATTCGTATGCCGGACGCGTGCGGGCAGGCCCTCGTCGTAGACCCGTCTCCGGTGCGTGTTGAAGCTGCTCATCCCAGGACGCTACGGCCTGCCACGCACGAAACGCACTTCACTTTGGCGGGCCGTGTTCTGCCACGCGATCACTGGCGGTTTCATCAGGTGGACGCGCCCGCGTTGTTTCTGATCCCAGGACCACCCCTCAAGGGAGGTCGGCCGGATCGTCCCGAACTCCCCGCCGCGACGTCTGTCAAAGGCCCTCGCTATCGTGGCGCCCTTGACGCTCTCCTCCCCCAGGGGAGGGGATTCTCACGGTTCGCGCCGTGATCCTTCCTGATAGCCACGGAGGTAATCCGATGACTGACAACGACTTCTGGGAGTGCCCGCCGGAGCAGGGCGTCGCGCAGCACGGGGAGTTCAGGCTAACCCTCGTTGAGCAGCCCTTCCTCACCGGTGGAAGGGTTCTGCCCGCTCATGACCCGGCACGGGCGCGGGAGTTCGCCGCTGCTCTCGGCACCGTCGACACGGTGGTGGAGGAAGTTGACCGGATCGAGGCGACCGAGCGGCTTTCCTTCGCCACCCGCGCCGACCTCGACCTGGTCGGTGTCGGATGCTGGGGAACGGTGACCGAGGTCAACGATCCCGCCCTGGTGTCCACCGGGGGGACCTTCCCCCTCGCGGAGCAGGCGGACGAACTGGCCGAGCGCTTCCCCGGATCGGTCATCATCGGCTCGGCGAGGATCGACCACAACGTGGCCTACGGCACCCACGTGATCTACCACCCGGACGGGGCACGCCTGTTCGCCGCAGGATGGAGCGGAGAAGAGGACTGGGACCGCGAAGGCACCCCGCAAGACATCATTGGCGCCTTCGGTATCGGCCCCGATGCCCTGGAACGACAGGGCATCGACCTCGACGCCGACCCCGGGTCCTTCTCCTGGGAAGGTCTTACGCGGCTCGCCCTCCAGCGCGTCACCCCGCTGCTCCGCAAGGGCCGCACACTGTCCGTGTTCCGCGTCCGGCACACCGAAGGGACCACCGGCGACCTGGAAGACACCTGGATCGGCGAGTTCGACGAGTTCTGACCGTAACGATCCGAAAAAAAATGGCGAGTTGGCGGGGACATGCCGCCTTAACTCCGAAACCCTCGACCGGCTCACCCCTAGTGTGGACAACGGGCGGCGCAACCAGACCAGTTGACCTCGCAACCCACGGCGCCGTGTTCCCAGGGGGAGAAGCCAGTGAACATTCAGATACATCAACCTGCGCGCCGTCGGCGCGTGTGGGCGCGCCTCGCGCTCGCCCTCACCGCCGCGGCAGCCGTGACCCTGACCGGCCTGCCCGGCCTCGACCAGGCGGAGGCCGCGAAGGCGCCCAACGTCAAGCCGGTGCGGTGCGACGAGAAGTTCCTCAAGAACAAGTTCCCCTCCACCCCGGCCAACTCCGGGCCGCCGGACAGTCTTCCGTACGACGCGTGGCAGACCGACGAGAACTACACCTACGACAACCCCGCCAAGGCGTATGACGGGGTGCTGCCGCCGACCGACGCCCAGCGCACGGCCGCGGGAACGAACTACCGCAAGTGGCAGCGCAAGTACAACAAGACGAAGAACCCGGCGGACAAGGTCATGGAGATCTACGCCCGCTACAACAGCCAGTACAACAGCCCCAAGGGCTACCAGGACTTCAAGCGCTACCTCGACGTGCGCTACATCGGGAACCACGGCAACCCGCCCCGGGGTGAAGCGTTCGAGGCCCGCATGGTCAAGAAGTACAACATGGTCGGTCCCGACTGGTGGTGCCAGGACCCGATCGAGTACACCGACCCCGAGACCGGCGAGAAGCGCACCCGCGTCGTGGACGCCCACAACCGGCGCACCGAGCGCAAGGTTGAGATGAAGTCCAACGGCAAGATCGAGAGTGACCAGCTCACAGCCGACCGGCAGATCGCCAAGGAGAGGCCGAAGTCGACGTTCCGGTACCTGACCGGCGCCAAGACCGAGGATTCGACGAAGAAGAAGATCGCGCAGTTCGACGAGGACCTGAGGCGGGACCGGGGCACCAACCGCACCCAGGCCGGGGTCAACGAACGCCGGTCGAACGCCATCGAGCGCACCCAGAAGCCGAACGTCTACACCAACTACGACAAGCGGTTCAACCCCGATCCGCTCAAGGGCGGCCGGGGACCGATCATCGACCAGGCCCTGCGGTCCGGAAAGACGGTCGAGGAAGCGCGCCGGCTTCAGGCGATGTACAACCAGAACAACCGCGGCGGCTACTTCGGCCGCGGGCCGGGCGGCATCGACTTCTCCACCTTGGAGATCAACTACGTCGGTACCCCCGTCAAGGGCAAGGGCCTCGACTATTCGATGAAGGCCGGCTACGTCAAGGACCCGGACGAGAACCCCGGCTACGGCGGTGACGCCAAGCTCCAGCTCGCCTCGGACGCCTTCTTCACCTGGCTCGCCCTGACCCCGGACAAGTTCTGGGTCAACCTCAACCCGATCCGCCCCGACGTGATCATGGACAAGGAGTTCGCCGAGACCGACGCCGGGCGCGTCCTGCTGGAGGCCGACCTGACCCTCAAGCACGACTACGCGGATGCGATGAATCCCGACAAGTACGAGCGCGGGGAACGCTTCTGGCGGGCAGCCCCCCGCACCCCGGAAGGCATGCCGTGCCTGCCCATCATCCGCCAGTGGATCACCCCGAAGCCTGCGAAGATCCGGGAGCAGGACGGCGGCATCTACATCCTGGACGCGCCGCTCAAGGTCAACATGGAGGTCCCGACCGGACCCGATGTGCCGCCCAACGCCTGCAAGCTCACCGAGGCGCAGACCAAACAGGCCGAGACCCTGATCCTCACGACGATCCAGCCGGAGCTCGAGCGCCGCGTCAACGACGACAAGTCGTACGCCGACCTGCGCCGCGTCTACTCCTCGAGGGTGGCTGCCGAGTACATCCGCCGCCAGGACGCGGTCAGCCCCACCGACTTCCGCAAGATCATCAACAGCAATGACGTCAAGCGGTGGCCGCTCAGGGACGAGAACAAGGACTGGGACAAGAAGACCGTCTACGACAAGTACGTCGACTCGTTCAAGAACGGCGACTACAAGTTCGAGCGCGTCTACGACGGCAAGGTGTGGATCCTGTCCATGGGCGGGGTCGACTTCTCCAAGGCGCCGAAGAAGAACATCAGCCGCACCCAGTTCAACACGCAGCACCGCGGCTTGGACAGGACCACCAAGACATCCGTCCGGGCCGAGGTGACCTACCAGGACAGTGAGACCGCCTACCTCGGCGGGTCCACCTCCGACCAGCCCACCAGCCCGGAGGACCCGAAGCCGACGCCGACCGGTTCGGACGGCCCGAAGCCGACCGACACCCCGTCGACCCCGGCACCCGACCCGTCCACGCCCGGCGGTGACAAGACGACTCCGCCGGCGAAGGACCCGCACGGTGACCTCGCCGACACCGGCAACAGCACCCCCGTCGGCCTGATCGCCGCTGTGGCTGCGGGACTCGCAGTCGCAGGCGGGGCGCTGACGTGGTGGATGCGACGCCGCAGGGCCGCGGGCAGCTAGCCCGTCCGACGGCGTCTTCGCACGCACGTTGTCCCCCGCACCCGTGCCCAGGGTGCGGGGGACAGCCATTTCCGTGCTCCGGCAGCACCTCGATCGCCCTGGCCACATGGATCAGATCGTTGTTCTGGCCCAGGTCGATTCGTTGGAACCACTCCCGCTGAGCGAGATTGTCGCCGTCAGTGCTCTGATCTCGGCCTTCAGCGCTCGCCGCCAGATCAAGGCACAGGCCAACCTCCAGGAGGGCCCGCCACACCCTCGCCCGGAAGATCTCTTCCACGGCCGCTCCGGACAGCTCTACCAGGACGGCATGGAGGACCAGATCGGCGCCCTCGGACCGGTCCTCTACGCTGTCGTCCTCTTCAACACCAGGTACATGGACGCCGCCGTGAATCAGCTGCGCACGGACGGCTTCGGCGTCCGCGACGAGGATGTGTCCCGCCTCTCCCCCTTCGTTCAGCATCACATCAACATGCTCGGCCGCTACTCGTTCCAGCTCCCTGGCCTGCCCGACGGGATGCGTCCCCTGGGCGACCCGGACGCACCGGCGCCGGCGCCCGGCTGCGGTGAGCACGGCGAGCCGGCGCTCCAGTTTCTGCCCACCGGTCGAGACCCGGGCGTATCCGATCTCGATTTCGATGCTGAGGCCGATCGCGCTTGATGTCTCACTCCTGCAGGTGGCTCAGCGCCTGCATGGCCTCGCGCTCTATGCGTGAAAGATCGCTGAGGACGGTGCCTGCCTGTGCGAGGCACTGCGTATCGCCTGATTCACCGGCTTTTGTGATCAGTGCTGCGGCTTCGGTCCAGAGGGTGGCTGCCTCGGTGTACAGACTGTGTCCGGTGCGCAGGTGTCTGCTGTCGAGCAGTTGGGTGCATTGGGCGAGGAAGTCGCGGTAGAGGTTGCGGAACAGGGCGCCGCCGGTGCCGGCCTTCTCCATCATGAGGGCGGCTTGCGGCAGGTCCCGCTGCGGGTTGTCGGTGCGCTGGAGCCATGTGCGTACCAGCTTGCCGGCCTTTTCGATGCCTCGGTGGCCGAGGTTGGCGATGGGCGGGTTGAGGAAGGCGTCGGCGCAGGCGGTGATGGCGGGAATGATCTGGCCCTGAGGGGAGGGCAGGTCCCTCGGAGCGGTGAGGGTGAAGGAACGGTGCTTTGCGGTCATCGGGCCGCGTGCGGCTCTGGCCTGGGCGAGGCTCGTCAGGCTGGTGGATACCGCTCCGCCTTGCTGGTCGGTGTCCACCAGGTAGGCATCGTGGTCGTCATAGCCGTACATGGCGACGACATGACCACCGAAGTGCACCTTCGCCCCGAAGTAGTCCAGGTAGTAGCTGTCGAGCTGCAGTCCGACGGGGTGGCCGGCGTCGATGGGGGCCACCATGTTCTGCCATGCCCTGCGGGGCGAGGTGGTCTCCTGGACCTGGAGCTCCAGCTTGAGTCCGGTGGCCAGGTTTCTGGTGAGGTCGAAGGGTTTGACTCGTCCCCCGAGGAAGGGAAAGCCCATGTTCTTGCTGTCCCAGTAGATGAAGGACAGACCGGAGCCGAGGCCGAAGAGCATGGGCTCGGACAGATCGAGTCCTTGGTGCCTCAGCAGCACCCCGAGCGTTGTCGTCTCGCAGTGCTGCGTACTGCGGACATCGATGTCTCCTACCGTAGTCATGCCATGCCCTCCTGGACGGGAATGATCAGCCGGGTCATCAGTTCTTCGTGCGGCGCCTCTGCCGGGCCGACCAGATACGCCTCACGTACGGGCGCTTGCGGCCGCAGTCCGCGTTCGTGGATGGCGGCGAAAAGCGCGTTGTAGGCCAAGGGCAGTTGAGCGTAGGACCCGATGTGCACGGTCTCGGCAACGAGCCCGCCGGGCAGCACCTCGAACTCCAGGCCGGGTGTCCCCTCCCCCTGCGGCGTCTGCGCCCCGACGGCGATTTCCATCCGCTCTTCCGGATCCAACGGGTACAGCCCCCACAGCGGCGGCTCCCATACGATTCTCGCCCTGCCGAGCACGGGCAGCAGCCGGGCTACGCATTCCTCGACCTTCTCCCCGATCTCCGCGGGGGTGCAGACCGCTCGCACCACTGCCAGCCGTCGCTCCGGTTCCCTGCTCATCGTCACCTCATAGCCGGGCAGGCCACCCTCCGCCAGCCGCTCGAGCATCTCCAGCCGTGTCTGGTCCCTGCTGATCCGCTCGGCCAGCCGGTCCCGCTCGGCGCGCAGAATCTGTGCTCTGCGCTCAGGCTCGGCAGCCAGCGCCTGGGCGATCACAGCCAGGGGTAGATCCATCTCGCGCAGCAGGGCAATGGTCAGGGCATCACGCGTTTGTTCAGGTGCGTAATAGCGGTAGCCGGAGCCGGCATCCACGCGGACCGGAGCCAATAGCCCCATCTCGTCGTAGTGCCGTAGCTGCTTGACGCTGAGTCGGCACAGGCGGGCGAAGCGCCCAATGGTGAGAAGTTCGTCTTGCACACCATCATGGTGGACTCTCCCACGGTGGGAGAGTCCAATGCTGTGCCCATTGGCCCCAAGACCGCCCTGCTCCTCTTCGCCTTCGTCATCGCTTGGGGTATCCGGGTCACGCAGCGGGCGCAGTCCGTGACTGGACCCGCTGGCGGCGGTGTTGAATTGGTAGCGGGCCAGGAAGTTGATGTGACGTTCTTTGAGCGGGGAGAGCCGGGCGGCGTCCTCGTCCTTGATCTCTCGCACCCTCGGGAATGGTCCCTGCCAGGGCACGGCCGTTGGCCGATCGGGCTGCCGCTCTGCTCACCCGCAGGGATAGTTCGGCCGGCGTGCCGCAGCCACCGCCGCTCCGAGGTGTGGCCGAGCAGCGCCGACATCACTGCGACGGTGACCAGTTCGGCGTCACTGAGCGTGGCCGCGATCCCGACGGCCGGACGCCACAGAGCCAGAGACGGCGAAGCCTCCAACGCATCGTCGATCCTGACGTACAGTGCCGTTGCGAGGGTGTCCAAGTCCGTCATCACACACCGACATTGGACGCCCTCGCGACATGTCCGCAGGCCACCCCTTGCACTCATTCAGGGATCCGAGGCGGTCTCCACCGCGGTGGCTATGCGTCGCGGTCATTTCGCAGGGCCTGGATGAGCCAGGGGTACAACGGGATCAGGTTCGGTACTACCTGCCAGCCGTTGACGATCCAAACCAGCCGCCAGTACCGGTCCACCCTGGGATCGTGCGCCTCTTCGAACTGGTGGGCCATCCAGTCCCGGAATTCCGTGTCAGGGGTGCGCGCGAACACCTCGGCGAAGCGGTGTACAAGGTCGTCGATGACGGGTGCGACCCTGGTGCTGAGCGGGTCGATGCCCGACTCCATGGCCTCGGTCACCTTCTGACGGGTGAACTGCATCAGTTCCTCGCCGGCCTCGCTCTCGATGTCGAGCGTGCGCCCGGCGGCCTGGAACATGGCCGTCCGGCGCATCCGGGCCCGGAAGTCCTCGTCGCCGACCAGCTCGGCGAGTTCCACCCACGCGGCGACCTGCTCGCTGGACGGATCATCGGGCAGGTCGGGAGTGGCAGCGCGAACCATGGCCACCGCGGCTGGGTCGGCATCCACTGTGCCGAAGGTGCCATCCATGAAATCGTCGATCAGACGTCGGCGTTCCTCGCCGGACAACTGCGTGAGCCTGTGCATGAGCTTGGTCTCCTCGGGATTGGACCCGCGTCTGGCCATGACTCGCAGAACGCTTCGACGCAGTTGCAGCACCCGGATCTGGACGTCCACGGCGTCGGCGTGCGCCGCGGCGACTTCCGCCACCGAGAGCTCGCGGTCCAGTACCCGTTGAATCGTGGCCAGGTCCATGCCCAGCTCGCGCAGTGTGCGGAGGAGTTCCAGACGAAGCAGTGCGTCGCGGTCGTAGAGCCGATAACCGGCGGAACTTCGGGTGGTCGGCGCTACCACCCCCGAATCGGAGTAGAAGCGGATGGTCCTCACGGGCAGGCCGGTCCGCCGGGAAAGCTCCCCGATCGAGTAGAGGGTCGTAACGTCCATGTCCCCAACTCTGCTGTCTCCAGTCACTGGAGACTCAAGGCTATTCCCCAGCTGGGCCCCGACCGAGACGTCCTCCGAGTTGCTGAGCACGCGTCACGTGGTTTCCGCTGACCGCCAGGACGACGGGCACGCCTTGCGCGCACTGGGCGAGCGATGGCAGCGACATGTGCCACCGCTCGCCGGCGGCCCATGGCGCAGATGTTCTGTGTCAGCCGGCGGTCCTGGCCGAGCCGCCTTTCCTGGCACGTTCAGCGACCCAACTGATGGGATCGCTTCTTCGGTTCCTTCTGACTTGCCACGCCCAGCCCGACAGTCATCGATTCCGGGCAACTCGCCAAAGGCCACTCCAGCAGCAACCGTCGCTCAGCGCGTGTGCTCCACGGAAGTTGAGCCAGAACTCGAACACCTGGGAGGCGATTGCTGTTCTTCGGGCTCTGAGAGGTTCACGAACAACGACGTCATTCCCGCACCCGCTGCGTCAGGGAACCGAGCCACTCGCTTGGAAAATCCGGTCCAGGTGGTGGTTCAGCACTACGCCGGCGGATTCTGGGCTGCGCTGGCCGACGAGGACGCTGATGCCGAGTCCCGCAGACATGGCAAGCAGACTCACTGCCTCCAACTGGACGTCCACACCGGGCTGAACAAGATCCGCCTCCTGTGCCTGCCGGAGGAGTTCGGCCAGGGCCTCCTCGGCGGCATCAGGGTTCCGGATGAACGGCTGCGCGGCGAGCGCCTGGTCGGTCACGGCCAGAACCGCGTACGAGGTATAGACGAGGTGGAAGGCGCGGCTCTCCTCGTCGGTCGGCAACGACGCCATCAGAAGCGCCTCGATCACTGCGCGGGGTTGCGGGCCGTCGCCGACGGCCCGGGACCTGGCTGCTACTCGTTCCCCGAATCTCTCCGCCAGATGCTGCAACCCGTAGAGCAGCAACTTTTCCTTGGTCTCGAAGTAGTACTGCACCAGCCGCAGTGACACCCCCGCCTCCGCTGCCACGTCGCGCATCCCCACGGCGTGCAGACCGCGTCGTCCGGCGACTCGGACGAGTGCCTCGGCGATCTCGCTACGCCGTTCTGCGTGGTCCACGCGCTTGGGCATCGGCCGCCTCTCTGCTCATCGGTTGCCCTGGTCCGGGGCCTCCCGAGTCATGATGGTACACCTGTACCACCAACGTGGTACGTTCGTATCACCAAGAATCGATATCCCGGAGGTGGCCGTGCCCGAGACCACGACTCGCACCCAGGCCGATGTCGGCCGCTATGTGAGCGATGCCTTGCGTGACCGCTACTTCGCGGCCTGCGACGCCGTTTATGCACTGGGGGCGCCCACGCTCGCAGAGATGGACGTGGAGACGTCCTTCGGCACCACACACGTCTACCGGTACGGCCCTGTGAACCCCGCCGACCGGTCCCGCACCCCCGTCGTCCTGGTGCACGGGGCGGGCTCTTGCTCCGCCATGTGGTACCCAAACACCCCCGCCCTCAGCATCGACCGCACCGTCTACGCGATCGACACCCCAGGCGATCCAGGGCGCAGCGTGCAGCGCGAACCCATCCATCAACCCGACCGGGCCGCACAGTGGCTGGACGAGACGCTTGCCGGACTCGGGCTTGACCGCGTACACCTTGTCGGCTCCTCCTACGGCGGATGGCTCACCCTCAACCAAGCGCACCGCAGGCCCGGCCGCCTCGCCTCGGTCACGCTGCTCGACCCCGGCGGTCTGGAAAAGGTCGGGCTGCGTTTCTTCGTCTGGATCTTCGCCAGTCTCTTCGCGACCTTCGCCCCCAAGGCACTGCGCCCACGACTGGCAGCCTGGCTGGAGCAACCCGTCCTCATCATCCCGGAGCTGCGCACGATGATCCGATCGGGTGTCCGCGCCTACCGCATTCGCCGCCCAGCTCCACTCCCCTTGTCCGAGGACGAACTGTCCAGCATTCGCACCCCGCTCTATCTGGTGCTTGGCAAGCGAAGCCTCCTCGTGCACCCGCGGCGGCAAGTGGAGCGCATTCCACGCCTGATACCCGGGGCACGCGCCGAAATCGTCTCCGCCACCGGCCACGGACCGCAGATCGACCACGCGGAGGAGATCAATCGCCGGATGCTGAGCTTCATGGACTCCGTCAGCTGACAGCCGGCGAGGCTGACCGGCCGGGGAGGGCGGCCCCGGCCTCATGGCAGGCTCCCGGCCCCCTGGCAAGTCCCCAGTACCGTCAAAACCCAAGGCGACTCCAGGGAACTTCCGGGCCATCCAGGCATCGAGCACGTAACAGAGAAAGAGATTTGCGGACCGGTCCGGTGGCGCTTCGGACACCACGACGAGCCGGCCACGACGGAGACCGCCCATTGAGGTGGACGACGTCTCTCCCAAGGTCTCGCCATCGGGGACACACCTGAAGAAGCCACGCTCTTCGCCGCTCACTCCGGCTCAGAACTCCCGCCCGAGGTAAAAAAAGCTGATCGACCGGTCAATAATGCGGAGCGCGGGGCTCGGTGTGGCTCAGGACTGACGCCGCACCGAGCCCCGCGCACCGTCACCAGGACCATCGGCAGCGGGCTGAGACTGTCCACGAACACACGCCGGAAGCGGAATTTTGCACACCGTGCAAGATTGCATATCATGCACCTTCATGAGTGCCGACGACATGCCCATCGGGCTCCGCGAACGTAAGAAGCGTGCGACGCGTGACGCCCTCGCGGACGTGGCGCTGCGCATGGCCGCGGACTGCGGATTCGAGAACATGACCGTGGAAGCGGTCACCGATGTGGCCGGTGTCTCCGTGCGCACCTTCTTCAACTACTTTCCGTGCCTGGAAGACGCGATCACCCGTCCCGACCAGGACAGCGCAGAACGGGCTCGTCGGGCGGTGCTCAACGCGCCGAAGGAACTCACGGCACTCAATGCTCTGCGCGAGGCGATCGGCCAGGAACTCGCCCATATCGAGGAGGATCACGAACGCTGGGAGCTCCAGATGGCCGTGCTCAGGACGAGTCCTTCGCTGCTGCCCGGATTCCTGGCCGCCCAGGGCGCGGACGAACGCGCACTGGTCGCTGTCGTGGCCGAACGCCTCGGCCAGGATCCCGAGTCCGATCTCTACCCCCGGCTTCTCGCGCACGTGACAATCGCTGCCGTGCGCGCCGCCGTCGAACTCTGGGTGGCCTCCGGCCGTACCCGCACGTTCCAGAGCATCTATCGCGAGGCGTTCTCCTCGCTGGCCGCCGGTCTGAGCGGCTGAAGCACATCCGAAGCCCCCACCGGGGCCTTTCACCAGAGAATGAGGAACGTCAGCCGATGACCGCTGCCGTCACACCCGAAACCGGTACCGCCGGTGCGCCCGAGGGGGACGCACCAGCCATGACACGTCGTCACATACTCCAGGCCATGTCGGGCCTGATGGCCGGCATGTTCGTGGCCATCCTGGCCTCCACCGTGGTCTCCAACGCCCTTCCCAGGATCATTGCCGATCTGCACGGCAGCCAGTCCTCATACACCTGGGTGGTCACCGCCGAGCTTCTGGCGATGACGGCGACCGTCCCGATCTGGGGCAAGCTGTCCGACCTCTACGACAAGAAGCTGCTCATCCAGCTCTCTCTTTCGATGTTCATCGTCGGCTCGCTCGTCGCCGGCTTCTCGCACAGTGTCGGCCTGCTCATCGTGAGCCGTGTCGTGCAGGGCATCGGCGCGGGCGGTCTCACCGCGCTTGCCCAGGTGGTGATGGCTGCGATCATTCCCCCGCGTGAACTCGGCCGCTACTCCGGCATCTTCGGCGCCGTCTTCGCCGTCGGCACCGTCGCAGGACCGCTCATCGGCGGCGTGCTCGTGGACACCTCCTGGCTGGGGTGGCGCTGGTGCTTCTTCATCGGTGTGCCGTTCGCCCTGCTCGCGATCGTGCTGCTCCAGCTGACCCTGAAGCTGCCCACCGTCCGCAGAGAGGTGAAGATCGACTATCTCGGTGCCGTCCTCATCATGAGCGGGGTCAGCGCACTGCTGCTGTGGGTGACCCTCGCAGGCAACCGGTTCGACTGGGCGTCGTGGCAGACCGTCGCCCTGGTCACCGCCGGTGTGGTCCTGCTGGTCGCCGCGGTCCTGGTCGAATCCAGGGTTCAGGAACCGATCATCCCGCTGGACATCTTCCGCAACCGCACCGTGACGCTGACGACGGTGGCGAGCCTGCTGGTCGGCGTGGCCATGTTCGGCGGCACGGTGTTCCTCTCCCAGTACTTCCAGATCTCGCTCGGCAAGTCGCCGACCATCGCAGGCCTGATGAGCCTGCCGATGATCCTCGGTCTGATGCTTTCCACGACCATCGCCGGGCAGATCATCTCCGCCCGGGGCAAGTGGAAGGGCTTTCTGATCGCGGGCGGCATCATCATGACCGCGGGCATGGGCCTGCTGGCCACGATCAGCGCGGACTCCTCGTTCGGGCTGCTCAGCAGCTACATGGTGGTACTCGGCGTCGGCGTCGGCATGCTGATGCAGAACCTGGTGCTGGCAGCTCAGAACGACGTGCCCGCGTCGGAACTGGGCGCCGCGACCTCGGTGCTGTCGTTCTTCCGCAGCCTCGGAGGAGCGATCGGCACGAGCGCTCTGGGCGCCGTGCTCAGCCACCGGGTGGCGAGCGAGATGGAGAAGGGCTTCGGCGGGGCGGCGGACAACGGGGGCGCCGGACACGGCGTCCCCGACCTCACCACTCTTCCCGAACCGGCCCGGCAGGTGGTCGAGCACGCGTACGGGGTCGCGACCGCGGATGTCTTCCTGATCGGAGCCCCCTTCGCGTTTCTCGCCCTGATCGCAGTGCTGTTCATCAAGGAGAAGCCGCTCAAGACGCAGAGCGGCATGGAGCGGCTCGCGGAGGAGAACGCCGCCGCCGCAAAGGCACAGGCTGCCCCGACGCACTGAGCCCACCGAGTTCCAGGAGGAGTACCGTCGTGCCCGGACAGAATCTGCGCACACGCAAAATGCAGCGTACGCGTGAGGACGTGGCGCGCACGGCGGTCAGGCTCTTTCTCGCCCAGGGGTATGAACGGACCACCGTCGGCCAGATCGCGGACGCGGTGGGGGTCTCCCAGCGCACGGTCTTCCGCTATTTCCCCGCCAAGGAGGATCTGGTGCTGGTCCCGCTGACCGCGAGCGGGGACGCTCTGGTCACGGCTCTTCGGTCGCGGCCGGAGGAAGAAAGTCCCATGTGCGCGCGGCGTTCGGAACGGTCCTCCGCACTCTGCAGGAGGGCAGCGCATACGGTGTCGATGCGTCGCTGCTTCGGCTGATCGACCGGACGCCGAGCCTGAGCGCCGAACTGCTGCGCCGCGCCGGCGGACTTGAGACGCGGCTGGCCGAGGTCATCGCCGAACGGGAAGGCATCCACACCGGTGGTTCCGACATGCGCCCCCAGTTGATGGTCGCCGTGTTCGTCGCGGCCGGCAGCGTGGCGATGCGGGGCTGGTGCGGCAAGGAGGACACCACCCTGTCGCACATCGGAGCGCTGCTGGAATCGGCCCTCCACCATATGGGTCCGGAACTTTTCGGAGACTGGCGGAGCGGTCACGACGGTCACGTCACGGCTGGATACCGACAGATGGATGAAGGATCAGCGCGCGGAGATCTCCCGGGGTTCGGTCTGACCAGCGATGACCCGCGCTCGCCGCCCTCCACTGCTGATCCTGCCCCGGCTCGGGGCTGCAATTCTGGCACGGTGTCCGGCTCCGCCTCTGCAACCTTGGGGCCCTGGACGAAGTAGTCGAATTCAAGGACGTGGACAGCGGCGGCGATGTCGGTCACGTCCCAGGCGCGGGGTGGCAATGGGGATCGGTGGGGTGTTCACGTCGGTCGTTGCCTGTACGCCGACCGGAAGGGTGGCAGGGCATCAGGTCTCGTGTTAAGTGGGGTCGAATCCGTGGTGCAGGTAGACAGCGGTGCCCTGGGCCAGGGCACCGGAGCAGGCATGCAGACGCCGGACCATGTGCGGGGCAAGGAGGGTGCCCCACCGGTCGGAGGAGGCCAACTGCCAAGCGGTGAGCTCGTCGTGGTCGAGCTGGATCCGTCTCTGCGCCTCGTGTTCGGTGATCAGGCCGCCGTCGAAAAGGTAGTTGGCCAGCGGCGGGCGCCCGTCGGCCTGCTCCGGTACCCAGTCGACGGCCAGCAGCCGACCCGGTGTGAGATCGATGCCGAGCTCCTCCTTGACCTCGCGCCGGACCGCCTGCCGCGGGTCCTCTCCCCTGTCCAGTCCGCCGCCGGGGATCTCCCAGGTGCCGTCGCCGTAGGACGGTTGAACCAGAAGAATGCGACCAGCTGCATCATGGAAAATTGCTCCAGCACCGGCGATCTGCTTGGGCAGGGAGGCGTAGTACTCAGCGGGCGGGAGATGCGCGGTGCTCATGGGACGGGACGTTAACCGCACCGCCCACGGGATCCACGACGCATCCCCGGTCTGGCGCAGAAGAGTGACGAACCGGTGTGATTCTCACTCCAGAAGCAGAGCCTGATGCTCGGCCAGTTCGCTGCCGCCGCGCCGGTTGGCTTTGTACACAGGTATCGACAGCAGATGCTCATGCTGATGAGCAGCGGCTGATTTTGCCCCGAGCCGATGCAGAGATCGCGAATGTCAAGACCCGCCTCGCGGCACGCGACACCATCATTGCCGAGCTGCCGAGTTCAAGCCCCTCGTTGTCTCCCAACTCGCGGCTCAGCACCAGGAGATCGAGCAACTCCGCCACCAGCAAGCCCCCGGTCGCCCCTCGGCGGTTCATCAACTGCCCGACTACCGCTCCGGCAATATGCCCTCCGTCATAACGAGAGCGACACGGTGACCTCGGTGAAAGAGGCACCGGCCATGCAATTGCCCGAGCGCGCATTTCCCGTCGTCGGCTGTGTCAGTTTCTGAGGGAGTCGTTATGACTCTGCGGCCTTGATCAACAGCGGTGAGCTTTGATGTCGCCCGCTCATTCGGCCGCCAAGGCTCGGTCGTCGCTCCTGAGCTGGTCGCGTTGGATCTGGCAAGCGAGGGTGCGACGCACGGAGGCTGATGCGGTGATGGTGGTGGTGACCTTCGCGGGAATGTCGAGACCTCGGCTGATCTCGTCGTACGCGTCCCGGTAGCTGCCAGGCATTTCAGCCTGGTGCAGCATCAGGTCCTCTTCGAGGAGGCGCCGCAGCTCGTCGACGTTCTGAGGAGTGAATCGCTTCTTCCCCCGGGCGATGGCGTTGACGTAGCGGGTGCAGCGGGCGGTGTCGAAGGTCTCGGAGATTTCCTCGGCAAGACCCCAAAGGCGCCCTTCGAGCCATGGGGCGTCGTGCTGGTCGAGGGAGAGCCCCATCGGGGACGGTGGCTCGCCCGCCTTGCACTTCGTCACCTGCTTGGACACGGCGGGCTGACTCATGTCGGTGAGCTGGGCAATTCTGTCCTGGGTCCAGCCGAAGCCGACGAAGATTCTGATCATTTCGGCACGCAGCTTCCGCATCTCCTCGCCTGCGCGGATGACCTCGTTCATGCCCGCAACCATGCGCTCGGCCTGTTCCTCCGTCAGTACCTCGGGGTTCTGCTGCGTGTCCTCTTCGACTGCCATAGCTCGGTTATATACCCGAGCGCCTCCACCAGCCATAACCAGGTTGTATAACTAGGTTATGACTGCCAGTATCCAGGTCATGCCAACCTTCTCCGCACCTGACGGAACCCAGCTCGCCTACCGCGTGATCGGAGACGGCGACCCAGTCGTCTGCCTCCCGGGAGGCCCCGCGGACTCTCTCTACCTCGGCGACCTCGGCGGCCTGTCCACGCACCGTCAGCTGATCGTTTTGGATCTTCGCGGCACCGGCCGGTCCGCGATCCCCAAGGACACCTCTTCCTACCGCTGCGATCGCCTGGTCGCCGACGTCGAGGCGCTGCGTGAACACCTCGGGCTCCCCCGGATGGACCTGCTCGGCCACTCGGCCGGCACGAATGTTGCGACGCAATACGTGGCCCGGCACCCGGAGAACGTCAGCAAGCTCGCTTTGATCGGTCCCGGTCCCCGAGCTGTTGGTATAGCGATCACTCGGGAGATGCGACGCGAGCACGCGCAGCTTCGGAGGAAAGAACCGTGGTTCCCGGCGGCGTTCGCCGCCCTGGAGGCGATCACCGAGGGCACGGGCGGCGACTGGGAGGCCATCGCGCCCTTCTTCTGGGGTCGTTGGGACGCCGCGGCACAGAAGCACCATGTGGCCAGCCAGCCGAGCAACAAGGAAGCTGTCGCTCTCTTCGCGGCCGAGGGCGCCTTCGACCCGGAGACCACTCGTGCGGCGCTCGCCGACTGCGAGGCACCAGTCCTGCTCCTCGCGGGAGAGTTCGACTTGAACAGCCCCCCTCAGTCGGCGTCCGAGTTCGCGGCACTGTTCCCCGATGCCACACTCGTGGTGCAGCCGGGAGCGGGCCACTACCCCTGGCTCGACGACGCCGACCAGTTCGTGGCGACCACTGCGGCATTCTTGGGGTAGTGAATCCGCTCCCGCCTACCGGCCCGGAGTCGGATACAAAACCGTACCCATCAGGCCCTCAACGGCAGAAGCACCCTCACATGGCCACATCGCCATAGTCACGACGGGACACACGTGTCGGTATGCATGGCCGCCCAATACCAGCGGCGCTCCCGACACGCCGGGGCCCGCTACAGGCCCGGTCGAATGTGGGGGGCCACAAAAAGCAGCCACCAGCAGCGTCGCCGCCGGGATGAACAGGAGCATCCCCAGGACGCACCTCACCATCAACAAAGTTGGCATGCCGGTCCCGAAGATGACGCAGGCCCAGACGAAGCGCTGCGGCTCACGCCGCAAGAAACAGCGGCATGGCGACCGGCAGGGCAGTCAGGACGAAGAATCCAGCGAGCCCGCCGGACAACCCGACTGCAGCGCGGGGCTTCGTAGCCGGGGCTGACGGTGCACTGTTCTTATTTCTGCCCCAGCCCCCTACACGGTTCGGTAAGCCCGTAGGAAGGTCCGTACTCCCTCGACGATGAGTGGCCGGACGCGGGTGTCCTCCGCGGCATTCGCGGAACCGAGCCTGTCCAGCGTGACGCCGAAGGTCAGCGCGATGAACTGGTCGGCCGCGAGTCGGGGGTCGGGGACGTCGAGCAGCCCGGCCGCGGCGAAGGCGGCGAACCGCTCCGCGAGTGCCTCGTCGGGGGTGTCGGCCATGGAGTTGTAGCCCTGGTGCGGCAGGTGGCCGGATTCCGCCCGGACCAGTCGTTGCAGCGTTGCGTACTCCGCCGAGCCGAGCATGTCGGTCGCGATGCGCATCGAGAACGTGACCAGGGCGTCACTGCACGGTGTAGTGCAGCGTCGAGCTCATGGCGGGCCGCTGTGTCCGCCCCGGCCCGGCAATGACGGAAAGGACGTCCATGACCGCAACTCTGGTTTCCCCGGCCCGCATCGATAAGGCCGCTGTCGGGGCCCTCGGCATGCTGACAGTCGCCACCGGTGCCCTGGAGTCGGTGGTGACGCCGACGCTCCCGCTCCCGCAACGCGAGCTGGACATGAGTCCCGCCGAAGGGGCGTTACTCAGCATCATGCTCCTCATCACCGGCGCGCTCGTCACACCGGTCGCGGGCAAGTTAGGCGACCGCTACGGCGGAAAACGGGTCCTGATCCGGCTGATGGCGGTGGTCTGTGCCGGTGGTCTGGTGTCGGCCCTGGCGCCGAACCTGCCGGTGCTGCTGCTCGGTCAGGTACTGCAGGGTGCGATGGTGGGCGCGCTGCCCCTGTCGTTCATCCTGGTGCGCGAGCACCTCCCCGCGGGAGAGTCGAAGGTGGCCATCGGGGTGGTCAGCGGGCTGTTCGTGGGGGGCGGGATGGCCGGAACGCTGTCGGCCGGGCCCGTGGCCGAAGGGCTGTCCCGACACTGGATGTTCGCGCTGCCGACGATCGCGGTCATCGGGGCCACCATCCTGGTGAACAGGCTGATGCCGCATGATCCGCCGAGCCGGTCGGACGGCGCCGGGGTCGACCGGCCCGGCCTGGTCCTCTTGAGCGGGACGCTGGTCACGCTCATGCTCGTGCTCGCGCTTGCGCCCGACATCGGCTCGCAGCCACTCGTGCTCGGCGCCCTCATCGTGGTTCTGGCCGCCTTCGCGAACCGTAAACCACTGATCACAACTGTCCCTTCTCATCCGACCTTGCCGCCGGTCGGGCGACGCCCTGACCTGCGACGAGACGACTTCAGGTGAGACGCCGACTCCGCCAGGTCTCACCTGAAGTCGTCCGTCAGCCGCGCTTCCGTGAGGGCTCGAGCCGCTGTGCGGCCTACCCGCCCACGGCAGAGGTCGACTCGCCGACCGGCGGCTTCTTTGCTGTCTCAGGGTGACGGCGCAAGGCCCCGTCTCACGATCCCGTGGCATTTCCTCGATGCTCCAGCCGATGCCCCCGAACCGGCGGCCGGCTGACCCGTGCAGGCTAGGCGTTCCGTGCGTCGGCGAGCTTGTCCAGCTCGGACATCGCCTCCGCGTGGGCGCTCATCCGCCTGCTCACACTGCCGCTCGTGAAGAGCGCCACACCAGCGACCGACACCGGCACGGAAAGCCCGAGCACAGCCAGGGCTTCGGGCCAGTCGCGTTCGTTCTGACACCAATCCCCCCTTTGCAGACCGTCGTTGGCCGTACCACGCTCGGTCAACAACCTCGACTCGCACTCCGCGGGGTAACGGTCGCCGGGCTCCTCATCGACCTCGTACGGCGTGAGCAGCAGCAGAGCACACCATGTCCACTGGAGCACCGCCACAGCCAACAGACCGATACCCCAGGCTCGTATCCGCCCGGCCCTGTCGCGGAAGTCGAGGTCGTACTCACGTGATCGCATGACGAACGAATCTAGCAGCGTGTCATCGCAGCCAGGCGGGCGCCCGCCAGGCTCATCCCTGAGTCCGCCTCACGTGACGTTGTCTCTGGCGTGCGAACCGAAAAAGGTCAGGTGAGACGGAGGCAAGGTGTCATGAGACGGGACAACAACGAATGACCGCAAGTGACCGGGTTCTGAACGGAGTTGGACTCAGGTTGCGTTCGCGATGCGGTCACTGTACCCACTCGCCGAACGTTTCTTTCCGGCGCCTCCAAGCCCTCACCACACACCGCCGCGAGCAGAAGACGGCGTTCGAGCGCCGATCGACACCGGCCACCCAATGGGCCCCGCGCGCCGGGCACTCCGCCTCACCCGCACCGCCATGCACCGCCGCCAGGCGCCTGCACAACCAACGTTCCGTACGCCACTGCCTGGCACAACACGCCGAAGAACAGACCAAGGCATCAGGCCGCGCCCCCGGCCCGCCGGCGCCCTTGGACACCACGCCAGCGTAGGACCCAAGGCTACTCAGAACCGGGGATCATAATCAGCTTCTCAAGCCGGAAGGGCTCTCCACCGACGCCACGGCCTGGTGGTGGACGTGCGCGCGGACGAGCGGATCCGCAGATGATGCGGCGAAGTTCGCGGTGACCGCGGCATCCTTCCGGACGGTGGGCCGGGACTTCGCACGTGTTGGGGCATCGGACGCGGTGCTGAAGGCAAACGTGCGGTGGCTGGCCCGCCACCGGCAACCGCAGGTGCACCGCCCGGAGGCCGCCGCCCACTTGGTGACGGCGTTCGCCGATGATCGGCGCGGCCCGCACGCTCACGGCGCGGCCGAGCCAGGCGCGGGCGCGGGCGCGGGCGCGGGCCCGGCCGCCGTCACTGCGGCCGGCCGCAGAAAAAGGTCAGCGGCTACGTGCGTCCTGGGTGCGGCGCTTGAGGGTGCGCCGGTAGTCCTGAAAGCGGGCCTTGGCGATCACCGAGCGGTCGCCGCTGCGGAGCACGATGCCCTCGGGGTGGCCGCCCGCGCCCTCGTCCAGGGCCACGCGGGTCGTCGGCAGATGCTCGGCGAGAAACGTCTGCATCTCAGCAATGCCAGTCGGCAGGTCGCCCGCGTCCACCATGGCCAGCCGCGGGACGAGCTCGATGTCCTCGGCCTTGGCGGCCTGGGTCAGTTCGTACTCGGAGAGGAACCGTTGTCCGCCGCCCTCACGCCAGCCGGAGAGCTGGGCCCGCGGCCACTCCAGGACGTCGAGCGGGATGTCGGCCGCATCGAACATGCGGTAGCCGACAGCGCGGCTGCTGGTGTATTCGCGGCTGGCCGCGGTGACCTTGCCGCCGTACACCTCCAGGTACAGGACCCGGATGCCGCTGGTGGGCGGGGTGATGCGGTCGGCGAGGGGACGCAAAGCGTCGGCGATACCGAGGGCGGGGTTCCCGATCAGATCGCCCCGGGCGTAGAGGAGTTCCTCTCTGCTACCGAGGACGTAGTCACCGCCGGGGAAGCTGACGATCCGGCCGTTGGTGCCGTCGACCTTCTCGGTGAGGTACACATCGCCGTTGAACGCGGTCGCCTCCTCGATGAGGCCGCCGTTCTTCGGATCGAGCACATGGTAGGTCGGGATTGACGGATACTTGGTCGCCGTGTTGAGGGCAGCGAGGTCGATGGTGCGGATCATGGTGTGCTGTCCTTCCTGATTCAGGGAGTGCGTGAACGCCGGGGCGGAATGCGGAATAGGGCCGTATTCAGAACTAGCCATACGACAGCAGGAGGCAGCATCGGACGTCCTGCAGCGGGCTCAGGCCAAGGCCGCTCGGGGCGGCAGCGAGCTTGGCATCCCACCCTTCGCTGACAACCCGTTCGGAGAGTTCGGCCATGTCAACAGCCTTGTACGTGGACGCTGGACACGGCGATGACGTGCGCAACAAGCGTGCATTGTGGCCCGGTGTTTGAGCAATGCGTTTTGCTCTCGACAACCACGCGGGCCTCGGCGGTCTTGCGTCGCTCGAAGTGGCCGGCTGATCCGACTCCGCGCGTCCACAGCGACGGTCGCCAGGATGCGCCTCTCGACGGCGACGCCTACTTCATGGATGCGCACGCTGCCCGGTTCGAACGCTGTACCTCGTTACATGCCGTCCCCCTTGGCCGCGCTGCGTCGAGGTGTTCGTCGGCTGCGTCATGGGGCCGGCCCACCCCGCGACACTCAGGCAGCCAACCGGACGAGCCCGTCGTCCGCGACGTCATGGGCGGCGATTGCCGCCGACAGGGGGCAGTGCGTCACTCATCCGAGTGGATGCATGCTCTCCGTCGGCGACGAGCCCCGACGGGTCCACACCGAGGGCTGCGGCGGTCGCGTCGAGTCTCAAAGGTACGCATACGGCTCCGAGGGCTTGAGTTCAGGTGGGGGCCGTCTGGCTGCGTCACTCGTTGACGATTCTGGTCAGGTCCGTGAGCGAAGTGATCGACCAGTCCGCGGTGGCAACGACGTCGGGGTCGTCGGCCCACCAGTGCCCCCACGGCCCGCGGCGAATGTGGGCGGGCCGCAGCCCTGCAGCCTTGGCAGGGAAGACGTCGTTCGCCGGGTGGTCGCCCACGTAGACGGTCTCGTGAGGGGCGGCTCCTGACGCAGCGAGTACGCGCCGGAAGAACTCCGCATCCGGCTTGGCGACACCCCACTCCGCTGAGGTGGCGACGAGGTCGGCAGGAAGGTCGAGCGCGCGGAGCATCTCGCCGGCCTTGCTGGTCTGGTTCCCGGCGACGATCACGCGGATGCCGAGCTTGCGAAGTCCTTCGAGAGCAACGCGTACATCTGGGTAGAGGTCCGTCTCGTCGAGGTGCTCACCCTGGCCGGCTGCTTCGCGGGCAGCGTATTCGGCGGCGATGTCGAAGTCCGGACGAACCATGCGCAACGCCTCTGCGTTGTCACGACCTTGGGTGACGACGGCGCCGACGAGGGCACTGACGGTGTGTCGTGGGACACCGAGCCAGTCGGCCCAGGATGCCCAGTAGCGGTCGTCTCGGGTGAGGGTCTCTCCGATGTCGAACACCACTGCGCGAATCATGGCCGCATCCTATGCGGGCGCCCGACCCCGAGTACTGAATGTTGCGGCAGTCATCAGAGCTCACACGCCGCTACGGGTCACCATTTCAGCCGTCGCCGAGACGTGTCTGCACGTTCCGGCCGGCAGCGCCATCACCGCCGAGTCAGTGCGCAATGCCGTCGATCAGCTCGCGTGCACCTTGACGCAGCAGGCTGACGGCGACAGAGGTACCTAGGGTGGCGGGATCGAGAGGGCCGGCCCATTCGTGGGCGTTGAGGACGGTCTTGCCGTCGGGCGTGAAGACCTTGGCCCGTAGCGACAGCTCGCCGTTTCCTTCAACCTGTGCGTATCCGGCGATGGGGCTGTTGCAGTGGCCTTGCAGTACGTGGAGGAACATCCGCTCGGCGGTGGTCTCACGGTACGTGGCGGGGTGGCCGAGTGGGCTGACGGCGTCGATCAGCGCGGTGTCGCCTTCGCGGCACTGCAGGGCCAGGATCCCGGCTCCGATCGGCGGACACATCACCTCGGGCGACAGGATCTCGGTGATCACGTCGGTACGGTCGATGCGTTCCAGTCCGGAAACGGCCAGGAGCAGGGCGTCGGCCTCGCCCGCGGCGAGTTTCTCCAGGCGGCGGTTGGCATTGCCACGCATCGGCACGCATTCCAGGTGCGGGTGGGATGCGGCCAACTGAGCGATGCGGCGTACGGAGGAGGTCCCGATCCGGGAGCCGGCCGGGAGCTGGTCGAGCTGCAGGCCGTCCGGGTGGATGAGAGCGTCGCGGATGTCGTCGCGTTCGAGGAAGGCGGCGAAGGTGGTCCCGGCGGGCAGGGGTCGGTCGGCGGGGACGTCCTTGACGCAGTGCACCGCGAGGTCCGCCTCCCCGGCGAGCAGGGCCTGGTCGACTTCCTTGGTGAACGCGCCCTTGCCCTCGACCTGGGAGAGGTCACCCATCCATTTGTCGCCGGTCGTCTTGACGGGGACGACTTCGGTGGCAGTGGCGGGGTGGAACACGGCCAGCTCGGCACGGACGCGCTCCACCTGAGCGAGGGCCATGGGTGAGTCGCGGGACACGATACGGATCAGCTCAGGGGCGGACATGCCGCTCACGATAGCCCGTCAGATGCGGGTTCCGATAAGTACCCCGGATGGCCATGTCGCGGGAGTGGCAAGCAAGTTGGCTGATCGGTCAGGTGTGCGAGGAACAAGTCGACGCCGGACTGGCGGGCGCTGGGACATGTGGGTTGTGGCAGCAGGTCGTCGACGACGTGGAGTCTGCCGGGTTCCAGCAGGTCGAGAAGGCCGTCCAGGCGGTGAAACTTCCCGGGTCGACGGTCGACGTAGGCCAGGGCGAGCGGCGGTCCGCTGCAGGTGTCGCCATCGGCCGCCTCGAAGGCTATGCGCGGGTCGGTGCCGAGGTGCGCGGCTGCGACGGCCTGCCGGGCGCTGTCCGTCTCGACACTGGTCAGGCGGGCGTCAGAACTCATGCCGTGGAGCAGCCAGGCGGCTCCCGGTCGTCCACGTCCACCGCCGGGAGTCCTCGGCGCTGGGCTTCGCCCGATCCGAAGTACCGTTTGCCTGAGCCGAAGACCACAGGCACGACGCCCATCGCCACCTCGTCCACCAGGCCGAGGCTGAACGCCTGCCCGCCGACGTCGCCCGCCGCCACGGCAACGGAACGCTCCCCTGCGAGTTCCTTGGCCGGGTCATCCCTGCCCGGGCTCACCGTGGCGGTTTGGTTCGGCCCTGGCCGACCCGCCCACTCGAACTCCCACGGCACACGATCAACCATCCCCGGGACCACCGGATGTGCGGGCCCGTCCAGCGAGGTCGGACAGCGAGGTGAGACGGTGCAGCAAGAGCGGACCAGTGATTGAAGCCCAGTGAGCATCGAGCCGGCTAGAACCTGGCGGATACGGGCCGGTGTGCAGCGTGTGACCCGCTCATCCTCGGACGGCCGGGTCAACCCCGAAGCCGGTTCCCTGCTCCGGTGGGGAGGCCACATGGAAAGCCTGCGGCATAGGCATGGCGAGGCTGTCGGAGTGGTGCTGGGCACCTCCCGGACCGAACACGGTGACCCATACGGCACCCTCCGACCGTCAGGAACCGGCAGCGTGAAAGGCAGTAGCACGGACAGTGCTGCCGCAGAGCGCGAAGTCGCCACCGTCATCCGGCGCCAGCTGCTGCCTCCCGCCCGCGACACCCACCACGATCGAGGGCGCGACGGAAGGCGCGGCGCCGGAGACGCAGTACCCGCCCGCCTCACCAAGAACCGGCGTAAAGGAGAGTTGCGTAGAGGCCCGGCCGCCAACCGCCAGTTGTACTGGCCCCGCCTTGCCCTGCCGGACGACATTGAGAGGTTTGTTCCTGTCCGGCGAGCCTTGACCCGCGAGAGCCACCGTGGGAAAGCCGCTCAGCACGCACGGCTTCGGACCCTGGTTGATGACGGTGATCCGTACCTGGCTGGGCTCCATCCGCTGCGCGCTGTTCGCGACGAGTTGGGTGTTCGTGCATGCGGCAACCTGGGCTCGCCCAAGGGCGGCCCCATCTGCCGTTGCCCCGGAACCGGTACCTGCCAACAAGCATCCAACCAAAGCACCCGCCACGAGCAACACGGACGAGGTCTTGGTCACGCTGCTTCCCGATGCGTATTTCATGGGCTGTCCTCCCACGGTTCACAAGATGCCTCAAAGCCCCGGCCACCAAGTGCTCTCCGACTGGATCGGCAACCGGGCCCTACGGAGCGCTGGACCGGAATCGTCACGAGGCTGAATGACACCGCCCCGCTCCATACCGGCTTCCCCCCTCCCAGCGTCGCACCCGCCCCCGCCATCGGCTCGCTTAGGGCTCTGACCTGGTCGTGACATCGGTTGGTGCATGGTCAGCCACGCAAGAAACAGGCCGTAACCGTGCGCCACCCCGTGAGCACACGACGGGTCCGGAGTCCTACTCGCCGACGGGCCAGACCTACCTGCTCACTGTAAAATCCGGGAACGACGCCAGTGGCTTGCGTACTCTCGCTCTCACGTGTGTGTGGGGGCCGGCTCCGGCAAACCCGATGCCGCGCGGTTTGATCAGCGTGCTTGCAGGTCAGGCCTTGGCCTCAGGACTTTCATCAGCGGAGATCGTGAGAAGACGGGCGACGGTGTCTTCGAGATCGGAACGACGTACCGGCTGGCATTCCAGTGGCGCGCACACTTCGAAGGCGAGGCGCTGCACCCGCGTCTCGCCGGACATCAGTACCTGAAGGAACTCCGGCCCATCGGTTTCTTCACGGCCCATCAGGACTTCGACAGTCAGCCAGGTGCCGTCCGCGATCTGTTGCAATCCGCTCTGTGGCTCGCCATCAATCAGCATGAACTCCTTCTCGTACCGGCCTTCGGGTGGGGTTGCCAGCAGCCACTGGGCGAACGCGGCGGACCGTGGCGCACCGCCACCCAGTGGCACGCGTCCGATGAAGTAGGCGTCGAACCACCAGGTTCCGTCCGGCTCTTTGCCGATGGCCATCCATAGGTCGTCCACCGGCGATCCGGGGTAGTGAGTGCCGCGCCAGCCGAGCCGAAAGACCGGCCCGGTCTCGTCGCGGTCGCCGGACATCATCGAGCCTTCCTTCCACGTCGGGACTTCGAACACTCGCACACTGGAGTGTACGGAGGAGCATCTCCCGAGCCGAAGCACGCAAGCCGAGCAGACTCGGCTCGGAGGAAGAAGAGCGTCAGCACGTCCGCTCTATTGCAGGAGCTGAGCGCTCGCACCGAGCAAGTGCTCGGCCAGAGTGTGTCCGATGGGTCGCGGCGCGGGTGATGAGTCTGAGTCAGTGCAGGTCCGCCTGAAAAGCGTGCCGGTGGTCGGCGGGGCAGGTGAAGATTCGCAGGTCGCCCCATCTGCCGACAACAACCCCTGTCTTGTCGTCGCTGGCCACGGTGAACAGCAGCGTCATGCCCGTGCCGCACTCACCGCATCGAAACACGGTGGGGTGCGACAGGTGCCAGGTCGGCCAGCCGCCCAGTTTCCAGCCCGCGAGGCGGGTAATGACATCGCCGCCGTCGCCGGTCTCGCGGACCAGTTCCTCCAGCCGCGGCCGGAGCTCTGGGGGCAGTTCGTCTCGGAAGGGGAAGTCGGTCAGATACTCAGCGGTGATGGAGCACGCCTGGGGCAGGTATCCGTCCTCGTCGTACCGCGAGGGCGACGGCCGGGTCGTCAACTGGCTTGTCACATCGTCGGCCTGACGCCAGCGCACCTCCAGCACGGGGCTGGCGTCGGCCTGCTGGGCCGGAGGATCCCAGTGTTCATTGGGGCACCAAAGGATCTGCAAAAGGTCGGTGTCGGCGGGCCACCACGGTCCCGGCATGTCACGCCGGTAGATCTGGGCGACCGGCACCATGGGTGTGGCAGGTACGCCTGCAGGGCTTTCTTCGTCGGGCAAGGAGCACTCGGGCCACGCCTCGTCGCTCGGCCAGAGCAGCGGGCCGCCGATCGAGCTGCTGCCGGCCTCTGGCTTCCCGCGCTCGGGGTGCAGCACGACTGCGTCGCGCGCATATGGAGCGAGTTCGGGAAGCGCGGCGAGTATCGCTTCGGGCGACGGTCTGGGGATGCGCTTCATCGTGCCTTCTGGTCAGTTGGTCTCGGATCGTCCGCAGCGTACAGCCCGGCTGTGACAGCGGATCATGAGCGGACCGACAGCCGGATGACAGCAACGGTGACCGTGCCATGAAAGACATACGCCCGTTTCTCGTATCTGGTGGCCGCGGCCCGGATGCCCTTGAGCGCCAGGATGGTTCGCTCCACTTCATCGCGTCGGGCATACCGGCCGCCGGTCGAAGCCGGTGGTGCTCTACGAGTCCGGGTTCGCACCGCGGTGGTACGTGCCGCGTGAGGACATCCAGGAGAAGGAACTGACGCCGGTCGAGGGCCAGACTTTCTGCCCCTACAAGGGGCTGGCCAGCTACTACGACATCGGCGAGTCCAAGCGGGCGGCGTGGTCGTACCGCGAGGCCTACCCCGAGGTCGGGCGGGTCGACGATCTGGTCTCCTTCGAGCCCGACAAGGTCGAGGTCTACCTCGACGGTGAGCGGCTGCGCCTTGAGCCGGGCCAGCAGGTGATGCCCCACGGGATCGACCGAGGCCTGGGGGCCGATGAGGTCCTCTCCCGCTGAAACCGAATCAGGTGCGGGGCCTCGGCCGCTTTCGTCACCGCGGCCATGTCGACGAGAGCTACCTTGCATTCCGGTGCCCGAACAGTAGCCATTCGCAGAATGTGGCCCGGGCCGTTCAACGATTCATATTGCGAGGCGGGGCGCTGATCAGTCTGACCACTAGACTCGATGATCTGGAGATGGAGGCCTCCCCATCGGCCGGGAGAGGTCCGATCGATTCGAGCAGCATGTTTCAGGTGACCAGTTTCATCGTGCGAAGGCGCCGCACCGGGAGGATGAAATGGCGAGGCGACCCTGCTCTCAGTCAATGTGGGACTGCCGAAGGACGTGCGCTGGCGCGGCAGGGCGGTACACACGGGAGCGTGGAAGTATCCCGTCGACGGCCCCCAGATGGTGCGCCGCCTCAACATCGACGGAGACGGCCAGGGCGACCTGCAGGGCCACGGCGGGGAGCAGAGGGCAGTCCTCGTCTACCAGAGGCAGTCCTACGCGTACTGGAGCAAGGTTCTTGAGCGCGACAATCTCGAGTTTGGCCAGTTCGGGGAGAATTTCACCGTCGACGGGCTGGCGGACGACGACGTGTGCATCGGCGACCGGTACCGCATCGGCGAAGCCGAATTCGAGGTCACTCAGCCACGTGTGACCTGTTACCGCGTCGGCATGCGGCTGCACGAGCCGCGCATGGCCTCCCTGCTGGTCGCCCACCACCGGCCCGGCTTTTACCTCCGCGTCATCACCGAGGGCAGGGTCAAGGCGGGAGACCGGATCACACGGACCCGCACCGGCAAGGGGTCACTCACCGTCGCCGATACCGATGCTCTGCTCTATCTCCCGGGTCCCGACCCGGCCAAACTGCGCACTGCCTTGAGTATCGAGGCACTCAGTCCCGGATGGCAGCAGTCCTTCCAGGACATGAGCCGCCGGCTCGACCAGCCGCCCCGTCCCTCACCCGCCGCGCCGGGGTGGAAGGGCTTCAGGCAACTGCGCGTGACCCAGGTCGTCCCCGAGACCCCCACGGTGTCCTCGTTCTACCTGCAGGCCATGGACTCCCAGCCACTGCCCCCGGCCATGGCCGGCCAGTACCTGAGCGTACGAGTCCCCGGAGAGGGCGAGACCAGCCTGGTGCGTTCGTATTCGTTGTCCTCTGCCCCCGGTGCCGCCGAGTACCGGATCAGCGTCAAACGCGAAGACCGCGGCACGGTCAGCACCTACCTCCACACCCGCCTGAACAGAGGCGACGTCATCGAAGTGGCCGCCCCTCGCGGGACGTTCGTGTTGGCCGATGACCACACGCCCGTGGCACTGTTCTCGGCGGGCATCGGCGTCACCCCCGTTCTGGCGATGCTGCACCAGCTGGCCCGCGAGCACAGCTCCCGCGCCGTGTGGTGGGCACACACCGCGCGCAACCACGGGCAGCACGCCTTCGCAGAAGAAGCCCGGCAGCTGCTCGCCCGGCTGCCCAACGCCCGCGCCTTCATCTACTACACCACCCCGAATCTCGAGGTCGCCGGGGAGCCGGGCATCACGCACGGACATATGACCAATGAAGGTATCCGGGAGCTGGGCGTCCCCGCCGATGCGCACGCCTACCTGTGCGGCCCTGCGGGCTTCATGTCGGACGTGACATCTGCTCTCCAGCTGGCGGGGCTGAGCGAGTCGAACATCCATACCGAGATCTTCGGAGCGCCGGCGGCCATCAACCCCGGCATCACCGGCCCAGGTCCCGCGCGTCCTCACCAGCCGCCCGGTCCTCAGGGCACAGGGCCTTTCGTCACCTTCGCCCGCAGCGGACTGTCCACCCGCTGGTCGGACCAGTACGCAACACTGCTGGAGCTGGCGGAGGCATGCGACATCCCCACGCGCTGGTCCTGCCGCACCGGGGTATGCCATACCTGCACCACTCCCCTGCTCACCGGCCAGGTCCAGTACACGACGCACCCCCTGGAGAGTCCCGCCTCAGGTGAAGCCCTGCCATGCTGCAGCATCCCCACCACCGATGTCCTTCTTGACCTATGAGGTGACCGGGCCGCTGAAGCCATAGGCCGCGTCCGCGCTCACCCAACGGAACGGGATCCGGTCTGCGATCGCCTTGCGGACCATCGCCTGACATCACCACGACAGCAAAGTGAGAATCGCTGTGGGCAGCGAGGTGAGAATCAGCACGAGCAGGCAGCGGTGCCGCCCGTCGCCAACACCGGTACGGCTCAGAGCCCGACCACGATCCCGAAGCGGGGGCCCGCTCGCCTGATTGCCATCGTCTTTTCGGGGGATCAATACGCTGCCACAGCACAGGGTGCAGGGCGTATGACCCGATGAGTGATCGGATGTGATCCAGAGTCAGGAATGAGCGAGAGGAATGGTCATGTTGAAGATCTTGGAGAGGCGCGCTCGGCGCATCGCCGTAGGCTCGGGCGCTGCCGCAGTCGTCGTGCTCGGTGCTCCGCTGCTGGCCGCCGCGGCTCCCGCTCAGGCTTCTGTTCCCGTGGAGCCCTACGCCACGGTGATCAGCCAGAATGGGGTGAACGAGCGGCAGTACCCCAGCACCGACTCGTCGGCGGTGGGCATCCTCCAGTACGCCGATCAAGTGGGCCTGCGATGCAAGGTCCGTGCGCAGAACATCGCCGACAACAGCGTCTGGTACCTGCTGCGTGACGAGCAGGCATGGATCTCGGCAAGGTACGTAGTCCAGACCGGGACCGTCCCCTACTGCAAGGACCTCCAGCAGAACCGGATCGCTCACAGCCCCGAGGCGACCGACGCCATGGGCTGAGTGCACCCGTCCCTGAGAACGTTCGACCATGACGGACACGGTCTGAGTCGACAGCTGCGCCCCGAAACGGCCGTGGGCCGACACTGTTGGCGAATCCGAAGCGAAGAGAGGCCCCTGGTCCATTCACTTCGTTGGGTGACTGGACCAGGGGTCGTTTCGCGTGTGGGGGCTCGGTGCCGCTTCGAAGCGGCGTCGTGAGTGAGGTTCCGCGGGCACGGCATTGGTGGCGAAGGCTGCGTTTCCCAAGGGCAGCCTGGCGATCCGTGTGCGTGATGAGCTGGGACAACTGTTCGCGGACGAGCAGTTCTCCAACCTGTTTCCCCGCCCTGGGTGTCCAGGGCCTCCGTCGGCGACGCTCGACCTGGCGCTCGTGTTGCAGTTCGTCGGGGGACTGTCGGACCGGCAGTCGGCTGACCCGGTACGGGGTCGGACCGACTGGAAGTACGCCCTCAACCTGGAGCTGTCCGATCCCGGGTTCGACTGCTCCGTGCTGAGCGAGTTCCGTGATCGCGTTGTCGCCGGAGGGCGCCGAAGTACGCTCATGGAAGTGCTCCTGAACCGCTGCCGCGAACACGGCCTCCCTCGGGCCGGTGGCCGTCAGCGCACGGACTCCACCCACGTCCTCGCCGCAACACGAGAAATCAACCGCATGGAACTCGCCGTCGAGACACTGCGATGCGCTCTCAACGCGCCCGCCGCAGCGGGCCAGGACTGGCTCGCCGAGTGGATCCCCGCTGAGTGAATCGACCGATACGGACGCCGAGCCGAGGACTACCGGCTGTCCAGAGGTGTCCGCCGCAGAGTTCGGTTCGGATGCCATGGAGCTACTCCGGCAGGTTCGTGATCCGCTCGCGCCCTCCTGGCTCCGCGAACTGCCGACCGTGCGGACGCTGCGACAGCTCTGTCGGTCCAGCAGTTCCATGTCGTCGACGGAGCGGTGCGGTGGCGCACAGCCAAGTACCTCCCATCCGGAACCGCCCGCCGGACAAGCCCGTACGACCTCGAAGCGCGCTCACTGCCGCCAAGGGCGCCGTCTTCGCGGTGGCCTGCGCTGACTCCAGCGGGTTTCACCATGGGCCGGGCTCGGATACGCGCTGTTGGCCCACCGCAGAACTCGGGCCAGAACCTCTGCCTGTGGAACAGAGCTTTCCCGCGCAGGGCCGGGCCGGGGAGGGAAAGGACTCGCAGCGGCGCATGGCCCGCCCGGTCGACGTGCGAAGGGCTCCCGGGCGGGCTCCGCCCTCCACATTGCCCGGCTCCCGCTGTTGCCGCATGCGGAGCGGCTGTTGTCTGGGCCGAATGGAACGGCGATCCTCCGAAGTCACCATCCGTCCAGCCTGATGCATGCCGCGCCAAGAAGACCTCCAGGTAGGGAGCGGCGCCCGCTTCCCAGTCGGCCGGTTCACGGGCGCTCAGGTCCCAGTCGAATTCCTACAGCCGGAGGGTGCAGTCGCTGCTTCCGGACAGTGCGAATCGTCCGTCGGTCGTCCACGCAGCCCTCGGCGTCGCATGCGTGCACTCCTTCACAACGACCGCGAGACAACTACCATATGTCATATATCGATTACCTCTGGTGAACGAGGCAGGAAAGGTGTGTGCACCGCCGATAGGTCGTCGTGCCTCGGGCAGGTTGCCCTGGAGCGGTGTACGGGACGACTCTGGAGGGGCATGGCCTGCCGCTCGGAGAACTCGGCAGCAGGCTGTGCATCCGAAAGGCGACGGAGAGGCGCCGACCGTGGACGGTCGGGAACCTGCGGGGAAGCAGCCCGGCGCGAGTGGACACCGGACTGTGCCACACACCGCGGACATGCGGGTGGAGGCATGGTCGCCGACGGCCGAGGGGTGCATCGTCGAGGCGGTGCGCGCGGTGGTGGAGGGCTTCGCCGAAACGGCCGGGGCCGCGGTCGTCGGTGAACGCGCATACGTGGCCACGGCGGAGTCCGACGAGGATCTGCTGGTGTCCGTCCTGGAGGAGGTCGTCTACCGGATGGATGCCGACGGTGAGATCCCGCTCGATGTGGAGGTGGGGTCGATCCGGTCGGCGGGCGGCGGTCGGGGCCTGTCGGTCCGCTTCCGGATGGCCGACGCCGGCACCGCCGTGCCGATCGGTGCGGTGCCGAAGGCCGTTTCGCTGCACGACCTGCAACTGCGTGGCGGCCCTGGCAGCTGGACCTGCCGGGTGACCCTCGACGTCTGAGCGCAGGTCGGGGAAGGGACTCGATCATGACGCTGACGGTGGCACTGGCAGGCGACACCATGCTCGGACGCAGCGTCGCCGAGGAGCTGCGCCACTCGCCGGGGCCGGGGACGCTGGTCTCCGCGGGGGTCAGGAAGGCGCTCGCGGAGGCGGACCTGTTCGTGCTCAACCTGGAGTGCTGTGTCTCCGACCGCGGGCAGCGCTGGCCCGACCCGCGAAAGGCGTTCTTCTTCCGCGCTCCCTCCGCCACCGCGAAGGTGCTCGCCGAACTGGGGGTGAGCTGTGTGACGCTCGCCAACAACCACGCCCTGGACTACGGGTTCGACGCCATGGCCGACACCCGAACCCTGCTGGCCGGGGCGGGCGTCCACGCGGTCGGCGCCGGGGCGAGCGTACGCGCGGCCCGGGAGTTCGCGGTGCTGGAGGCGGGCGGTGTGCGGCTTGCGGTGGTGGGCGTCACGGACCACCCGCGGGAGTACGCGGCCGGGGCGGACAGTCCCGGTGTGGCCTGGGCCGATCTTCACGCGGGGGTGCCCGGCTGGCTGACGGAGTCGGTGGGCCGGGCCGCTGCGGCGGCGGACGTCGTGCTGGTCACTCCGCACTGGGGCCCCAACATGACCTCCCGGCCGCCGCGCCACGTCTCGGCCGCGGCCCCGGAGCTGCTGGCGGCGGGAGCGACGCTGGTCGCCGGGCATTCCGCCCATGTCTTCCACGGCATCGCCGACCGGATCCTGTACGACCTGGGTGACTTCGTCGACGACTATGCCGTCGATCCGGTCCTGCGCAACGACCTGGGGCTCCTCTTTCTGGTGACCTTGGACGGCCCGGATGCCGCACACCTGGTTCCTGTCCGGGTAGAGGCGATGCCGCTGGCCCTGGACTACTGCCACACCCGCCTGGCGCGCGGCGAGGACCGGGAGTGGATCCGCGAGCGGCTCACCACCGCCTGCGCCGAATTCGGCACCGCCGTCGCCGATCGGACCGGACGGCTGACGGTCGACTGGAGGTGAGGGACGTGGACATCGCACTGGTGGAGAAGAGTCCGTACCGCTTCCGTATCGAGCAGCGGGAGCCGATGCGCGTACCCGGTGTGGTGTTCGCCTCGCGGGCACTGCTGCCGCAGGCGGCTGGGGACAAGGCGATGGAGCAGGTGGCGAACGTGGCGACGCTGCCCGGCATCGTCCGTGCTTCCTTCGCCATGCCCGACGTCCACTGGGGCTACGGCTTCCCGATCGGCGGGGTGGCCGCCACCGACGTTTCCCGCGGCGGGGTCATCTCGCCCGGTGGCGTCGGGTTCGACATCTCCTGCGGCGTACGGCTGCTGGCCGCCGATATCGACCGCGAGTCGCTCGACCGTGACCGGATGCGGCGGCTGATGGACATCCTCGACAGCACCATCCCGCGCGGCATGGGGCGTGGCGGACTGTGGAAGCTGTCGGGGGCCGGGGAGATGGACGAGCTGCTGGTCGGCGGCGCTCGGTACGCGGTCGAGCACGGGCACGGTGTGCCGCGCGACCTCGCGCGCTGCGAGGACTACGGCGTCCTGGACGGCGCGGCCCCGGGGCAGGTGAGCACGCGCGCCGTCGAGCGCGGCCTACACCAGGTGGGAAGCCTCGGCTCGGGCAACCACTTCCTGGAGGTCCAGGCGGTCGATCAGATCTACGCCCCGGCCACCGCGGCGGCCTTCGGGCTGCGGGTGGGCCAGGTGTGCGTCATGATCCACTGCGGCTCGCGCGGTCTGGGGCACCAGGTGTGCACCGACCACGTCCGCGTGATGGACCAGGAACTGCACCGGTACGGTATCCAGGTCCCGGACCGGCAGCTGGCCTGCACGCCGGTCGACTCGCCCCGGGGTCACGCCTATCTGGGGGCGATGGCGGCGGCCGCCAACTACGGCCGGGCCAACCGCCAGCTGCTGTCCGAAGCCACCCGCCACGCCTTCACGACGGCTGCGGGAGTCGGTCTGGAGCTGGTCTACGACATCTCGCACAACATGGCCAAACTCGAGACCCATGAAGTGGACGGTGTGGCACGTCAACTGTGCGTCCACCGCAAGGGCGCGACGCGGGCGCTGCCGCCCGGCGACCCGAGCCTGCCGGAGGACCTCGTCCAGGCGGGCCAGCCGGTACTGGTCCCCGGGACGATGGGCACTGCCTCGTACGTGATGGTCGGCCTGCCCGGTAACGACGCCTTCCACTCCGCCTGCCACGGCGCCGGCCGGGTCTGGAGCCGCCACCACGCGCTGCGCATGGTCCGTGGGGAGCAGCTTCGCGGCGAGCTGGAAGCCCGGGGCATCGCCGTGCGCCCCTCCTCGTGGCGTGGTCTCGCCGAGGAGACGCCGGAGGCCTACAAGGACGTCGACGCGGTCGCCGCCGTCACCGAGGGCGCCGGACTTGCCCGGCTGGTCGCACGTCTGGTGCCGCTGGGCGTCGTCAAGGGATGAGCCGGTACGAAGCGGGGAGAGAGGGACGCGGCTTCACGAGGTCTGGCCGGTGAGACGTGCGCGCGGCCGGCCGGGGTCTGTGGGAGTGGCTCCTCCGCGTTCCCGCGCGCTTCGGCGGCAGCACGCGGACTTACCGGACCTTCGCGCATGCTCCGACCAGCTGGGCTCCCGCACCTCGGCGGAACGCGAGTAGCGTGGAGTGCAGGTACAGCGTCGGCGAGAAATCCGGTCGAAAGCCGAGAGCAGGTATGGCAGGTTGCCGGTCCTGCTGCTTTCAGACATCGTCCGACAAAAGGGCCCACCTTCTTGAGGCCACCGAGCAACAGCAGGTGGACGCAGCAACCGCGGGAGGAGCGGCTATGGCGGCCGCGGATCCGGAAGTCGTCGTGCACGCCGGACCGGTCCGGCTCCACGGGCAGCTGTCTGTCCCCGAAGGAGCCACGGGCGTCGTCGTGTTCGCCCACGGCAGCGGCAGCAGCCGACACAGCCCGCGCAACCGCTACGTCTCGACCTCGCTGAACAAGGTCGGCCTGGCCACGCTGCTGTTCGACCTTCTCACGGCGGAGGAGGAACTGGACCGCGCGCACGTCTTCGACACCGCTCTGCTGGCCCGCCGCTTGGCCGACGCCACCCGCTGGCTGCTCGACCGGTCCGAGACCCATGGCCTCGCGGTCGGCTACTTCGGCGCCAGTACCGGTGCAGCCGCCGCGTTGTGGGCGGCCGCGGAACCGGAATCCCCGGCCGCGGCGGTCGTCTCGCGCGGCGGCAGGCCCGATCTGGCCGGGCCCCGCCTGGCGGCGGTGACCGCGCCCACGCTGCTCATCGTCGGAGGCGATGACGGCGTGGTGCTGGACCTCAACCGTCAGGCCCAGGCACTGCTGCGCTGCGAGAGCCGACTGGCCGTGGTCCCCGGCGCCACTCACCTGTTCGAGGAGCCCGGTGCTCTCGGGAAGGTGGCGGACCTGGCCGGAGGGTGGTTCGCCGATCACCTGGGTCGGCGTGGAGGACCAGGAGGCTGAGCGCCGGCGCGCCGCGCGGGCGGGTTCGCCCCCATCGATCGACGCGGAGCGAGGCCCTCGCGGGCCATCTATGCAAGCCGCTTGTCTACGCGCATCATTGGGTTGCTTCGCTCGCACAACCATCCCCGGCCGCAACACGGGCGTCCCCGCCTCACATGTGCCTGTCGACGGTCGGCCAGAACTTGTCATGCACTTGTCATTTTCTAGGAGGGGCAACACGATGGCTTGCGGATCAACCAGCCTGTGGGCCGGTGAAACCAGCTGGTTCTGCTGCGGCAACGCCTGGGGGCCATGCTCCAGTGCCGGCGGCGGCGCCTGCGGCAACTGTCAGTCCAGCGCACACCACGGTGCGTGGCCCAACGCCTCACAGGCGTGCTGGAACATCACCCGGCCCGACCTCTGTGGCGAGAACATCCCCAGACGCGGCTGCGGTGCGGTCATGAACGTCAAGCACCAGTGCTCGAGCGCGACGGTGTGCATCACGATCACCGACTGCGGCCCGCGCACCAAGGACTGGTGCGGCGAGGCGACTTGCTGCAACGGCACCTGTCGCACCAACCGTGTCCTCGACCTGACGCCGGCCGCCTTCTCGGCGATCGGCAACCTGAGCTCGGGCAAGCTGCCGGTCTACATCTACGAGTGAGGAGGACCGACATGACGGTACGACACGACCGGGCCGACGGGATGCGCCGCCGGCGCTTCCTCACCAATGCCGCCCTCGGCGGCGCGACCATCATCGGCGCGAGCGCGCTCGGCGGCCTCGACGCCGAGGCCGCCTTCGCCGCGGAACCCTCGCTCGACCCCGCGATAGCCAAGTCCACCTTCGTGGAGGGCCGCATCACGGGCATCACCGGCAGCATCCTGGAAGTGGCCGGATCCAATGGCGGCCACTCCCGGGTGCAGATGACCAACGTCACCAGTGTGTGGAAAGTGCGCGCCACCACAGCCGAAGTGATCGAGGTCGGCGACGGGCTCTACGCACGCGGCGTCAAGATGCCCGACGGCACCGTGGCCGCCGACGCGGTGTGGGTGAACATCGTGAATCTGGACACGCAGATCCGCGGCATCGCGAAGAACCGACTGCACCTCGCCCACGGGCAGCACGAACTGGTCGGCCATGTCGCCCCGGACGCCAGCGCCTCCTACGCGGGTCGCGCGCTCACGTCCGACCTGTCCCGGCTGCGCATCGGGCAGAGCGCCCAGGTGCTCGGTGCCTGGCGTCCGTCCGACAACTCCGTGGACGTCGTCCGCATCTCCGTCGGGCACTGATGCAGGCCCAAGGACGCAGAGAGAGGAAGAGATGCTGTCACTGACAACGAGCCTCGCCCCGCTGGTCCTCGCGGGCCTGCTCGGGTGGACCGGAGCAGTCAAGGTGTTCAGCCGGGGCACGGCACAGCAGGCGCCGAAGACGGCACTGGCCCGCATGCTGCGCAGCAGCGAGCGGGCCACGACGGTGCTGCGTGCGACCGGCGCAGGTGAGCTCCTCATCGCCGCAGGTCTGCTGGTGGTCCCGGCGAACCCGGTGCCGGGGGCCGCCGCCGCGGTCCTCGGGGCGGGATTCGTCGGCTACCTCGGCTACGGCCGGGCCGTGGCACCGGAATCCTCCTGCGGCTGCTCGGCAAGTGAGGACACCCGCATCACCTGGCGGGCGTTCGCACGGGCGGCGGTCGTGCTCATCGGCGGGACCACGGTGGCGGTGACACAGGGCGCCTGGTGGCCGGCGATCTCCGAGCGGCCTGCCGGAGCCCTGGTCTTCCTGGCCGGGGCAGCGGCGGTTCTGGTCGCCCTCTCGGCCGACCTCGACCAGTGGTGGCTGCTGCCACTGCGCCGGACGAGGCTGCGCGTCCTCGGGCACCCGCTCCTCGGCACCGCCGCCGGGAACCAGGTGCCGGTCGCGGCGAGCGTCGAACTCCTGGAGAACTCCCTGGCCTGGCAGGCCGCCGCACCAGTGGTCCGGTCCGCCCTGCTGGACCACTGGGAGGACAACGGCTGGCGCATTCTCCAGTACTCGGGTGTGCACGGGGACCGGGAGAACGCGCGCCCGGTCGCGGTGGTGTTCGCACTCGACGCCACGGCCGGCCGCGACACCGGTGGCGACCCGGTCGTCCGTGTCAGTTATGTCGACGCGGACAGCGGGGAGGCGGTCGCCATGGACGAACTCAACGCGGTGCCGTCACGGAAGATCTTGCCGATGGCAGGCTGACGCCGCGGACGGATACCTCGGCCCGCCACGAGCCGAGGAACACAACTGGGCCGGGCCCGCGACAGCCGCGGGCCCGGCCCAACTGACAAGGCGACCCCAAAACAACAGCCGACCCGCCCCCCACCCGCCCCCAGTTTCCGCGAACAAACACCGCCAAAAGCAGCACCAGACGGGTCGCACGGAGGAAGCCGAAGCCGTCCGGCGCCAAGCCACCAACAACGGATGCACAGACGTCATGTACAACCTCGGCATCCTGCTGCACAGACGGGTCGCACCGAGGAAGGCGAAACCGTCTGGCGACGCGCCACCGACACCGGACACCCATGCCGCCACGAAGCTCGTGCTGAAACACAGGCGAGTAATGTCCAGCGTCCCGGTCAAACCGCCAACAGCCTGGCCGCGCTCAGGTCCATCCGCGCCGCCCACGCCGACGGCGCCCCGATCCACGTGATCATGGACAACGTCTCCGCCTGCAAGAGCGCCGAGATCCGTCGGTGGGCGCGGAAGAACAACGTCGTGCTGTCCTTCACCCCGACGAGCGCCTCCTGGGCCAATCCGATCGATGCGCACTTCGGACCGCTGCGGCAGTTCACCCTGGCCAACTCGAGCCACCTCAACCACACCGTTCAGACCCGAGAGCTGCACCGCCATCTGCGCCGTGCAATGCCAACGCCCGCCACTGCGACCTGCTGGCTGTCCACCGCCGGGCGTTGCGGCTCCGGCCCCTCGGCGAGAGCGCCCAACCCCGGAAGCCCGCCAACCGGGCGTGCTTGCGGGCCGGTCCGGCATGGCGCCGTGCCGAGGCGCGATGTGCCCGGATGCTGATGGCCTCCGAACCATGCAGGAGAGACCATGGACGACCTCAGCCGTCGAGAAGCCCGGCAAGCATCATCCACTGGCGCGAGCCATGATCCTCCCGGTCAGCCGGGGGTCATCGGCATTGCGCTCGCCGCCGTGCTGACCGCCGCACTCGCGCAGGGTTCCTGGCAATGGTTCTCCACCTACATCGGAGTGACGCTTCTTGCGTTGATTTTCTCCTTTTACCGACTGCCTACGTGGATCCCTGGCCTCGGATCCACGTACATGCGGAATCTGGCCGCGTATTCGCTGGTTGTCGGCCTGTGTGTAGCGATCACACTGGCCCCCGCGCTGCAGCGCTGGGCATGGCTGTTCCCGATGCCCGGCACTCGTAGCGGGTGCCCTGAGCTCGGCAGGTACGAAGGCATCCGCACGGAGGCCGCGCTGGCGAACCTGGTTGGTCGCGACAGCGCCGCCGTGGCTCACGCACAGCAGGCCCAGGCCCATGATGCTGTTGCCGACTGTCTGTCAGCCACTACGACCCTGTGGCTGCCGGTGTACGGAGCCGGGGCGGCCGTACTGGTGGGTCTCGGCGCGTGGTCCCTTGACCGAACTCGAGTGAGGAGAGAGGCGGCCGTGGCCAGCCGAATTCCCCGCAAGGACTGAACAGGAGTGCGAACGCGACGGGACGGCAAGGAGTGGCTGTCAGAGCCACCGCCGGCCTCTGACCGATTTCGACAAGCGGTGTGTTTCGATTCCCCCGCTGTCCTCGCCGAAGCGGAGCCTTCGCGATCGCGCAAACTGCCGTAAACCCTGTTCCCAGCAGCGCTGAGCAGTGGGCCGGGAACACCCGGCATCACATGCGCGCATGGTGCTCGATGTCTTCTCTGAACTTGGTGAGAGCCTGGTCGGTGAGTGTGGGGCGGGTGTCGGCGATGGCATCGAGGTAGTCCTCGGTGCTGGCCGGCGCACCTTTGCGGTCGGTGACTTCGCGTTCGAATGCGGCGTGGGAGCCTTTACGAGCGGCGAACTCGATGTCGGCGGGCGTGAACATCTCACTGGCTGACACCAGTCGATGCAGCTTGATGTCGTTGGCGGTGGGGCCGAGGTAGCGCTGCCAGATCGCCGCCCGTGCTTTTGGATCGGGAGGGCCGACCGGAATGACGTAGTCGAACCGGCCGGGACGCAGGAACGCCGGATCAAGGGAGCGGACGGAGTTGGTGGCGCAGATCAGCAGGCGGTTGTCGTGGTCGCGGAAACCGGGGATCAGCTTGAGCAGTTCATTGGTGACTCCGTGGCCGGGATCGACAGCCTGACCGGACCGGACGCCGGCGATCTCCTCGACCTCGTCGATGAACAGAAGAACTGATTCCAGCTCCGCCAGATCGGCGAACGTGTCCCGCAGTGAGGCGGCCAGGCCGCCGGTGGCACCCTCCGTGAGCCGGGAGGGAAAGAGTTCCACAAACGGCCAGGCCAGCCGGGAGGCGACCGCCTTGGCGAAACTGGTCTTTCCCGTGCCCGGCGGGCCGAAGAGGATGACGGCTTTCGGCGGCGTCACTCCGTACCGGTCGGCCAACACGGGCTCGGCCAGCGGCAGCACGATCCGCCGCTCGATGGCTTCTCTCTCGCGTTCCATGCCCGCGAGGGCAGCCCAGAGCCCCTGCGGTAGCACCCTTCCGCCGAGCTCCGCGAGCAGACCTGCATCACTCGCCCCCAGATGCTCGACCTTCTCGTAGAAGGTCAACCCGTCGCGAGTACGGTAGCCGGAGTTTTCCAGCGCCGTGGTTCCCGTGGCCCCTGGGGCGAGCAACGCACCGATACGGCGCACCCCCTGTATGCGCAGACGCCTCTCGATTTCCGCGATCAGGGCGCTCCCGAGTCCGCGGTTGCGCCACACCCTTGCGAGCGCCACCAGAGTGATCCAGGCCCGCTCGCCCTGGGCCTGCGCCACTGCCATGCCCACCAGGTCCTCGTCGACCACTGCAACAACTACGGTCCCGCCGGTCCGGGCCGAGGCCATGACCTCAGAGACGGGGAACACGGGAGGCATATCGTCGTCCTGCCGGTCCTGATCCCATATCTGGATTGCACGGTCCAGATCGTCGTCACGGAAGTCCCGCAATCGCCACGTCGGCATCATCGCCACCTTGTCGGCATGTCGCCACCGCCACGCCGACACCCTGACGCGGGCTGCCCAGCGACTGCCCCGCTCTACTCCTACTTCATTCTCCGCGCCGATCAGATGCCCGTCGACCGGGCGGAGGTCCACCACCCGGGAGAGATCCCGGCGATTGATAATCGGCAGCAGTCCCGGCAAGTCCCGGCCGCTCAATGTCGGTGGCACGGTCTTCAATCTTCAGTGGCAACGCTTGAGCTTCCATGACACAGGACACCTGTGGGTGACCCCGCCGACGGGGGTGTGGCGGGGTCCAGGCCAGTGTGCCAGGTGCATCCTCCCTCTCACTGCGTCTCACACAAGGCGACCTGACTTGAGGTGTCCTAGCTTGGGAAGGGCAAGAATTCGTCCACGCGAGGAGTCGTGATGGCTCACGGAAGCAGCAAGGACAAGCTCACAGGCAAGGCGAAGGAAGCCATGGGCAAGATGACTGGCAACCGACGCAAGGAAGCCGAGGGGAAGGCAGACCAGGCCAAGGGACGGGCGAAGGAAGCCGTAGATGACGCCCAGAAGCGCATTCCCGGAAAGTCCGGCCCGAAGGATCCGCTGATCACCGACGACGAGTAGATACAGGCCCCGGGCCCCTGTCCGAGCGGCGGGGGCTCGGTCCCATGAAAGACAGCCCATAATCGAACTCGCGTCCGTCCTGCTTGCCTGATCCGCCCCGTCTCTGCACGTTCGCGATATGGCTCGTCGTTTCCCTCGACCGGGGTCCGGCAGCAGGGCTCCACATGGAGCACGTGGAAGCCAGACGCCCAAGGAAACGGCGAGCCCCGAGCGGCAGGCGCGCATCCAGGACAGTTTCGATCGCCAGAGGCCGATGGGCCATCTCGGTGCGCGCGTAGCACGCATCGCCGCGGGACACGTACGCATCGTGCTCCCGGTCCGGCCCGAATTGACCCAACAGAACGGCTACTTCCACGCGGGGAGCCAACCAGCGCCATCGCGGACGGCGCAGGCGGCTACGCGGCGCTCACTCTGTTCACCGACCTCGGTCGGCCAACGAGAACGGTCGCTGATGGATCGAGGCACCGCGCAACTGCCGGCCTGGGTGGCCTGACAACGCGGGAGAAAATGGCAACTTCGTGAGACGCAGCCAGCGCCCACGGCGCTCTCGCCGATCAGACGGCGCAGGTCACACCGGCTCACGCCGAAATCCGCAAGAACGCCAGATGCCGACGGTGGCCCGGCCAGCCAGTTAGGGAGACAGGCCAGGGGCGACCGGGCCACCGCCGGTATCTCCATCCTCATGCCAGACCCGCACCGCCGCATCCGGGCCGGCCAGATGCGCCCGCCGTCGCCCCGGGCCACCCTGGAGTCATGGCAACACCACCGATTACCATCCACGCACCCACCCCGTCCGGCGCCCGGCCCGTGACCGTGCACGTCAACAGCCGCGACGAAAGACTCGGACTCGCACACAGCGATCACGACCTCATCGTGTTCCTCGCCGACGCCGGCTTGGCGGACCCGGAGCGGATCCTCGGCAACCCTGCCGTGGTCCAGTGGCAAGGCGCCGCGGCACATCGGTACGAGGTCATCGCCAGCCGTTCGTCAAAGACGTGATGACGGTCGGGCCTGTTGATCTGATACAACCTCTGCACGCCGCGCAAGGCATCGAGCAGTTCGAGAGCGCGTGGTGAGTGATGCCCCTACAGCGTGGTGAACGTCACCAAGGTGATGAAGCCACTGTTCTTGAACTCTCCGACGATTTGCGGCTCTTCGTAGATCAGCCTGGGTCGGCTCGTTCGGCTGATCGAGACTTGGTCGACGGACGCCGGTAGGGGCGGGTGCCGTCTGCGGCGAGCAGGATCCGGATCCAGTAGTTGGTGAGATTACGGAAGCCGTGGGCGAGTCGGCGGGTCTTCTCGATGACGCCGTTGATGGCTTCGACTCGGTACCACCGTGACATGCCTCCGGTGTCGAAGTGGGCAAGGATCTCAGTGCGCCACTGGCGTGGCGCGCCAGATGTGCTCGTCCACCCAGATGGCCTTCACCCCTGATGCGCGCTTCTTGATGTCGATCGAGTTCTCGGCGTGCTTCTTGACCGCGTTCCAGCAGGTGTGCCAGTTCACCCCGAGCCGCCGCGCGATCGCCGACACTGTGGTGTCGTCGAGCCGCAGCAGGCTGACCGCCCTCTCCACCGCCCGGCTGGTGAGCTTGGCCCGCGGCGGCGCGAAGTCGTGCTCCCGGTCCCGGTCCCTCGACGACACGAGGTTCGGGGCAGCGCCAGATCCGCTTGCGCCACCGCACCCGCACCGGCGTGCCGAAGAACGGGGCATTGTGCAGGGCCCTGGACGTACCGGCCGTGGCCGACCGCGACCACCCCGCAGCCTGGTCAGCCGGTCAGCTCGGCCTCGACCTCCCGCACCACCAGACCCTGTCCACCGCCAACGTCGGGGATCGCGGGTGCCGTCGAGGACGCGCATGCCCTCCACGCCGAACAACTCATCGGTCCGAGCGCACCACAACGCGCCAGGACCACACGTGGTGACGCACGCCTTCTCTTGATTCAGTTGCTCGGTCGCTGCTGATCTTGGAAGGCGCCTCCCTCGGTCTCACTCTTGCGCCACGCCGTGGACCCGGACACTGCGAGACGGCTCACCCAGGTTCATGTACAAGACCCAAAAAAAGATTCGGACCGCGATGTCGAGAATTCGTGACTGGCTCCGTCCCCGCAATGAACGCGACCACAATGGGTCGCACCAGCACCGAGGAGAACCACGATGGCCAAGTACTTGCTGCTCAAGCACTACCGCGGCGCCCCGGCTGCGGTCAACGACGTGCCCATGGACCAGTGGACGCCGGAAGAGATCTCGGCCCACGTGAAGTACATGCAGGACTTCGCGGCCCGGCTTGAGGGGACCGGCGAGTTCGTCGACGGTCAGGCGCTCGCCCCCGAGGGGACGTTCGTACGGTACGACGGCGAGGGTCGGCCGCCGGTCACCGACGGCCCATTCGCCGAGACCAAGGACCTCATCGCCGGCTGGATGGTGATCGACGTCGACAGCTACGAGCGCGCCATCGAGCTGGCCGGCGAGCTGTCGGCCGCCCCTGGGGCAGGCGGGAAGCCCATCCACGAGTGGCTCGAGCTGCGCCCGTTCCTGGCCGCGCCGCCCACCATCACGGAATAACCTCTGAGATGAACGAGCTCCTGCTCCGGAGCCTCACGCCGAGCGTGCTCGGGATCCTCGTCCGCCGCGGAGCCGACTTCGCGGCGGCCGAGGACGCCGTGCAGGACGCGCTGGTCGAGGCGGTCCGCGTCTGGCCGGCCGACCCGCCGCGCGACCCGAAGGGCTGGCTGGTCACCGTGGCCTGGCGCCGGTTCCTCGACGCGACCCGGGCGGACGCCGCCCGCCGTCGGCGTGAGGACCTCGTCGACGAGGAGCCGGCGCCCGGGCCCGCACCCGCGGTGGACGACACGCTCCAGCTCTACTTCCTGTGCGCCCACCCGTCGCTGACGCCGTCGTCCGCGGTCGCGCTCACGCTGCGCGCCGTCGGCGGGCTGACCACCCGCCAGATCGCCCAGGCCTACCTGGTGCCCGAGGCGACCATGGCGCAGCGCATCAGCCGAGCCAAGCGCACCGTCTCCGGCGTGCGGTTCGACCAGCCCGGCGACGTCGCCACCGTGCTGCGCGTCCTCTACTTGGTCTTCAACGAGGGCTACTCCGGCGACATCGACCTCGCCGCCGAGGCCATCCGGCTCACCCGGCAGCTCGCGGCCGCGATCGACCACCCCGAGGTAGCGGGGCTGCTCGCCCTCATGCTGCTCCACCACGCCCGGCGCGCCGCCCGGACCGCGCCCGACGGCAGCCTGGTGCCGCTCGCCGAGCAGGACCGCGGCCGGTGGGACACTGAGTCGATCGCGGAGGGCGTCGAAATCCTGCAGGCGGCCCTCGCCCGCGACCGGCTGGGCGAGTTCCAGGCCCAGGCCGCCATCGCGGCACTCCACGCCGACGCGCCCACCGCCGAGGAGACTGACTGGGTGCAGATCGTCGAGTGGTACGACGAGCTCGCGCGCCTGACCGACAGCCCGGTAGTCCGGCTCAACCGCGCGGTGGCCGTCGGCGAGGCCGACGGACCGCGCTCCGGCCTGGCGGCGCTCGTGGCGCTGGACGACTCACTGCCCCGCCACGCCGCGGTGGCGGCGTACCTCCACGAGCGCGACGGCGACCTGGCGGCGGCGGCACGGCTGTACGCCGAGGCGGCCCAGAAAGCGCCCAACCTCGCCGAGCGCGACCACCTCACGCGCCAGGCCGCCCGGCTCAACGCCCGCGGGTGTCGCTGACGGGTCGCGCTCGGATCTACCCGCAGCACTTGGCGCGGCCCCGTGGCCAGAGCGGTCGCCTCAAAGTGAGCAGGCGGGTCGAGACCCGCTGCGCGACGCATTGCCGGTGGGGAAACTCAGCGGCGACGACAGGCGCGCTGAAGGCGTGGTGTCTCAATGGACCCACCCGCTGAAGTGCCCGGTGAAGGTGAACTATCTGCGACGGTTCACCTGCCCGAAAAGCGGTTCACCCAGACTCATCCACGAAGAGCCTGATTTTCACCATCTGACCATCCATGAACAGGAACCGAGGCGGCCTACTATGCGCTGAGAAACGACGAGTAATTCTGGTCTTCATCTTATTCGGAGCAGGCGTTGAAATAGTTGACGGAATAGTGCACGGTGCACGATGGACCGGGCGGGCGCATCAGCGTGACAGGCAGCAGCTTTCGCGCCCCGATGAGTGGGGACCGAGGCAGCAGAGGCGCCGGGAAAGGAGGCATCAGACCTGTGAAGCAAACAGGTCTGATGCAGCGGGGGTCACTACAAGGAACCCCGGAACGACGCTACCGAGGGGTCAGTCTCCCGTGTTGGTGGCCCAGACCGGGCGCCTGTCCGCGTTGTAGACGACTACGTTGCCATCGTCCTGGACTGCGAGGTACGCACCCTTGCGCCAGGTACCGGAGGCCCAGAGCGGGTGGCCGCCACGGTCGTACAGGACGAAGTTCCCGTCTTCCTGCATGACCGCGTGGTCACCGTTGGGGTAGGCGCCGGGGGCCTGCCACACCGGTCGGTTGTCCTTGTAGAGGACGAAGTTCCCGTCCTGCTGCACCCGCAGGATGGCCCGGCCGTTCCCCGAGGTCCAGGCGTGGTTCTTGTACAGCGTCGCCCTCGGGTGGATCAGCGTGTCGGACGTGGGGCGCGCACCAAAGGCCTGGGCGTGGCGAACCGTAGTCGGCGCGGACACGGAGGCCTGAGCGGTACCCGCCAGCGTTCCGCCGACCGCGAGCAGCGCGGTCGCGACGGCGAGCGACGGGAAGGTACGGAGTTTCATCAATTTCCCTTCGAGAGATCGGAGGCGTCCTGCTTTCAGGTCGCGCCATGAAACTCCCACAGATCCTTCGGAGGAAACCTGTTCCGAAAGATCTGGAGTTAGTGCGGATTACTGAAATCCATATCAGCATGGATGGATTTTTGTTTCACAGAAAACCACCTCTCAGCCCCAGGGTGATTTCCACTGGCCTCGCCGTCTCACTTGGATAGGGCGGCTGGTGGGGCGAAAACGCGAAAGTGCCTTCCTGACCTGGGACGATGAGCCTTGCTGAGGGGTTCTGGCGGTCCAAGCAGAGGGCACTTTCTACGTGCAGAGTTCGGGTTGCGTCCCAGGGTCCATGTCAGTGCCGATGGTTCGGGGGTGGTCGGTCATGCCGGGGCACGGTTGCCGGCCGATCTCGCTGATGCCACCGGGCTGACAGCCGCGTACTCCACCGCGCTCAGGTCGCTTCGGCTGAGTCGGCGATGTCTTGCCCAGGACCGGTCCGTCCACGCCGCGAGGTCCGTCAGCGTGTTCAGGCGCCGGACGCACGGACGTCGAGGCCCCCGCCACCAGACACACAAACGGCGGGTGTCCCCTCAGCCGTTCAGGGGGACACCCGCCTTGCGTAAGTGTGTCAGTGGTCGTCCCAGTGCCCGTCATGGCCGGCGTGCCGGTGACCGTCGTGCACGTAGTCAACGTGATCTCCATGCGGCACCGCAACATGCCCGCACCCGTCGCCATGCTGGTGCGCGTGGTCGCCGTGAACGGTGTGCCCGCTCGACTCGCACTCGTCCACATGCTCGTCGTGAACGCGGTGGAAATGACCGTCGTGCGCGTAGTCCACGTGGTCCTCGTGCGGGACGGCGACGTGGCCGCAGCCCTCACTGTGCTGATGCGTGTGGTCGGGATGGGGGGCATGTGCAGCGGTCATGACGTTCTCCGGTCGTGCCTCGGAAGCCACCTGCGCGCATTCGGATTGCGCCACTGGCTCGATCTTCCCCTCCAACGAGCACCGGTACAGCCTTGTCACCCTGGCACGGCCGTTCGGGTGCGAAACGTATCCAATGGGGAGTAACCCTCCCGGACCATGGCCCCTCTGCCCGTCCAGCCCGTGATGCCCCGGCACGCCGCAGCCCCCGGAAAGCCCGGCGACCGCACGAGCGGCGTGCCGCCACCCCGGGGGCGGGGGGTGGCGGCACGCCGCAGCTTCGAGAGGGCCCGTGGTCAGTGGCGGGCGGGGGTCAGGTCAACGGCGGTGCCCGCGGTTGTCGTTGCGGTGGTCGCGGTCACGGCCCCAGGACTCGGTGTCGACGGTGCGACCACGGTTGTCGCGCAGTGTGGCCCGGTCGGAACGGTTGCTCCAGATGTAGTCGCCGCGGCGGTTCTGGTAGACGTCGGTGCGGGTGTCGCGGCCACGCCCGGTGTGGACGCGGACCGTGGCCCGGCCGGCCAGACGCAGGTCGTCGAAGCGGTAACGGTTGCCGTCCCGGTCCGACAGAGTCCACCCATCCAGGTTCACCGCCCGGTGGCCGGTGTTGGCGACCTCGACCCACTCCCCGTTCAGCGAGTGGTTGGAGTAGTCGTCACGGCCCGGGCTGTTGTACTGGATGTCGCCGAGCACGACACGCGAGTACGCCTGGTCATGACGGCCACGGTCGTGGCCGCCATCGGCGGACGCCGGCATCGCCACCACGGCGACGACGGAACCGGCCGCGAGAGCGGTAGCGACGAGACGACGGACGGTACGAGAAGCAGACACGTGATGTCCCCTCAAGTAAGGGCGCCCAGGCCCAGGTCAGAGCCATGCTGCGCAGTGTGGGTCCCGGCCCAGCGAGCCGAGAACCCACACTTTGAAGCACCCGCCCCGGCTCCGACCGGGGCTTCGGCCCGCGTTACATAATGCGGACATTTCCGTAACTGACGGCTGTAACGGTCACACACTCCACGTGAGCGTGGCCCTGACATTCACTGGGCGTGGCAACTATCCCGGTCACTCTCGACGGCAAGCCCTTTCCGGCCCCTCGGCGCTCCACGGTGCACCACCCCACACTCCGCCATCAGTGCTGCACAAATCGGGTAACAGGCACAATGCTGCACTGTTCGAATAATGGCGCGATGATCACACATTCGCGCGAGCAGTTCGCGCCGGCCAGGGTCGGCTGCGGCGAGGCCCGGCTGGGCGGCGGAGAAGCAGTTGCACTCCGGTTACCGGTCCAGCAGATCCGACAGCCCTGGATACACCGACGAGCGGCATGGGACGGCTGGGCGGTGTTTCTCCCTGACGGCCAGTAGCTTCGAACCGCCCTGCTTCGGGGCGGGGGTGGGATGCACCAGTGATCACGGCCGGTGAGCGCGTGCGCGGGAGATGAGAAGGGAGACGTCGTCGTGGTCGTCCTGACGACGCAGCGCACCCAGGAGGTGGTCGCAGGTGGCTTCGAGTGCCCGTTGCGGCTCGGCGAGGAGGTCGAGGAGGGTGTTCAGGCGGGTGTCGATGGGTTGGTCACGGGTTTCGACCAGGCCGTCGGTGTAGAGCAGCAGTTGGTCGCCGGCATCGAGCTGCAGGGTGGTCTGTTCGAACGCGGCAGCGCCGACGCCGAGCGGAATGCCGGTGGGCAGGTCGAGAAGTTCGGGCGGCCTGCCTCGTCGGGTCAGGACAGGCGGTAGGTGGCCGGCGAGGGCAATGAGGCATTGCATGCATTTCGGGTCGTAGACGGCGTATATGCAGGTGGCGAAGCCGGGGTCAAGGCCACCGGCGATGTGGTCGAGGTGCAGAAGAACCTGCGCGGGGTCGAGGTCGAGGTCGGCCAGAGTGCGGACAGCGGTGCGGAGCTGTCCCATAGTCGCGGCAGCGTTGATACCGCTGCCCATCACGTCGCCGATGACCAGGGCGGTCTTGTCGCCCGCCACGGGGATGGCGTCGAACCAGTCACCGCCGACCTCCGCGGAGGCCTGGGCGGGCTGGTAGCGGTAGGCGATCTCCAAGCCGGTCGGCTCAGGCAACTGGTGGGTCATGAGGTGGCGTTGAAGGGTCAGGGCGGTGCGGCGCTGGTTCTGGTACGAGCGGGCATTGTCGATGCACACCGCAGCGCGGGCAGCCAGCTCACCGGCCAGAACGACATCGTCGGGGTCGAACGGCAGCGGGTTGCGGGCGCGGCACAGGTCCATGGCGCCCAGAACCTCCCCGCGGGCGATCAGCGGCACGGCCAGGTAGGCGTGCAGGCCGGCCTGGGCCAGGAGCGCTGCTCCCCGCGGCTCCGCGGCGATGCGCCGCAGGTCCGCATCGGTCAAGGTGGGATAGGCAGCCGTGACTGCCAGCGCCCGGAACAGGGCTGGTGCCCCGGGAGACACCGGACCTGGCTGCCGGTCGTCGAGGACCGCGTCGAGGATGTCGACGGCGGCCAGGTCGGCCAGCTCGGGCACCAGGATGTCGGCCAGCTCCCGGGCGGTTTGTTCCACATCCAAAGTGGTGCCCACCATCACCGAAGCCCGGGCAATGGTCGCCAGCCGCTTGCGGGCATCGGCTGCTTCCAATCCGGCGCGGTGCTGCTCGGTCACATCCACCACTGACGCTGCCACACCCAGGACCCGCCCGGCCGGATCCTCGAGCCGGTAGTACGACACCGACCGGGCAATGTCAGCGGCAGGAGCGGTCGGTGACCGGCCCACGACGAACTGATTGACCAGCGGTCTGCCGGTGTCCAGCACCTGCCGCATCATCGACGCGGCAGCCCCGGGATCGTCCAGGAACCGGAGGACCTCATAGACATCACGGCCGATGTGCTGAGCGGCCGGCAGGTCGTTGAGCCGCTCCAGCGCCGGGTTGACCATCACGTACCGCAGGTCGGTGTCCAAGACCGCCAGGCCGATCGGGGACTGGGCCACCAGCCGCACCGACAGCGCCAGGTCCCGTTCCACCTCCCGCAATGTGGCCTGATCGGTGGCGATACCCAGGGCGTATGTCTGTCCGTGCTCGTCCAGCAGCCGCATGTTACGGAACTCCACCAGCCGCGTACCACCGTCCTTGTGCCGTACGGGAAACACGCCGGCCCAGCTCTCACCACTGCTCATCACCTGCGCGAACAGGTGCAGGACGAGGTCGAAGTGCTCCGGGGCCACCAACAGCTGGGCCGCGAACCGACCCAGTGCTTGCTCCGCGGTCCAGCCGAACAGCTCCTCGGCCTGCGGACTCCACAACGCGATCCTTCCCGCGCCGTCCAGCACCACCGCCGCCACATCCAGCACGTCCAGCAGCCCACCGGGCTCGGACGGGCCAACCTCTACCGAGGCAGAGTCCTCCGGGAACGCATCAGTGGCAGCCACGAGGCACCTCTTCCCCAGAACGCACGGCCGCGCTCGACTCTCCATGGCCCTCTTATCCGTCTCCCATCCTCTCTCCCGACGCTGCCGGCCACCGTGTGAGGCCCTGGCGGGCGGAAAACGCGGAAGGATCCGGCACTCCGGGACGCCGCCTCGGCACAGTCCCCGCCGGCGGACCTGCCGCCTGCCCTGCTCACTCGTTCCGTGACCTGTGCTGTCGCCGTCGGGTACGCGCAACCGGTCCCAGAACTGGCCGCCGAACCGGATTCCGGTGTACGCGGGGCCCTCGTCACCCATCCGGACCTGCCCACCGGCCCGCGCGACCTCCTGGCGGGGCCCCGGACATGTTCCTCCGCAACGCCATCGCGGGCCCCCGGACATGGCCTGACAGAAGGAAGGCGTGTTCATGCAGCTCAACGCCCTGCTCCGGCGGTTGGTACGGGAGACCGAAGGCCGGGACCTTGAGCCAAGCGCTTGCGGCTGGACGCCCGGATCGCCCACACGAACCCCGCGTCACCAAGGCATGGGCCGACATCGGCTACCGCACCAAGGCCGTCGATCACGGCGACCGACACGGCATCGACGTCGAGGGCGTTCGCCGCGCCCCAGCGGAAGGCCTCAAGGTCATCCCTTGGCGCTGGGGCGCGGAAAGGGCCTTCGGCCGGCTCATGAACCGCCGCAGCCTCGCCCGCGACTACGAGACCCACCCCCACCGCTCCGAAGGCGTGATCCACATCGCCATGATCGGCCACATGAGCCGGCGGTTCACTCGCGAGTGCACGCGGCGCAGGCTTCGAGCTCGCGCTCGGGGTTGTGACGCACGAGCTCGGGCCTCCCGCGGAGAGCCGGCTCCGGCCGCGGTGCACTGCTCGACGGCGACGTCCGCAGCAACGACCACGGGGCTCGCGTTCCTCGGAACTCGCTCTCGCCCAAGCACTCCCGTCTCCCGGACAGGCGAGGTCGGCCAACCGAAGCATGCGAGCTGTTGAAATATTCCGACGCAACAACTTTCGGGGTCATGGCCCTCCTCACACCAAAAATAGTTTTTCCTTCAACTACTTCGGAGTACTGTCGCAAGTGCCTGACAAAAGGCAGCCCGTGACTCTGTTCGTGCAGGTCACGGGGCAAGCAAGGAGGAAAGATCATGGCATACACATTTGCGCGTCGGGCTGCCGTCGCGGTGGCCTCTGTGGCAGTCGCAGCGGCCGGACTCCTCGCCACTGGCGGCTCCGCCTCGGCGGCGACCCCCACGACCGGCGACCGGCCTGCCGCCGTCTCCCACTCCACGCGGTCCGCCGACTCCCACCACGAGGGCCGGCCCGGTCGCTGGGACGAGGGTTGGGGTAAGCACGACGACGATGATCGTGGATACCGCGGCCACCACCATGATGGACATCGCCACTGGAACCGCGACCATGATGACCGCGGCCGCTACCGGATAAGCGAAGACGACGCTCGTCGCCAGTGGGTCCTCGACCAGATCTACTGGCTCCAGGACCACGACGCACGTCGCTAGCGGATCCGGGAACACAAAAGTCGTTCATGCCGCTGCGAGCAGCCGTTGATCTTCGTGGTACACCACGGGCGGCTACTTCGACCACAGCGATGTATCACAACGACAACTACCGCTCCCTCCACCGGGAGTGGCAACAGATCGGCACTGGCGCCAGTTCCCAGCCAACGGGGCTCTTGACGCCTGTGGCGGACGCTTGATGCGCGCAGGCTGCTACGGAAGGGCCGAGCAAGCCCGTCCACAGGAGAGAGCCACCTCAAGAACGCGCCTTCAGCAGGTACAGGTCATCTACCGAAGGCACCGTCAAAGGGCTCCGGGCCGGCCCTGAACCACCCCCCTTGGGGGCACTGTCCCCTGCATCGGTCCAGTAATCCGATGCAGGATCCACCGGTCCTGGATGGCCACAGGTGGATGATCAGAGTACGGCTGGTGAAGCCGCACTCAACCACGGGGCGGAATTCGCAGTCGCTTCAAGGGACAGCGGCGACTGGTACACCGAATTCCGCCCCGCGGCACTGAGCGTGAGGCCGAGAGACCGAGCCGGGTGCTCCGTTCAACCCTGACGGCTGGTCATCCAACATATTCCGTTGATGAGTTCCTGCGCTCCTGCACTAAGAGCTGTCCCGTAAGTGTTGGGCGCGGGTGGGATGAGACTGAGCAGCTCAGTTGATGCGGGGGCTCCTGCACGCTGCACCGGGGAATTCGCGGGCGT